>JASHQM010000137.1 GCA_030039165.1 Candidatus Sulfotelmatobacter sp. | reverse complement strand
GAGCGCTACGATGCGATCGATCTTCTGCGTGCGGGCCAGATGCGTTACCGCCTCGACGATATGAGCGAGGGGAATTTCAGAGGGCAGATAGAAGGTTTCACTGATGCTTTCGCGTGGCCAATCGGCGTTGCGCAGCTTTTCCGCGGTCAGCAGCAGTATGCGGCAGCCCTGGCGCTTGCATTCGCGCATAAATTCCTGGCCTTTTTCATAAGTGGTGATGCACAGGAATGTAAGCGGGCGAGACTTGGCCATGGCTTTTAAATAAGGGGGAGAGAATATCACGGCTGATTGGTGCCGGGTATCAGGCATTCCTATGTGTGTAAGCAATTATTTTAATTTCACGCGGAATTGCGTTATAGTCACAAACCGGCGGCGTACCGTTTCTTAATCTTTGGAGTCTTCATTATGGCGACGCAAAACCTTGCAAACCATACTCGTTCTGAAGGCAAGGCCCGCAGTTTTGGCGAAAACATTGAAAGCGACCTGGCATCGCGATTCCTGCGCGTGGTGGAAGTGGCGGCCATCGCCTCGGCCCGTACCATGGGCCAGGGAGCGCGCAAGCTCTCCGATCAGGTAGCCACGGAAGCCATGCGCCAGACCATGGATTCCATCCCCATGCGTGGCACCATCGTGATCGGCGAGGGTGAGCGCGACGAGGCGCCCATGCTCTACATCGGCGAACGAGTCGGCGCCGAATTTCCCGATGGCCGGGAGGTTCCCGAAGTCGATATTGCCGTTGACCCGCTCGAGGGAACGAATCTTTGCGCTACTGGTGCGCCTGGCTCGATCACCGTGCTGGCCGCCTCCGAGCGCGGAGGCTTGCTCAACGCTCCCGATTGCTACATGGAAAAGATCGTCGTAGGGCCCTCGTGCAAGAACGCCGTCGAACTGGACGCTCCGGTCGCTGACAATTTGAAAAACATCGCAAGACGATTGGAACGCGACGTCGAAGACTTAGTCATTATCGTGCTCGATCGCCCGCGCCACGAGAAACTTATCGCTGACATTCGTGCCGCCGGCGCTCGCATCCGCCTGATCGGCGACGGTGACCTTTCCGCCGGAATCGCCGCGGCTGTTATCGGTACGGGCGTGCACGCGGTCATGGGGTCAGGCGGCGCGCCGGAAGGCGTGATCACTGCCGCGGCTATTCGCTGTCTTAATGGCTACATGCTAGGCCGCCTTGTCGTGAAACCCGATCAGGAAGAACGCCTCGCCCGCATGGGAATCAAAGACAAGAATCGCATCTACGAAGCCCAGGATCTGGCTCCCGGTAAACAGCTCATCTTCGCGGCAACCGGTGTTACTGACGGCGCGCTGCTCAAAGGCGTGCGTTTCTTCGGCGAGGGCACGCGCACGTCATCGGTCATCCTGACCCAGCAAACCGGCAAGGTACGGTTCATCGAAAGCATTCATCTCGAGAAGGGGCCGGATGTGAAGGTCAGGTTTGCGTGATCTCATGCTAAACGGGGCAAGGCTCGCAAGACGGAGGGAATTATGCGGATTCTATCGCTTCACGTTGCTCCTTTCGCGCGCGTGCTCGCGATCATCTACGGGGCTTATGGCATCATTTACATCCCCACGCTGCTGCTTCTGAATGCAAAGCAGGTCCTTCTACCCATCGGTGTGGTTGCTCCGTCCCTGCTCCTCAGCTTCAATTTTCGTTTCCCGACTCCCACGCACTTTCTCGCCGGCGTTCTATGCTCGGCGTTTGCTGTCATCTGTTATGCGATAACCGGGGCACTGACCGGTACAGCCGCGGTACTGGCATTCAACCTTGTGGCGAAGCATATGGGTGGAGTTGAGGCTACCTGGGTAAAGGAATCAGCGCCCGTTGACATCGCGCCGGAAGTCATCTAGACTAATAATCTAGGTGAGTTGTGAAGACAGTCGGCCTTTTTGAAGCCAAGCAAAAGCTCTCGGAACTGGTTGAGCGCGCCAACGGAGGCGAACAGATCGGGATTACCCGCCGCGGCAAGCTCGCAGCCATGATCGTGCCCGTCAGGCCGCAAAAGACGTTGGAGGAGGTCTGGGCTGACATTGAAGATATTCGAAAACACGTGGATCGCTCGAAATTCTCCACCATCAAAGAGCTGATCGAAGAGGGCCGGCGTTGAGCCGCTTTGTTCTCGACGCATCCGTCAGCCTGGCTTGGTTTCTGGATCGCCCGGTTCCGCACCTTGCGGTTCAAATCTGGCGGGGCTTGCAACAAGGATCGCGCGCCATTGTTCCTTCGCTGTGGGCTACCGAGATGGCAAACGGGTTTGCCACGGCTGAGCGGCGTGGAAGCCTCACAAAACTCCATATTGATCGTTGTCTAACAGACGTCGAAATCTTGCTTGCAAGTGCGATTGACCACAGTGCAAGCGTGATCTCCATCCGGCAGGCTCTTGGCGTTGCCAGCGCGTTCCGGCTGACAGCCTACGACGCCATCTATCTTGAGACAGCACGCCGCGAGCAACTGCCACTCGCCACATTAGACCGCGCCCTGATCGAGGCCGCTGCAGCTGCCGGCGTTCCGTTGTTTGCCTGATCGGCTTTAGTCTCTGGAGACTTGTGACTACTTGAGATACTCTTTTCTCACCTCATCCGGGACCTTCGGTTCCGGCGGAAAATCCTGCGAGAAGCCCTTGAACAATGGCGTCGTCACCTCGGAGCGCTTGGCGCCATCGTGCACTGCGATCATGTGCGGATGGCCTGCGCGATAACCTTCCCACAACGAGACACCTGCATAAGC
>JASHQM010000136.1 GCA_030039165.1 Candidatus Sulfotelmatobacter sp. | reverse complement strand
TACTGGGTGGTTGCGGACACCCCTTCAACTGGAACCGGCAGCAATTTCACTGGAGCTTGGTGCCAGGTTGTCAAGCCGTTCGTACCGATTGCGTTCTACTTTGATGGCTTTTGGGTAGAAGAAAACGCCTACGACCTGGTGGCGGGTGAGGTCCTCGGTACTATCCCATAATGCTTCCCTAAACACCCCATTACCCCGTTTTGGTTAAGGACTTCCTTGCCAAGTCCCGTCACAATTGTCAAACAAATCTCGATTACACTCAAAATCCCCTTCCTCAACCGGCACGCAACGGGAAGAGTCTGTGCCGAAAATCTTCATCTGGCAACGAAATGGCAACACGGGAATGGAATGCCGCGGCCGCGGCGTCCTTCGCCGTTAACTAGCGCGTTTGCTTTGAGATGGAATGGGGGCCCCGGGCAGAGTCGAACTGCCGACCAACGGTTTAGGAAACCGCTGCTCTATCCATCTGAGCTACGGGGCCGCCGCTGCCACGCAGGCTCATTATCTCACGTGAAGTTTACGCGGCAGGCATGGCGCGCGGGTTCCAGCCGTGGCAGTCCCATGAACGGAGTCCATCGGATAGGTGATGTCCGATTCCACGGAATCGCGCTCGCCGCTCTGCAGGAAGATTTGAGCGACGCGATTCCACTTGAACGCTTCGGGCCATCTCCGACGGCTAGCGTTGTGAAGTCACGACTGTTTCCGGCAAAGATGCTGTCGGGATTTGCAATGCCTGGTCGCGCAATCCCTGGAACAGAACGCTGGTCAGGTAGCGTTCTCCGAAATCCGGCAGAACGACGACCACCAGCTTGCCTTGATTCTCTTTGCGACTCGCGATTTTCAGCGCGGCAACCGTCGCCGCGCCCGAGGAAATGCCAACCAGCAGACCTTCCTCTTTGGCAAGGCGGCGCGCCATCTCGACCGACTCGTCGTTAGTAACCGTCACAACTTCGTCGATAAAATCAGTCCGCAGAACGCGGGGCACGAAACCGGCGCCGAGTCCCTGTATCTTATGGGGGGCAGGCTTGCCGCCAGAAAGCACTGGGCTATCCGCCGGTTCGACTGCTATGGCTTTGAATGAAGGCTTCTTCGGCTTGATGTATTCGGAAACTCCGGTGAGCGTTCCTCCCGTGCCGATTCCAGAAATCAGAAAGTCGACTTTACCATCGGTGTCGTTCCAAATCTCTGGCCCCGTCGTTTCCACATGAATTTTGGGATTCGCCGGATTGTCGAACTGCTGCAGCATGAATCCGTTCGGGGTCTTGCTCAGAATCTCTTCCGCTTTGGCCACTGCGCCCGGCATACCTTTGGGACCGGGTGTCAGCACGATCTCCGCGCCCAAGGCCAGCAACAGCACGCGGCGCTCCAGGCTCATGGTTTCAGGCATAGTGAGAATAAGTTTGTAGCCTTTCACTGCGGCGACGAAAGCCAGGGCAATACCCGTGTTGCCGCTGGTTGGCTCGATCAGTACGGTTTTGCCGGGCTGAATTTTTCCGGCGCGCTCGGCTTCTCTGATCATGCTGACGCCAATGCGGTCTTTCACGCTGGCGCAGGGATTCTGGCCCTCCAGCTTGGCCACCACCTGAGCTGCACAACCCTCGGTCACCTTCTTTAACCGTACCAGCGGTGTATTGCCGATCAATTCGGTCACATCGTTTGCGATCTTCATATTCGGGTATGTCTCCTTGCCTGCAACTAGAGTGGAGGCGGGCAAAACCGCTTCCAGCAGACACGACGATTATATTTTTTGAGACAGCTTTGAAGAAATCGAATTTTGGCAAGTGTGAAGAGATTCTCGGTTGCCGGAAGCCTTCAGTCCGCAGTGAACAGCCGGCACTTGGCGCTGGGAAGCCCACCAGATGCCGGGATCGAGAGGCCTCTCCCGGAGTTTGTAGGCGACGCCTAGGCGATCAAGTTCGGCGAGAGTCCGAGCGATCGCTTGAGGAATTGCGGCTTTCACCGGAGCGCTTAAATCATTTCCTGGTTCGAACGATTTCGCCACAACTCCCACCAGCAGTACCTCAGCCGGACCTACGCCAAGAAAATCGGCGGCCAGCAAAGTTTCCACGAGTGCAGGCGAGTGGGGATCCATGCGCACGCCCGGTGAATGCCGCATGATGTCTTCTTGGCGATAGACAAGCACGGTTCCGGGATCGGCCTGCGTATCAATGCAATCGATAAGGATTACTGCATCGCGGGCGGAAATGCGATTGACGAGATCGAGAGCGGGAGTTCCCAGGTCGATGACTTCAACGCCTGGTTCGAACTCATAATAGGCCGCGAGAAGCTGCGCAACGTAAGGCCCGACCGCATCATCCCCCAGCAGCACGCTCCCGATCCCGCCAATCAGGACATTCTTCATAGCACCTTGACTTTCGCGATCTGGCGTCCCGAGGGATCGAAGGCATGGCAGGCGCAGGCCAGGCATGGATCAAACGAGTGGATGGTGCGAATAACTTCGAGCGGCTCCTCCGGGCGCGCCAGAGGCGTTCGCAATAAGGACGCTTCGTACGGGCCATGCGCACCCTTGCTGTCGCGCGGGCTGGCATTCCAGGTTGACGGCACTACTGCCTGGTAGTTTCTGATTTTCTGGTCTTTGATCACAATCCAGTGGGAGAGCGTGCCGCGCGGCGCTTCGTGCGTGCCTACGCCTTCCACTTCATGGCTGGGGAAGACGGGCTGGTTGCATACTCTGTAATCACCCTTGCCGATGTTGTCGATGAGCAGTTGCAGGTGTTTCTGCGCCAGCTCGCCCAGCATGGCGGCGCGAATGGCGCGAGCAGCGTGGCGGCCCAGCGTGGAGTGCAGCATGTCGGGCGTGATGCTCGGTCCGCCGACTGCTTTTACTCTTTCGATGGCCAGCTTCGCGTACTTGACCGTGAGCGGATGGCCTTGCGCGAAGCCAACCAGCACCTGCGCCAGCGGCCCGACCTGCATTGGCTCACCGTTGAAACGCGGCGCCTTCACCCAGGAATATTTCTGATCGCCGTTCCAGCCTCTGAAATCGGGATCGGTTTCGCCCTTCCACGGGTGCAAAGGACCGCGGCCGTCCTGATAGTAGGCGTGTGCAACGTCTTCGGCTACGCCTTCGCGAAATTCCTTGTCAGAAGCCGTTTTAAAGGCATGCGTGGCGCCGATATCTCCATTCATGAAGAAACCGCCCGGCAGGTCATACGCTGAGCCGGCGCTATCGAGCGGAAGATCAGGAACCGCAAGATAATTCTTCACGCCGCTGCCGATTTTGAA
>JASHQM010000135.1 GCA_030039165.1 Candidatus Sulfotelmatobacter sp. | reverse complement strand
ACGGCATGCAGACCTTCGATCAGTCCTTGTGGGATCTTTTCCAGGCTGGATTGGTCGCTTACGAGACCGCACTTGAAAACGCCTCCAACGCCGACGACTTCAAGCTGCGTATGCAGGGCATCGCTTCGACGGCAGACATTTCGCGGCAGTCGATGCAATCGGCCGGATTTGGGGGACGGTGATTAGTCCCAGGTCGTCCGCTCTAAGCAGCGAGTCGCGCAACGAATGAGCCGGATTTGGGGCGGGCCGGCGTCAGCTTACGACAGCGCGTCCATTTTCCGGACAGATACGTTGCCCATGGTACGCCGCAGCGACGGGAAGATCGATTGCTTCGTGTTCGGGCTGCGTTTCGTCTGTGGGGTGCAGGTCGGCCTGGTAATCAGCATTCGCTTCGTCCTCTTCCACCCGGTACTTTTCTATCATGAGAGCGGGCCTACTCTCGTTGTGATTGCAGTAGGAGTCATACTGCTCTGCGGATTTGGCGCTGTATGGTTCGGGGATGAATTCTGGTGCTCGATGTTCCGGCGCTAAGCACCCGAGGTTCGGGACTCGCAACTCGGCGCTCAGCGGTTTATCGTAGTCCCATGCCGTTACCCCGCCCCAAGAAGAAGTTCTACTCCGAAGATGAACTCTATGAATACGCCGTCGGTGCGCTCGCCCGCCGTATGCGTACCGTCGCCGAACTCAAGCGTTTGCTGCGGGCGCGCGTCGAGGCCGACACTGAATATGGCCAGACTCTGGTGGAACTCATCATTCGCCGTCTAAAAGACAACGGATATCTGAACGATTCGCAATACGCAGCATCTTTTTCTTCTCTGCGCCGTGACAACCAGAAGTTTGGCCGGCTTCGCGTAGTCACCGATCTGAAAGCCAAAGGCGTGCATGGAGATGTGATCGACAAGGCCGTCGACGCAGCATTTGCGGGCGTGAACGAAGAAAAGCAGGCTCGCGAATACTTGCGCCGCAAGCGATTGGAGAAGCCGAAGAATCAGAGACAGGCGGCACGCATCTTTCGTCAACTCGTTCGCGCCGGATTCAGCAGCCGAACCATCTTCGCGATCCTGAAGCGCTGGAATGTAGATGACGAAACCTTAGACGCCCTGGAAAGCGAGAGCGCATAACCGCGAGCTCACCTAGTGGAGCCACTCACGACGACAGCGCTTTGGAGTCTTGCCTTTGCATCCACTTCCACGCCGTTGCAACGATGTCATCGAGCGAGCGCGTAGCCTTCCAGTGCAGCAGTTTTTCGGCGAGCGTAGGATCGGCGACCAGCGCCGGAGGATCTCCTGGCCTGCGGCCAGCTATCCGTACTGGCACTTTCAATTTTGAGACTTCTTCGATTTTGCTGATGATTTCTTTCACCGAATATCCGCGGCCTGTGCCGAGATTGACTTCCATGGAATTAGCGCCGCCTGTCAGAAGTTCCAGAGCGATGACATGCGCATCGGCCAGATCGTTTACATGAATGTAATCGCGAATGCAAGTGCCGTCAGGGGTAGGGTAGTCGGTGCCGAACAGTTCCATTTCGCGGCGGGCGCCGGTTGCGGCCTGCATAGCGGAGGGAATGAGGTGGCTTTCGGGATCGTGCAGTTCGCCAATTTCTCCGCTTTCGTCTGCGCCAGCGGCGTTGAAATAACGCAATGCAGCGAAGCGTAAGCCATAGGCGCGATCGTAAGCTTCGAGAGCGTTTTCGAAAAACAGCTTTGACACTCCGTAGGGATTCACCGGCTGGCGCGGGTTCTGCTCGGAGATAGGAATCCTGACCGGAACTCCATACACGGCGCAGGTGGAAGAAAAGATAATCCGCCGTACATTGCAATCCAGGCAGGCGTTCAGCAGCGCAAGCCCCGACTCCACGTTATTCCGAAAATACTTGCGCGGATTCTCGACCGATTCGCCCACGTAAGCGTGAGCGGCAAAATGCATGACAGAATCCACCCGCCGCAACACGCTTTTCAGTGTAGCGACGTCGGCGATGTCGGCGCGCACGAGTTCGAATCCCGAAGCGAGAAAAGCGTGGCCGGTGGAAACATTGTCGTAAACAATGACTTCGTGTCCGCGGCGCCGCAGCGCTCGCGCCGCATGGCTGCCAATGTAGCCTGCGCCTCCAATGACCAGAACGACCAAGGGTTCCTCCGTGGCTGGTTAGAGAACTACCAGTCTAATCGAAGTCGAACGGGAGGATTTATGGGGTCTACTATGCAAATTCTTTCATGCTAGCCCTGAACTACCCTCCGGAATACAATGAATTCGCGGTGTTGATGTTCCCTCCTCCCTAGAACTATGCGTTCGAGTCTCTTTGTGGTGTGACCTGCGAGCCGACGACGCGAGTCAATCCTAAATGAGCCGATATACCCGTTACTCTTCAGCCGCACTGTTCGCAATTGTCTTCTTCTTCGTCTCGTCCGCCTCCGCGCAGCTGACTTCCTCGCCCCCGACCCTGTCGTACGCCAGCACTTACATCGGGCTTACATCCACGGCCAAGACCATCACGATCAAGAATACGGGTACCAACAGCGTGACGATAGACGGCATCAGCTCTTCGTGTGCTGAGTTCAAACTGTCCTCGGGCCTCGCACCGCTCACCCTGTCTCCGGGGCAAACTGAAGGTTATTCATTCTATTTCCAGCCTGATGCGGCGCAAGCCTTCAGTTGCAGTTACACCATTACAGCAACTGGTGCGGGCGATGTTGTCGTGCCGGTGAGCGGAACCGGGCTTGCCTCCAAGGCAATCGTTTCCCTCAGCCCGGACTCGCTCAGTTTTCTCAATCAAACTCTCGGTACCTCCAGCAACAGCCAGACGATCACGATTTCGAATACCGGCACCGGGCCCATCAAACTCAATACCGTCGAAATTGTTCCCGAAGTCTTCTCCGCGAATGCCGGCACGCTGCCCATAACCATCAATGCCGGCTCCAAAGCGACGATTACGGTTACCTACAATCCCGAATACGAAGTTACTAACCTGGGCGCCCTCGAGCTCAACTTCGACCAGGTCCCGAATCTCGTTGTGGATCTCTCCGGCAATGGTGTTGCGCCGAGCGGCATGGTGTTCACTAATTCGGCGACGCTGCCCAAAGCTACGCAGGGATCAGCTTACCAGGTCACCCTGTTGCCGATGAATGGCAGTGCGCCTTACACCTTCAGCTTGAAGTCAGGGTCATCGTTGCCTTCCGGCCTCACGCTTGCGAGCGCCGGCGTTATCAGTGGCACAGTTTCATCGAGCGCGGCGTTGCAGAAGTATTCGTTCACTGTCAACCTGGCTGATTCCGCCGGCCACACCTTCAGCCGCCAATTGTCCACGACTGTTGATAAAACCACGGGCTCGGATTGCAGCAACATCTGGTGGGATGTTTCTGGCACGACGACTCCGATTACTCCGATCGACGATCTCGGCACGGGAAGCTACCAAGGGGAAGAAGGCGGACTTTATCCCGATGGCAGCAACACGCGTCCCACGGGACAGAATTCCTACGGCGTGATGCTGGGCGATGCCATTCAGCCACTCGACTCCACCGGCAATCCCGATCCCAACGGCAAGTACGCGTTTCTCGCCATCGGCGAATCGACGGCGCTCGATGCATTCGGTGGGGGCTTTCTGCCAATCGCGCAGTACGATCCGCAGATTAATTCTCACCTCGTCTTTGTCGACGGCGCGCAGGGCGGAGGAACTCCGAAGCTTTTCGCTCCCGTCAATGCGAACTATTGGGAGATGATTCTCAATAACTATCTCCCCGACGCAGGCGTGACCGCGCAACAGGTTGTGGTCGCGTGGATCGAAGACAGCGACGGAATGTCGACCGGGAGTTTTCCCAGCGATATGACGCAGATGCAAAGTCAGTATGAAGAGATGATGAACGATCTGCGCACGCTGTTTCCGAATCTGGTGATGGTCTATTTTTCGAGCCGCATTTATGCGGGATATTCGAATGGCGTGAAGAAAATCGATCCTGAGCCATACGCCTATGAGGCGGGATTTGCGGTGAAGAACGCCATCGCCGACCAGCTCAACGGCAACGCTAATCTGAATTACAATCCCTCGCTCGGGCCGGTGGTCGCTCCATGGATGTCATGGGGGCCGTATTACTGGGCGAACGGGCTGCTCGCCCGCAGCGACGGACTAATCTGGACCTGCCAGGACTTGCAGAGCGACGGCACGCATCCTTCGAACTCGGGTGAGCTGAAGGTCGCTGGTGAGTTGCTGAACTTCTTCAAGACAGACGACACAACTACTCCGTGGTTCTTGGAACCCTAGAAAGCGTTCCACCTGCTTCCACTAAAGGCCAGCTTGACGCTCCGTTATGCGGAGGGCGACAATGGGCGGGCAAGATCGATCCTCACGCCTACATGCCTGGCCGTGACTCGATCCGGTTGGTCCGACGTTTTGCACTCAGATGCCGAACATCGGATTGAGAAGGAAATATGTCTGATCCATGTTTTCGAGGGGCCGGTTCTGCGCGATTTTTAAGCCTGAGACGGCTGTTCAGCGACGGAGCTTCGAGCTTGAAAATTGTCTCAATCAATCTGGTTTTATTTTTCTGTGCGATAACTTTCAGCGCCTCGGCGCAGACTTATACAACCCTGTACAGCTTCAGCGGCGGTGTTGGGCCAGCCTCGACCTCACTGCAGGGAGCCGACGGGAACTTCTACGGGACTTTTCCAGGGGTGAGCGCTCCGCTTGGGGGTTGCGCATCCGAGGGTGGTTGCGGTGCAGTTTTTAGCATTACGGCCGGCGGCATGCTGGCTACTCTGGGGAGTTTCGCTACAACGGCCGCTTCGTATCCGAACTCGGGGCTAGTGCAGGATGCAGACGGGGACTTCTTCGGAACGACCGTATTCGGAGGCTCGGGGACGGGTTGTAATGAAGATGGGCCCTGCGGTACGGTCTTCGAGCTTAGCGCCGGAGGCAATTTAGCTCTGTTGTATAGCTTCACATCTCCCGGTCCCGCGTACCCGGAGGCAGGGCTGATTCTGGGAAATGACGGCAATTTCTATGGCACCACTTCGGGCGTAGCAAGTACACTGCCCAACGACTGCTGCGGAACTATATTCAAGCTCACTCCGTCGGGGGTACTGACAACACTGTACACATTTCCCACTGCAGGCGGTGCATATCCTGCTGCTCCGCTCGTCCAAGGAACGGACGGCAATTTCTACGGTACGACCACAGGCACCGTCTTCCAGATTACCCCCGCGGGCGCGCTGTCAACACTTCACTCATTCTGTACTAGCGGTCCGCCATGCTCCGACGGCACGAATCCGAACGCGCTGATACAAGGTGCGGATGGAAATTATTACGGAACAACTCAAATTTACGGGGCCAACAATGGAGGGACGGTTTTCCAGATCACGTCCGCGGGTGTGCTGACGACCCTTTATAGCTTTTGCGCCCTGGCCAATTGTGCGGACGGTACCATCCCCCGGGCCGGTCTGGTGCAAGGCAGCGATGGCAATTTCTACGGGACAACGTACTCCGGTGGCAGCGGTGTAGCGTGTACCGCTACCGGTGGTTGTGGCACGATTGTTGAACTTAGTCCCGAGCCTGGAGGCGGTTGCGCCAGCGGCAGCAATGCCGGCAATGGCTGGTGCGAGACCGTGCTTTATAGTTTCTGCTCACAAGCAAACTGCGCTGACGGCTCGGCACCGATTGCCGGACTCTTGCAGGCGGCGGACACGGTTTTCTATGGAACGACGACAAAGAGTGGCGCAAACAGCGCCGGAACGTTCTTTAGCCTGTCGAACGGTCTGAGTGGAAGCACCGCCTCTACTACCTCGCTAGGCTTGTCGCCTTCAAGCGTCACGGTTGGATCGACCGGGTCCGTTACGCTGACCGCCACCGTCGCGCCTGCCTCGGGCGCCGGCACTCCGACTGGAACCGTGGCGTTCTCGAACGGATCGACCTACATTGGAACGACGCCTTTAGTTGGGGGCGTTGGCACTCTGAATTACGGCGCGGGCGGACTGGCGGTCGGCACGTATCAGATCACCGCGGCTTACAGTGGCGATGCCACCTATGCGGTCTCGACCTCGTCGGCGCAACCGCTGACCGTGAATCCGGAACCCCCGGCTGAGACGCCGACCTTTTCGCTGGCGTCCGGGACTTACACCTCAGCGCAGAGCGTGACGATTACGGATACAACCCCCGGAGCAATCGTGTACTACACAACGGATGGGTCGACCCCGTCGACGAATTCTTTGTTGTACACGGGGCCGATCGCTGTCAATGCCACAGAAACGATCAACGCCATTGCTGTGGCCGGCGGATACATAAACAGCAGCGTGGCGAGCGCGAGTTATACGATCACTCTGGCTGCTGATTTTCAGTTCTCGGCCAGTTCGACATCTTTGACGATTTCGACGGGGCAGAGCGCTACCGCGACGTTGACCGTAACTCCCGAAAACGGGTTTGACTCGCAAGTGAGTTTTTCCTGCAGCGGCTTGCCGTCAGGGGTGACATGCAGCTTTAATCCCACCACGGTGACCCCGAGTGAGAGCAGTGCGGCCACGACTACACTGACCGTTGCGGTGTCGGCAAGTGCGGCGCTGCGGGGCCCCCGGCGGGATTTGTTGCGCTGGACCTATGCGTTTCTGCTGCCGTGCCTAGGAGTAGTTTTCTGCGGCGCGGGGAGTTCGCGGCGGTTGCGGCGAAAGTCGTGGATCTTGGGGATGATGGGAGTATTGGTTTTGGGAGCGGGACTGAGTTCGTGCGCCAGTTCCATCACTTCACAGGCTCAATCGACGCAGTCCACAATCACGGTGACCGCGACGACAAGCGGAAGCGCAGCGATCACTCACAGCGTGAGTCTGACGCTCGCAGTTACGCAGTGAAAAAGCTTCTATCGAGCAATAAGAGTTCGAACTTACGGCAATAGACCATACACATCCAGCTCTGTCGCCGTGCCAACATACACTTTCGCATTGGCGATAGTGGGCACGGCAAATTTTACGGCCGCTCCGGCTGTGTTCGAGGAGAGCGTAGTGGTGTCGAAAAGTTCGCGGCTGACATTGGTGGCGTCGTAAGCACGGAGCACGGCCGGGCCACTGGTCTTGTATTGGTCGGACTCAATCGCCCACAGAATGCCATTGGTGTTACCGTTGGCCGAGATCGCCAATCCCGCGCCAGGATAATTAAACGAGACCGATCCCATCGCGATCTGCGAGGCTGAGAGCAGTCCATCGTACAAGCCGTATTGCTTCACAAAGTCGGTCGAACCCGCGAAATAAACATTGCCCTGCCAATACGCGGGAGTTCCCCGATTTCCATTTGCGTATCTGCCGACGGCGTTGGGGACGTACATGGGAATATTGTTTCCCACGTTGGAAAATTGCCCCAGATCGTCGCGGTTCAGTAGGTACAACGTCGCGATCTTTCCCACTAGCACCAGGAGGTGCGGATATGGGCCCGGCTGATCGGGCAGTAGCATCGGTCCCCCCGAGCCCAGATCGAAATCGGAAGTGTCGAAAAGTGCCTGATTGTAGGGAGTGAAGTAGTCCTCGAGCGTCAGGCCATTGCCGTTATTCGCCAGTTCGAGAACGCTGTCGCCATAATCGATACCGCCGGTTTTCGCATCGAATGTCCCGTTCCCCACGATACCAAACAGATTTCCGTTGACATCGGCTGCCAGTCCGCCTCCGCTTTCCCAAATCCCGCCGTCCTGGCCGTTGGGAGTCGTCACATAGACGGCGACCTGTTCCATCGTTTGCGCGTCATAGCCCAACACCCAGCCGTGGTAGGGCGGGATATCGCCGAGGGACGCCCAGCACAAGTAAACGACGCCGTTCACTTCCACAAGCGCTGCTCGCGAATTCTCAAACAAGCCGCTGAAGGCGAGCGTTCCTCCGGTGGCGCCCGCGCCGGTTCCACTTACCTGCGCCGAAATCACAACCGGACTATTGGCCATTTCTGCCCCTGTGGAAAGATCGAGCGCGTGCAGTGTTTGTACATAGCTGACCTCGGAACCCGATACCTGCTTGGTGCGGGCCAGAACGTAAATCGCATTTTGCGTAAGATCGATTACCGGCGTCGGGGTAATGCCCACCTGCACGGGGATATCGTTGCCCTGGCCTTCCACGTCTGAAGCGGGAACAGTCGTGATCCCTGCTGCGGGATTGATGAAGCTCGCCTGCCACAGGGGCGTAGACACGAGGTTATCAGCGTCGAATGCGAACACGCTATCGTTCTCTGTCGCCACGTAAACGACGTTGTGCACCCCCTGGTTGGGAATGTTCACGCTCGGGACGTACAAAGGTTGGGCGAATACATAGCCATCCACGGGATAGCTGAACAGTTTTCCGAACTGGTTCGCATTCACATTTCCAGTGGTCAAAACAGCTTCGCTGAGGTTCTGGCCGGTACGCTGGTTGTCGTTTCTGTAAGTTAGTACGCCACCATACGTAGTTACGGTAAGAGAAACGGTCGCGCTCTGCGTGGGATCGGCGATGCTGGTAGCGCTAATTGCGTGCACACCTGCAGCAGTGGGGGGAGTGTAGAGCCCGGTGGAAGAGATGATTCCCGAAGTCGCGCTTCCCCCGGTCACACCGTCCACGGCCCAAAGTACATCCGAACTCGCGACTCCGCTGATGGTGGCGTTGAACTGCTGATTCTGCGTAGGCGTAACCGACACGATTAGTGGAGTGATCGCTACAGTCGTCGTGGGAGCTGTTCCGGTTCCGGTGAGCGCTACAGTCTGCAGAAAGGGTGAGGCGGTATCATTCAGCGTGATGTACCCTGCGCGCGCTCCGGATGCGGTCGGCATGAACGTCACGGCGATGCCGCAATTCGATTGCGGCGCCAGTGTCGGACCGCAGGTTGTGGTCTCGGAAAAATCACCACTGGCGGCGATGCTGTTGATGGTTAAGGTTTCTGAGCCGTGATTGGTGAGGGCCACCGACTGCGATGCACTGCTGCTGCCGATCAATTGGCTGGAAAAGTTCACCGCGCTGGGCGAAAGTGAAGCTGCAGAAGAAACGATCCCCATGCCTGCCAGGGGAACAATCTGAGGGCTGTCCTGGGCGCTGTCATTAAGCGTGATCGTTCCAGTTTGCGTCCAGAACGAACCCGGACTGAAGGTCACCGAAATCGTACAGGATGCTCCGGCCGCGAGTGACGAGCCGCAGCTGTTTGTTTGCGTGAAACCCGCG
Organism: Candidatus Sulfotelmatobacter sp.; assembly: GCA_030039165.1. Classification (GTDB taxonomy): domain Bacteria; phylum Acidobacteriota; class Terriglobia; order Terriglobales; family Acidobacteriaceae; genus Sulfotelmatobacter. The sequence continues at coordinate 5,984 of JASHQM010000135.1, read as the reverse complement.
CTTGGAACGATGCTATTGATCGTGAGAGTGCTGGTTCCCGTGTTTTTCAACACCACGCTCTTCGCCTTGCTCGTCGTGCCCACGCTCTGATTCCCGAAAACCAGATTCGTGGGGTTTAAGCCGATGACCGAAACCACACCCGTGCCGCTGAGAGTGACCTTCAAGGATTTCGGGGTGGCGCTGTCCGAGATTGTGATAGTGGCACTGACCTTGGAGGCCAGATCGGGGGCGAAGGACACCATGAAGGTACAAGAAGTCCCTGCTGCCAACGAGGAACCGCAATTCTCGGTATAAGGAAAATATTCGACGCTCCCTCCGCCGGCAATCGAACTGATGTTCAAAGTCTTGGCGCCCGTATTGGTGAGCGTAACGACCTGCGGGGAACTCGTGGTTCCGATGGTCTGCGAGGCAAATACTATCGACGATGGCGAAAGCGTCACGGTTTGACCGATTGCCGGCAAACTGAGCAGAGTGATCAGAAATGATCGCGAAATCAATTTCATGCGCGAGCCCCTTGACTCTTGTCGGAAATCACGCCGGCCAAGCCTCTGCCGAGTCTTCGTAATGCTCATACTCTGCTGTTAGTCACCATCCTCATCATCGTCGTGGGGTTTGACGATCATATCGGGAGGGACAGGGGGGCAGGTGCGCTGGTTCAGCACCAGGGGGGGACGCGCCGTTTGCTTGAAGTTGAAAGCGTCCTGAAGGTCGTTGGCGACAGTGTCTGCTGTGTCCAGGCTGGGGAGATTGAAGGTTTCTTCCATGAAGCGCAGAACACTGGCGAATTCCACTTCGGTGTTGTAGACGCCCTGAATTGCCCACGGACTGATGATGAGGAAGGGCACGCGGAGACCAAGGCCGAATTGATCACGGTGCGGAGGCGAGACGTGATCGTAAAAACCGCCCCAATCATCCCAGATCAGAAAAATCACCGTGCTGTTCCATTGCGACTCGGGACCCTGCATGACGGCATTGATCTGCTGAACGGTCCAGTTTTCGCCGACGCAGGCGCTGTCGGGAGGATGGTCGGTGTCGGCGCTGGGCGGGGTGAGCCAGCTTAGCGCCGGCAAATTGCCGGCTTCAGCGTCGGTGATGAACTCGTCGTAGTTGACGACCTTCGTTCCCCAGTCGCCACTGTCGAAGATGCTGCTGAAGCTGCGGTAGGGATTGTAGATATATCCGCTCTGCGTGGAATTAATGGCCGTGTAGGCCTTCCAAGTGACATTGGCTGTGTCCGCGAGGTTGCCCATGGATGTCGCCGTAAAGCAGGGATAAACAGCGCTGACCACGTACGTGCCGGCGTTCATCGAAGGGACGGTGGTTCCTGCGATGGCGTCGCATCCCCACTGGGCTGGGTCGGAGCTATATGGGTTATCGATCACGTCGAGGCTGCTGCCTGCGACCAACGCCAGGTGTGCGGGATAAGAGCCGGAGGCGACGTTGCTGAAGGCTTCGTCTGAGAGCGTATAGGTCTGGGCGTACGACCAGTAGTTGGGAATGTCGGATTGCTGAAATTGCGTCAGGCACAGATTGTCGCCGTCCACCGAGCAATCGAACTCCTGAGAGAATCGATCCATAAGACCACCATCGACGGCGATGTGGGCGTCGTGCCACTCATGGCCGATGTCGTGCGAGGCGGGATCGGGGGTGTGGCCAAGGGCGAGAACCTGGCCACTGGAATTCTTGTAGGTGGTGGCACCATTGGTTCCCGGAAAAGTGCCGAAGTATTCGTCGAAGCTGCGATTTTCTTTAACGATAAAAACGATGTGTTCGATCTTGCCCGCGGAAGCATTGCCCGGCGGCACACTGATGAACGGAGTGAACGAACTGACGATGGTGCCATAACCGTAGATGATGCCGACCTTGTTAGAAATCAACACCGATCCCGCCTTTTTCATTGTGACCAGGCCGGTGGAAGAGACTGTGGCAACCGAGGTGTTGAGAGAAGCCCAGGTGGAACCACTGTTGGTCACGTTCGTTACGGTTCCATTCTTGTAATAGGCGTAGGCCTGCAACTGTTGCGTCTGACCGGGTTGGAGCTGGATTTCAGGGGGAGTTACGAAAATTGCGGCCGGCGAGTTGTTGGAGGTTGCAGACGCCAGTAAAGTGCTAAACAGCAGCGTGCAGAGAAACAGCACAAGCACGAGTTTCATTTACATCCCCTTCAATTTTGCCCGATGTGTTTAGGGGCGACTCAACCACAGTGAACCGGGCGTTACTTATTTCGACTGCGAAGCCGGCTGTGAAGGTTTCAGAAACCAGATCGAAGCCGTGTCATCCGACTTAAGAAAATCCAGCAATTGCGTCGAAACTTTGATCCTGCCCACTGGGTCGGAGGGATGCGTGCCATCGTTTTGCAAGTCCTGGCAGGTCCACACTAACCCATCGCTGCGCGCATCCATGCCGTTGGCCCAATAATAGGGACCCCACGACATCCAGGGAGCCTTAACCGCGCCATTGGCCGGGTTGTAATTCAGGTTGGCATTGCCGTTGATTTGATCCTGAATCGCGTTCTTTACAGCGAAGCCAGCTTCGTAAGAGTACGGCTCGTTGCTCAGGTTCTTCAGTCCGTTGGAATAGCCGGTGTAATTGATGCTGGAGTAATAGGCCAACTTGATATTGGGGAACTTGGCGAGCAAATTGTTCGCGATCGACTCCATATTGCCCTGAAGAGTCGTCATGTCAGTGGGAAAGGTTCCCGAAGGTCCGCCATTCACACTGTTGACCCATGCAGCTACGACCTGGTTGGCAGTCACGCCGGCGTTGGGCAGATAGTCGACGTTGATTACATTCCAGAAGTTGTTATTGGGTTTCGCAAGGTCGGCGGCAGTTGCTCCGCCGGTTGCGCCGTTCACGATGACGAGATTGGGATTGATAGTGGGGTCGACGCCGGCGAAGCCCAGGAATTCGATGAAGGGCTGCTGCGCAATGGATTCGCCGATGGAGATGAATGCGTATTTTCCGTTAGGATCCGGCTGGCCTTCGCTGTTGAGCGGGCCGATACTCTGAGCGAGACTTACGCCGTAGTCGTCGAATGCAGTGGGTCGGGTATTGCTGCCGTTGGCGTATAGGCCGCCTTCTTCCACTCCGAGATACGAGTTCGTTCCCAGATCTATGAGATCGACAAGCGGTCCGGAGCCGTCAGCGGCGTCGAAAACGATGTTGTTGCATTCGGAGCCGGTCGGGGCGAAGACGGGTAGAGTGAGAGTAGCGCTGGAGCTGGACGATTGGCTGTCGGTCGCTGTTGCAATAAAGGAATAATTGCCGATGCCTACCGTCGATGCCAGCGAACCGGTCATGAGGCCGGAAGAAGAGAGCGCAAGGCCGGCGGGAAGATTTGATCCCGAGCCCAGAGACCAGGAGTATGGCGGCGATCCCCCCGCTGCCGTGAGCTGAACCTGGTAAGCGGAGCTCTGCGTGGCGCTCGGCAGCGTGGGATAGTTGGTCACGGCCAAGGTAGATGGTGTCGTGGCTGCTCCAGTGAGACTTAGTCCAGCAGGGTCGAGACTGTCATAGACAATCCACATAGTTCCATTGGTTACGCCCGTGACCGTCGGGAAAAATGTGACCTGCATGGTCAATGACTTACCTTTTGCAATGCTGACGGTGTCAGTAAATCCGGTCTGGCTGAAGGGATAGGTCAGCGTAACGCCGGTCACTTTGAATGAAGAGGTTCCGGTATTAGTAATTGTGACAGTCTGGGTGACGCTACCCCCCAGCGAAACATTGCCGAAGTTGAGCGAATTCGTGTTCAGAGTGGCGATCGCGGTTGTGCTGGTGCCGATGCCGTTTAATGTGACTTTCTGGGTGGGCAAGCCCGTTATGGTGACGTTCAAAGTGGTGCTGTAGTTTTTGGCCGAGGTCGGACTGAACGTAACTGTGAAATTGGCCCATTTCGCTGGCAGAATGGTGACGGGAAGGCCGCCGCTAGGAACAAACTGCGATTCTAACGAGCTGATCCCAGTGACTGTGATACTGGTTGTCCCGAGGTTATAGACGCTTACGGTTTGGGGCGTGCTCGTCGTGCCTGATTTCTGTGGACTGAAGTACAAAGCCGTGGGAAACACCGCGGCCGAAGTTGTGGCAAAAGCGGAAATTGCCCCGCAAAGAATTCCACATATCGCTAGCACCCGAAGAGAAGCGTTCACAACAAGCACCCTATTGCTTCCGCGCAACGATGTCACCTCTTGGGGGGATGGGGTTTTCTGGCCCGGATAGGCGTACGGAAGGCCCTCGCGGCCGAAATGGTGTTGCGCTATTCTCTTTGCCTCTTCATCAGGCGTCAAGAGTGAAAGAAATTGCCTACTCCACAGGTCCCGTACGATGGAATCGGCCATGCTAAGGCTCTGTTTTCCCTGAGTTAGCGCCGCCTAGGATTACCTGGAGCATAGCACTGACGTGCCATTTACTGCTTACGACCCTGAGACTAAAGTCTCCCTAACAATTGCTCTGCAAGGAGCGGCCCTGTGGGTGCTACTTGGTGAGCGAGCTCCCCTGAGACAGTTGCGGTGTCCAATCCCCCCTGCTCAAACGTGCTGTTGATGTTGCGTTTGTGTGTTTCAACAAATCTCACAAAAGAGGATGAATTCAAGGATGGCGCACAACGGAGCCACAGTGACGGGGAACGGCGAGAAAATTCGGGTCTTGGCGGCGGACAGTACGCGGATGAGCAGCCAGTTGCTGGCGGAGTCGCTGTCGCAGGACCGGCAGTTTGATGTCACGGGCATTGATCCCAGGGGTTCGGGCATTCTGGATGCTGTAGCACAGAAAAAACCGCACGTTTTGCTGATTAGCTCGACGCTGGAGAATTCGACTACGCTTGGGTTCGATATCGCACGACGGGTGCGGGCGGGGCATCCTCAGACGAAAGTGGTGCTGCTCATGGATGATTCCTCGCGCGCTACAGTCGTGGAAGCTTTCCGCAGCGGGGCTCAGGGAGTCTTTTCGAGAACGGAATCTTCGAAAGTGCTGGCGCGCTGCATCTATTGCGTGCATCAAGGGCAGGTTTGGGCGAACAGCGAGGAGTTGCGCTATCTGCTCGAAGCGCTACGTGAGTCCGAGCCGGTGCGCATGCTCGATTCCCGGGGCGAAGCGATTCTCTCCAAACGTGAGCAGGAAGTGGTGCGCTGCGTAGCCGAAGGATTATCGAACCGGGAAATCGCCAGCCGGCTGAAGCTTACTGAGCATACGGTAAAAAATTATCTGTTCCGCATCTTCGACAAGTTGGGAGTTTCCAGCCGGGTCGAGGTGGTGTTGTACGTATTTCGCATGCGCCGGGATGCGGTAGGTGCCCCTGAGATCGACAGCCCGCATGTGAGCGAGAACAAGCCCACGCTGGTGAGCCAAGTTGTAAAACCGATGGCGAGAGTTGTGCCCGGCGCGGCGGATCCAATGCGGGAGCTGGCCCGGCGGTCGAGGGTCTAGCAAGGGGGAAGGCTTTTGGTCACCCTCAGCGTACCTCGTAGTCTCGCGCTCTCCGCGCGGGACCAGAGCCATCATTTTCCTAATCCCAAATCATTCTCTGCAGTGCGGACGATTTCCCTGGCAATGGCCAGCGAGGCCGTTGCCGCCGGCGAAGGCACATTAAGCACGTGCAGCATCCTTCCTGAGGAAACGAAACTGAAATCATCCACCAGCGTGCCGTCGCGGCGCACAGCCTGAGCGCGCACGCCCGATCCACCAGGAACCAAATCCTCTGTTCGCAATTCTGGAAGCAAACGCTGCAAAGCGTTCACGAAAGCGGTTTTCGAGAATGAGCGGCGAAATTCATCCAGGCCGTTGCACCAGTGTTTCGCCACCATCCGCCAGAAGCCGGAGAAAGCCAGCGATGAAGCAGTATCGCGAAGGCTGAAATCGCTGCGCCGGTAGCCTTCGCGACGGAAAGCGAGGACGGCATTAGGCCCGGCATCAACGGTGCCATTGATACGCCGTGTGAAGTGCACCCCGAGAAACGGAAACTGCGGATCGGGAACGGGATAGATGAG
>JASHQM010000134.1 GCA_030039165.1 Candidatus Sulfotelmatobacter sp. | reverse complement strand
GTGCTCCAGGAAAAAAGAGGAGAAAGCCCTGTGGGCAGAATCTTTGTCGGAACGAGAAACATCAGCCCGTCAGGCATCGGAATGAGGCGGCCATGAACCAAGATGTAAGTTTTGCGATACGCATCGTTTGAGCCGATCAGCTCATTGCCAAGGCCGAGCGCGCGGCAAAGATCGGAGGCCCAGGGTTTTTCGCTGATGAAAGAATCGGGGCCGGCTTCGACAATGCAGCCGTGAATGTGATCGGTGCGTAGAACACCGCCAAAATGGGGGGAAGCTTCGTAGAGCACGTATCTCACTTCACCGGATCGGCGAGGCGCTTCAAGCGCGAAAGCGGCCGAGAGTCCTGTAATGCCGCCACCGATAATGGCGGTGCGTTTCATACGTGCGGACTTCGGGCTTCAGTTTTTGGGCTGCGGGCTACAGGCCTCCGGATCCGGCTCGAATCCGTCGCGGGAGCGTATTCCCGAACAAATCGAGCTAAATTCATCACGTTCTCGACGGGAGTCTCGGGCAGGATACCGTGGCCGAGATTAAAGATGTGGCCGGGCCGCCCGGCGGCGAGTTCAAGAATGCTTTGCGCGCGCGGTTTGAGTTCTCTCCAATCGGCAAAAAGCAGGACGGGATCGAGATTGCCTTGCACGGCACAACGATAATTGAGGGCGCGCCAGCCCTGATCGAGCGGAATGCGCCAATCGAGGCCAATCACGTCCGCGCCGGTTTCATTCATGGCGGGCAGCAATGTGGCGCTGTCGGTTCCAAAATAAATGATGGGGGCCCCGGTTTTCTGAAGTTGCTTCACCATGCTGGTCACATGCGGCTGAACATAGCGGCGGTAGTCTTCCACGCTGAGGCAGCCAACCCAACTGTCGAAAATCTGAACGACGTCGGCGCCGGCGCGCACTTGCTCCGCCGAATATTCCGCTGTGACTGCAACTAGCTTGCGCATTAACTCATCCCACTCGGCGGGAGAGTTGTACATCATTGTCTTAGTATGGAGATAGTGGCGGGAGCTACCGCCTTCGATCATGTAGCTGGCGAGAGTGAAGGGCGCTCCGCAAAAGCCGATAACCGGAATCTTTCCTGCGAAATGCTTTGCCACCAGGCATACCGCGTCGGAGACATAGTTCAGTTCGGCGGCACGGTCGGTGCGAAGTTGAGTGACGTCAGCGCGGGTGCGCACGGGCTTTTCGATGACCGGCCCTTCACCGGCGGCGAAGTGAAAAGGCAGGCCCATGACCTCGAGCGGAAGCAGAAGATCGGCGAAAATGATGGCGGCATCGACGCCGAGAATCTCGGCAGCGGTGATGGTAACTTCGGCGGCCAGCTCCGGTTTCTTGCAGATTTCGAGCAGCGAATGTTTCTTGCGGACAGCGCGGTACTCGGGCATATAGCGTCCCGCCTGGCGCATGAACCAGACCGGCGTGCGCTCGACCGGCTGGGACCTGCAGGCGCGAACAAAGATGGAATCTGGCGCAGACATGAACCGATTACTGTAGCATTTTCATGGCGAGGTGCGTCAGGCCCGCGCGCACGACTGTGCGACACTGAAGTGGATAGGCCGATGCATAGCTAAGATTAGAAGTTTTTCAGGAACAGACATGAGTCAAATGCCGATTGTGAACCAAAAAGTGGAACTCACCGTTGCTGACGGAACAAAAATGGCGGCCTACGTATCGCGTCCCAAGGAAGCTGCATCGCATCCGGGTTTGCTGGTGTTCCAGGAAGCGTTCGGTGTGAATCACCACATTCGAGATGTCGCTGACCGATTCGCGCGAGAGGGGTTTGTCGCGATTGCGCCGGAGTTGTTTCATCGCACCACACCCGCTGGTTTTGAGGCTGATTACACGGATTTTCCAGCCGTGGTGCCGCATATGCAAGCGGTGACACCGGAAAACGTCGAGGCCGACGCGAGGGCAGCCCACGATTGGCTGAAATCGGATTCACAGGTGAAGGAAGAAGAGATTTCATGCATTGGTTTCTGCATGGGCGGGCGGGCTTCGTTTATCGCCAACAGCGCTATCCCGCTACGCGCGGCGATTTCTTTTTATGGTGGCGGAATTGCGCCCGCACTGCTCGATCGCACCGCCAGGCTGCATGGCCCAATGCTGTTCGTTTGGGGAGGTAAGGACAAGCACATTCCAGCAGAGCAGCGGAGAGCGATAACGGATGCCTTGACCGCGCAGAACAAGATCTATGTGAACGCCGAGTTCTCCCGCGCCGATCATGGCTTCTTCTGCGATGAGCGGGCCGCGTATGAACCACACTCGGCGCGGCATGCCTGGGCTCTGGCGCTGGAGTTCTTGCGCTCTTCGTGAACTCGGGGGTTTGCTCGCAATTTGCGCGCATAAAGGGTGATTCAGACGGCAGATCGATAACCGTCAGATTACGCGGACAGTTGCCGAGCGCGAGCGTATTTGTCACACTGGGTTTTGGGTTCACCTCCTTGATCGCCAATCCGGTATCTCTAAGAATTGAAGAACCACAACTTGCGCGCGAATCCCGGGCCGCCTATTGGGCCCTGGCAATTGTGTTCCTAGCCGTGTATGTGGGTTCGATGTTTTCGCCGGCCCTGCTCGATGACGCTGATGCCACGCATGCGGAAGCCGCGCGGGAGATGTTTGTCAGCGGCGATTATGTGACTCTGCATATCAATGGCGTGCGCTATCTTGAAAAGGCTCCTCTTCCTTATTGGCTGGTGGCGTCCGCGTACAAACTTTTTGGCGTCAGCGAATTCAGTACGCGCGTGTTCATGGGGCTCGCGATTCTGCTCCTTGGCGTGTTGGGCATTTGCTGGGGCCGCCGCGCGTTTGGAGAACGTGCCGGAATCTATGCTGGTTTGTTGGTTTACACGTGCGCGGGGGTTTATCTCTTTACTCGCATCCTTATTCCGGACGTCTTGCTGAGCCTACTGATTGCTGCAGCGCTGTATTTTTTTCTTACAGCACTTGAGCCTGACGGAGCGGCTTGGCGCTGGTATGCGGGTTATGCGGCGATGGCGCTAGGAGTGCTTACGAAGGGCCTGATCGCGCTCGTTTTTCCGTGCGGGGCCGCGTTTTTCTTTTTGCTCATCACCGGCGAATGGCGCCGATGGCGGGAGTTCCGCTTGATTTCGGGATCGCTACTCTTTCTGGCGATCGCGGTGCCGTGGCACATTCTTGCCGGGATACGAAATCCGGGAACCGCGCAACATCACGGTTTTTTCTGGTTCTACTTCGTCAATGAGCATTTTCTGAGATTTCTGGGCAAGCGCATTCCTCACGATTACAACAAGCTGCCGGCGTTGCTGTACTGGTCGCTGCATTTTGTGTGGCTCTTTCCATGGAGCTTTTACCTGCCCACCGCAGTTCGAGCGGCACAGCAACAGTGGCTAAGTGTCAAAGCGACCTCACGCGTGGTTCAATCAACGTTCGCAGCGCGCACGCGCCTGCTCTGCTGGCTCTGGGCCGGGGTGGTGCTGATTTTCTTCGCGATCTCGACGAATCAGGAATACTACACGTTCCCGGCGTACTTGCCGATCCTGTTGCTGCTGGCCGATGGAATTGCTCAATGCGAACAGGCAGAGTGCAGGAATAACGTCCGAGTGGGCTGGCTGAGGGTTTCGGCGGGTGCTTTGGCGGCGATCGGAATCGTGGCGAGCGCGGTCCTGCTGCTCGGCCTGTGGCAGTCGCGCCATCTTCCCTTTGAACCTGATATCGGGGAACTGCTGAATCGGCAGGCGAACAGCGCGTACACGCTCTCCACTTCTCACATGCTCGACTTGAGTTATGCATCGTTTGCGGCGCTACGGTTGCCGGCAGCGATGGCGGCAGCGGTGTTGCTGTTGGGGCCATTGCTGTCGTTCGCACTACGGTGGCGGCGGCGGAATTATGCCGCGACCTGGACGCTGGCGATCACAATGTGTATCTTTCTGATCGCGGCACATATTGCGCTGGTGCGATTCGGGCCGTATCTTTCGTCGAAGCAACTTGCACAAGAAATTGCCGCGCGGGAGCAACCCGGCGACGAAGTAATGATCTATGGCGACCAGGCCTTTGGTTCGTCTTTGCTGTTTTATCTGCGGCAGCCAATCGACCTGGTGGAAGGGCGTACGACGTCGATGTGGTTTGGTTCAACGTTCGCGGATGCACCGAAGATTTATCTGACCGACGCCGATCTGCAACACGACTGGGCGAGCAACAGCCGCGTGTTTTTGTTCGTACCGTCGTATGAAAAGTCGCGGGTCGATCAACTTTTGCCAAACAAGTTCACAATCGCTGAGATTTCCGGCAAGTACGTCTACAGCAACCGGCCGTAAATAAGCACATTTCTACCCGAGGCGATAATCGATGATCCGCAAGCACGCATGGCTAACTGGAGCCGTTACATTCTTCGTGGTTTTTGAGATTGCCATCAACGGCGCCGGGGCGCAGGGGCATGGAAGCTCGCCTGCGCCAGAGGCCACGGCATCGAAGAAGGCCGAGGAACAGTACAAGAACATACAAGTTTTGAAAGGGATGCCCGCGGATCAACTGATTCCGGCCATGCAGTTCATTTCGGCATCGCTCGGGGTGGAATGCCAGTTCTGCCACGTGCAGGATGAGTTCGACAAAGACGACAAAAAGCCAAAGCTGATTGCGCGAAAAATGATGACCATGATGTTCGCCATCAACAAAGATAATTTCGATGGGCATCGCGAGGTCACCTGCTATTCGTGCCATCGCGGCAACCCCAAGCCGCAGGAAACGCCTCCGGTGGCGGCCGAAGGAGTGGCTCCCCTGGCGGCATTAACGGGAAACGAAGAGAGCGGCAAGCCGATTGCAGAACCCTCCGCGGCCCAGTTGTTCGAGAAGTATCTTCAGGCAGTAGGTGGAGCGGCGGCAGTCGATAGAATTACCAGCCGCGCAATGAAGGGCACAATCACATTTGGCGACCGGAATGTGCCAATCGATATTTACGCGAAAGATCCGGAGAAGCGAATCTCGTTTACGCACACGCCCGATGGTGACAGCGTAACCGCGTTTAATGGCCAGGAAGGATGGCTAGGCTTTCCCGGACGTCCAGCTCGCGAAATGCGCGGACAAGAACTGGATGCGGCCGCGATGGATGCCGATCTTCACTTTGCTGCGCATCTGGCGAACATGTTCAACGATGTAAAGGTGCGTGGCGCGGAGAAGATCGGCGATGCGGACACTTATGTCGTAGTTGGACGCCGCGAGGACAAACCCCCGCTGCGCTTGTACTTCGACAAGAATTCCGGCTTGCTGATGCGGCTGGTTCGTTATGCGCAGAGTCCGCTGGGACTGTTGCCCACGCAAATCGATTATGCCGACTATCGCGAAGCCGACGGCGTGAAAATTCCATTTCGATGGACGCTGGCGCGTACAAATGGCCGGTTTACCATTCAGCTCAGCGAGGTCAAGGAGAATGCTCCGGTCGACGATGCCAAGTTTGCCAAGCCGGCGCCAGAGCAGAAGAACGCGACGAAGTAGACGATGAAACGTTGCCTGATCGCATAACAATTCCTGATAGCAACGATAAATAGTTTCGATTTCCGCACGCTCCGGGCAGGCGGTAGAGTGAATCGCATGTTGCACTGTGTGCGACCTCGTTAGGAGCCGCCTTTATTCATGAGGAACCGCCTGATCGCCCGGCTCAACCTCGCGCTATTGCTTTTTCTTCTGGTACGTCCTCTACTGGCGCAGACTGCCTCAGCCTCGCCCAATCCCGCTGATACCAATACCCGTCTGGCCAAACTCGAGCAACAAGTTGCCGATGCAAAAAGCTCGGCCGACAATGCCTGGATGCTAACCAGCTCCGCTCTTGTGTTGATGATGACCGGCCCCGGCCTGGCATTGTTCTATGGCGGTCTGGTGCGCAAAAAAAATGTCTTAGGCACGATGATGCAAAGCTTCGCGCTGATGGCCATCATCACGGTACTGTGGGGGTTGTTCAGCTTCAGCCTGGCGTTTGGCTCAGGAAATAGCTTTATCGGCGGGCTCCATCATCTATTTCTGCGCGGCGTCGGAGCCGCACCGGACGCAGATTATGCCGCGACGATTCCGCTCCAGACGTTCATGGTTTACCAGTTGATGTTTGCCATCATTACGCCCGGGCTGATCGCGGGGGCGTTCGCCGAGCGCATGAAGTTCAGCGCCATGGCGGTGTTCATGATTCTGTGGTCGGTCATCATTTATGATCCCATGGCCCACATGGTGTGGGGCAAAGGTGGCCTGCTGAATGCCGCGCTGGGCGGGCGTTTCCCGACCCTGGATTTCGCCGGAGGAACGGTCGTACATATCACCTCCGGAGTTTCGGCGCTGGTCTGCGCACTTTACTTGGGCAAGCGAGTGGGCTATCCCAAGGAACCAATGCCGCCGCACAGCGTGGTTCTAAGCTTTATCGGCGCATGTCTGTTGTGGGTGGGCTGGTTTGGATTCAATGCGGGCAGCGCTCTGAGTTCGGGAAGTCTGGCCACGAGCGCATTCGTGGCCACTCATTTTGCTGCCGCCGCTGCCGCAGCGGGGTGGGCTGCAGCGGAATGGCTGCGCAGTGGCAAGCCCACGACATTAGGTGCGATTTCTGGTTCGGTGGCGGGATTGGTGGCCATCACTCCGGCTTCAGGATTTGTGAAGCCCATGCCCGCGCTGCTGATCGGGCTGATTGCAGGCGTGTTCTGTTACTGGATGGTCGTCAAGGTGAAGGCATTCTTTGGCTATGACGACTCGCTCGACGCCTTTGGCGTGCATGGAGCGGGAGGCACGCTGGGAGCATTACTGACGGGAGTTTTCGCGTCCAGCGCAGTCAATCCAATATTCAAAGATGGACAAGGCAATACGCTGCCCTCGGGGCTGATCGAGGGAAACGCGCACCAGTTGTTGAACCAGTTTGTGGGAGTGGTGATCTCATGGACGCTGGCGATTGTGGGCACACTGATCATTCTTAAGATTGTGGATATGACGATTGGATTGCGCGTGAGCGAAGCGGAAGAAATTCAGGGTTTGGATCTATCGCAGCACGGTGAGGAAGGTTATTACTGGGAACCTTCGGCGTAGAATCCTAGAATCGTGCGTAAGAAGCTTAGACAAACATCATGACCAAGGTCGAAGCGGTTATTCAGAACTCCAAGCTGGACGCGGTGAAAGACGCGTTGCACGAGATTGGCGTGGAAGGGATGACGGTGCTGGAAGTCCGCGGCCATGGGCGGCAGAAAGGGCACACGGAGGTTTACCGTGGCCGCGAATACAGCGTCGATCTGATTCCAAAGACCAAGCTGGAACTGGTGCTTCCCGATGCATTGGTGGAGAAGGCGGTGCAAGCGATTCTGACGGCAGCGCGAACGGGGAGAATTGGTGATGGGAAGATTTTTTGCAGCCGCATCGACGAAGCGATTCGCATCCGCAACGAGGAGCGGGGCGAAGGAGCACTGTAGCGCAACGAACGGCTTAGAGGTCTCGCAGATGTATGTCTTATTGACCCATTGTCATGATGGCGGCCTCTCCACTCATCGATGAGCTTCGAAACTTTCTTACGGATGGGTCGGAGCGAATCGCGGTCGGCTTCCGTTCAACCGGGAATGGCGGTTCTGTCCTCGCGCAGCACACTCGGCTTATCGAAGAGATTCTCACGCGGCTTTGGCACGATTTCGTGTCCTCCGATGAAACCGCTCCGCGCGGGCTTGCTCTGGTGGCAACTGGCGGCTTTGGACGCGGCTGGCTGTTTCCCCACTCCGATATCGATCTCCTGTTCTTGTATGCTGACTCGCGATCAGAAGAAGCCCACAAGGATACGATCCGGCATTTTTCGCAGGAATTGTGGGATCTCAAAGTCAAACTGAGCCCGGCATCGCGGGTAGTCGTGGAATGCGACCGCCTCGACCCGAACAACACCGAATTCACCATCTCTCTTCTCGATTGCCGCTATTTAGCGGGAGACCGGGAATTGTTTCTCCGCCTGCACGATAAAGTGATTCCCAAGCTGCTGGCTCGCGAAGCCAGGCCCCTGTTGCAGGGTCTGGCGGATGTTACGCGAGCGCGGCACGCGAGGTTCGGCGAAACGGTATTCCATCTCGAGCCGAACGTGAAAGAAACACCCGGGGGTTTGCGCGACTGCAATGTAGCCTGCTGGCTGGCGCAAATCTCGGCAATCAGCAAACTGGGCGGCTGGCCGGATGCACGTTCGCTGCCCGTGCCGGTACGAAGGCAACTGGATAACGCGCGCGAGTTCCTGATAGCGGTGCGCTGTTTTCTGCACTACCAGTACGGTCGTGACGACAATGCCCTGAGTTGGGAAACACAGGATGAAGCCGCGGCGCGGAGAATTGGCGCTGCCGACGCAGGGGAGCTAAGCGCTGCGGACTGGATGCGAATTTACTTCGGCCATGCGGGCGCGGTGCAGCGCATGGTGACGCAGTTGCTGGAGGAGATTCCGGAAGCGTGGGCATCGATAAGAAGGCAGTTTCGGGGAGTGAAATCGCGGCCAGCGAATCCCGACTTCTCCGTGGTCGATGACATGATTGTTTTGCAGCAATCCTCTTCGCTGCGCGATCCCGAAATGCTGCTGCGATTGTTTCATTTCATGGCGCAGCACGGGCTCAAATTAGGCGCGACTACCGAACAGAGAATAGAGCAGCAATTGCCGACACTCGCTGTGACCCCGCCGCGGGGAGCCGAGCTCTGGCTTTACCTTCAGGAAACTCTTTTGCAACCGCACGCGGCTGAGGCGCTGCGGGCCATGCATTCTCTGCGCCTGCTGACATTGCTGCTGCCGGAGTTGAAGCCGATTGATTCGCTGGTAGTGCGGGATTTTTACCACCGCTTCACCGTGGACGAGCATTCGATTCTGGCGATCGAAAGCTTGCACCGGCTGAAGGAGTCGAGGTCGGAATGGGATAGACGGTATGCGGAGTTGCTGAGCGAACTGGAAGATCCTGAACTCCTATATCTGACGCTGCTGCTGCACGACACGGGCAAGGGAGTGCCTGGCGGCAACCACATCGAGGCCAGCGCGGAAATTGCCAGCCGCTGCATGGATCGGCTGGACGTAGATCCGGAGGAAAGGGCTGAAGTGCTGTTCCTCATCCTCAACCACCTGGAAATGTCGGCGCAACTGCGTCGGGACATTTTCAATCCGGAAACTGTGGCGGCCTTTGCGGAAAAAGTAGGAACTCCGGAACGGCTGAAGATGCTCTGCCTGTTGACTTATGCAGATATCAAAGCGGTGAACCCCGAGGCGCTTACGCCGTGGAAGGCAGAAAACATCTGGCAGCTTTATATCGGCGCGGCAAACTACCTTAACCGTAGCGCCGACCAGCGCGTACACAACGATGCAAATGGAGAAAAACTGGCGCGCCTGCGCAGCCTGGCGCCAGTGACCGGTGCAAAGTTTAAGGAATTTGTGGAAGGCTTTCCACAAAGGTATTTGCAGGTGCACTCCGCGGAAGAGGTCATGCGGCATATGCAAATGGCCGAGGGACTTGGTCTTCAGCCGGTACAGGTGGACCTGAAGCGGGGGCGGCATTGGTATGAGTTGATTCTCGTCACTCGGGACCGTCCCTCTTTGTTCGCAACCCTGACCGGAGTGCTCGCGGCGTGGGGAATGAACATTGTCAAGGCAAATGCGTTCTCAAACCTGGGCGGAACAGTTGTGGACACGCTGTATTTTACCGACCATTTTCGCACGCTCGAATTGAACCTCTCAGAGTGGGAGCGGTTCAAGAGCAGCGCGGTGGCTGCACTATCCGGGCAGGCAGATTTAGAGAGGATGCTGCGGGACCGGCAGCGCGGGGGAAAAAATCTGCGGGTGAAAGTAGTGGTCGAGACCCGCGTCGATTTTGACGACGAATCGTCCTCGACCAGCACGCTGCTTCAGGTCATTGCCCAGGATAGGCCCCGGTTGTTGCATTGCATCAGTTCGTGTCTTTCGATTCAGCACTGCAACATCGAAATCGCGTTGATCGATACCGAAGGGCCGATGGCGATCGACACTTTCTACTTGACCTCTGAGGGCAAGAAACTGCCGCCAGAAAAACAAATGAATGTCAGGCAGGCGCTGCTCAGCGCGATAAAGAGCCTTGTGGCAGGCAGTTAACTTTCTGTTTCGTTTTGTTCTCCCCTTTGATGGTGCTACGATCCCCTTGCCATGAATAAGACACGGGTATCTCTCTTTATCATGTGGTTTCTTCTGTTCGCGCTGGCTCAGGTTGCTGGAGCACAGGCTGGATCTCAACCACAACCCGTGAAGTCGATTATGCTTCGCGCGGCTCGAATGTTGGATATCAAGAACGGGCGCATAGTAAAGCCTGGCGAAGTGCTTGTGCGGGGGGAACGGATCGTGGAAGCCGGACCATCGGTGAAGCATCCAGCGGACGCAGTGGTGATCGATCTGGGCGACCGCACGCTCATGCCCGGCTTAATCGACGCACACGTGCATTTATTTCTGCATCCGGGAGCCGAAGACCTGCAAACCGTACAAGAGTCCGTGCCGCAGCGAACGATCGGGGCAGTGCAGGCTGCACGCGACGACCTGATGGCCGGCTTCACTGCCGAGCGCGACATGGGAACGGAAGGCGCTGGATCGGCGGATACGGCGGTGCGCAACGCGATTAACAGCGGGCAAGTTCCCGGGCCACGGCTGCGCATCAGCGGGAACGCCATCAACATTCTCGGCGGCCATGAAGACGCGATTGGCTACAATCCAGCGCAACACGTGTTGCCCAACGCTGATTATGCCAATAACGCCGATGAGCTGATTGCGGTCATGCGCGAGCAATATAAAGAAGGAGCTGATTTCACGAAGATCTATGAGACTGGTCCGGACCGCGTGCGTGACGGCAAATTCGCTACCATTTACCAATATACGGAAGCGCAATTGAAGGCTGCGGTGGATGAAGCGGCACGCCTGGGCAAGCATGTGGCCGTGCATGCTACTGGAGAACCGGGAACGTTGTTCGCAGCTGAAGCGGGGGTTGTCTCCATCGATCATGCCAATCAGCTCAACGATGAGACCATGCGGTTGATGAAAGAAAAGCAAATCTTCGCCGTGCCGACTTTCACGATTTTCGAATACTTCGCTGAACATGCGTCTGCACCTGCGGTAGCCGCGCGCGAGCACGAGATGCTCGATTTGAAGATTCAGGATTTCAAGAAGCAGGTGGCAGCGGGAGTTCCGATGGCGGTTGGGTCGGATGTTGGTCCGTTTCCGCATGGGACACAGGCACGGGAAATGGTACTGATGGCGAATTACGGAATGGCGCCGCTCGCGGTTCTGCAGTCTGATTTGCTGAACGGCGCAAAACTGCTCGGATGGGAGGGGCAGATCGGATCGCTGGAGCCGGGGTATTTCGCCGATGTGATTGCGGTCGCGGGCGATCCGCTGGAGGACATCAGCGCCGTGCAGAACGTTTCTTTCGTGATGAAGGACGGGGTGATTTACAAAAAGTGAGTTTGAAAAACCCTGGAAGCGTTATCAGTCTTCTCGAAAGTTGTACTCGTCTGTTTCCTCGGTTTTCCACCCTTCTGATAACGGGCGATCAGTTTCATTTCGCGTCTGATGGCGCTTGCGATAGCAGACGAACATCAACCCCGCACTCATCAGCGTTGGCGGAACGATGAGGATCAATATTCCACTTTTCAGTGCTTGTATCATTTTTGAGCCGGACCCTGCCGCCTGCGTATAGCAAAGGGCACAGCTTTGAGCGTAGGCCGGCAGAGGCAGAAGAAAGGCAACTGATACCAGCAGAACCAGGAAAACCCAGATTGAGGCCGAAAGTTTCATTCGACAGACATTATTCTACCTGAGCCCAGGGAACGCCGTGTCCCGCGCGGAAGCTATCGGTCCAGCCGTATTGCATGAAGACCAGCACCGCCACGACAAATACCAGCACGAACCAGCGCAAGCCTTTGTTATCGGTCAAATGCATGAAGAACAGAAGTGCGACCGCGGCCTCGATGATGGCCACGATTAACATCCACAGTAACTTTTGAGAATCGCTGATGCCCTGATAGCCAATTACGAACTGGATCGCCGCGAGTATCAGCAGGACAATGTAAACGCCGACATCCTTGCCCGCGCCACCATTCTTTATGTCAGTCGCCATGGCAGTCCCCTGTCCTTCCAGCTCAGTGAGATAGGTTCAACAGATAGATCAACGGCACAACGAACATCCAGACCATATCAACGAAGTGCCAGTACAAGCCAGTCACCTCGAGATCATCGGCTTTGTACCGCCCGCCCCGGTAACGAATGCCCACGGCGAGCAGAGCGATGACGCCGCCGGTCACGTGCAGCAGGTGCAGGCCTGTCACGCCGAAGAAAAACGAGCCGAATAGAGAAGTGCCCCAGGGATTGTGGAACAACGTCACGCCTTTGTCGATCAACTCTATCCATTCGCGAATGTGCAGGACGGCGAATACGGCTCCGAGCAGCGCGGTAATCATCATCCAGCGGAAGGCCTTCCCCTTGTCGCCCTTGTCGGCCCAGCGCACCGCAAACAGCATGGTAAGGCTGCTGGTAAGCAGAATGGCCGTCATGATGGCCACGTTGGTGATGCTCTCAAACGGCCGCGGCCAATTAGGAGTGGCGTTGCGGTCGAAGCCATAGGCAACCAGACAACCGGCAAAAGTGGCGCTGTCTGCGATAATAAACAGCCACATCGCCATTTTCTTGGCAGGAACCGAAAATGCAGGCTCGGCCATGACGGCTGCGTTTCCGTGCATAGTTACGTCAGCTTGGCTCACCTTGTGCTTCCTCCCGTAATTGGGTTAAAGCCGCGTCCAAAGCAACCAGAACAGATAGATCCACAAAACGCCCATGAAATGCCAGTAGCGCGAAGTGGCGTCCAGAGTGCTGCGCTTTAAAGAAAGATGATTGAATTTTGAAATCACCCTTGCCATGCCGCCGATGCCACCCAGCAGATGCAGAGCGTGAATTACCGTCAGCACATAAAAGAATGAATAACTGATGTTGGTGGAGAGTTTGATTCCCTGCGAGCGCAGCTGCAGCCAGGCATAGGTCTGACCTGCGATGAACAGCAGGCCAAGAAAAAAAGTGAGGTACAGCCAGCGAGCCGGAACCGCGGCCCGATGCATAACGCCTCCCATAAACGCCGCCACGCGGCGCCGGGCTATCTCGAGGGTAACGCTGCTAGCGACGATAATCAGCGTGTCGAGGTAAAGAACCGGAGGCAGCGTGATATGACGCCAGTCGGTATAGGAAGCCCCCTGTCGCACCACCAGCGCACTGGTGAAGGCGGCGAAGGTCATCGTGATGCCGGCCAGTCCTACCCATATGCCGGTGCTCGCCGGCGGCGGCGAATGGTATTTCACCTTGCGCGGGTCGCCACCGGCAGGTACAAGATTGCGCCAGCCGCCATTGCCGGAACTGTCTCTTAGGCGTTCCAGATCGATGCTTGGCGGTTCGTGTACTGTGGTCGCCATACTACGTATACTCCTTAACTACTTCGGCTAAAGCCCGATTCTGGTTTGACTCCCTGTGGCGCGGCTGAAGCCCGCCACTTCAACCTTTGAATTATTTTTCCTCGTCCGCGCTGTGAACCGGCTCGGGCGAGGCCTGCATAATAAAATCCTGTTTGGCGCCTTCCACGCTGTACTGATACGGATCGTGATAAACCACTGGCATCTTATCGCCCCAGTTGTTGTGGGGCGGTGGCGTGGCTGTGCTCCACTCGAGCGAGGTGCCTTCCCAAGGGTTATCGTTCGGAGCCTTGGGCCCTTTGAAGCGGCTGTAAATGAGGTTGTAGAGAAAAATCAACTGGGCGGCGCCTGTGAACAGAGCCGCTATCGTGATGAACTTATGCACAGGAATCAGCGGGACAAGGTAGTCATCGACCATCGCCTGATAGCGGCGGATATTGCCGGCGATTCCGAGGTAATGGAAGGGCATAAAGATGCAATACGCCCCAACAAATGAACACCAGAAGTGTATCTTGCCCAGAGGCTCGTTCATCATGCGCCCGAACATTTTCGGGAACCAGAAATAAGTTCCCGCGAAGATGCCGAACATAGCGGCAACTGCCATCACCAGATGGAAGTGGCCCACCACGAAATAGGTGGCGTGCAGCATGATGTCGATCGAAGGTTGCGCCAGAAAGAAACCGCTCACGCCGCCGCTGATAAACATGGAAATGAATCCCAGCGCGAACAGCGAAGCGGAGTTAATTCTGAGCTTCGATCCGTAAAGACTGCCCAGCCAGATCAAGACGATGATCGTGGAGGGGATTGTGATGATTAGTGTGGGGAACGAGAAAGCCAGCGAAGAGATAGGGTTCATACCGGCAACGAACATGTGATGCCCGTACACCATGTAGCTGAGAACGACCAAGGCTCCCATGGAATAAATGAGAACCCTATGGCTAAGCATTGGCCGCCGCATGTTGGTGATGAGGACATGGGAAGTAATGCCCATACCAGGCACAAGCGCAATGTAGACCTCAGGGTGTCCGAAGAACCAGAAAAGGTGTTGCCAGAGAAGGGTTGATCCGCCGGAGTGCGGCAGTACTTGATCGTTTATAACCAGGTTTGAGGCCACAAAAAAGCTGGTGCCGGCAAGGTGATCAAGTATGAGCAGGATGACGGCGGGCATCAGGACGGCGAAAGCTCCCAGTCCCATGACCGATGTCAGAAACCATGCCCAGGCAGAGAGCGGCAGGCGCATCAGTGACATGCCTTTGCAACGCATGTCGAGCGTTGTCGTAATAAAGTTCAGGGAGCCGAACAACTGGCCTACGCAGAAAAGGCCAATCGAAATTGCCCAGAGAACGACGCCCCAGCCCTGACCGGGGCCGGTGACCGCTCCCGCCGCGCTGAGAGGAGCGTATTGCGTCCAGCCGCCGAGAGTTGGGCCGTCGGAGACAAAGAATGACGAGATCAGAACGATGAAGCCGCTGAACGTCACCCAGAACGACATCATGTTGAAGTGGGGGAAGGGCATGTCTTCGGCGCCGGTCTGAATGGGCAGGAAGTAATTGCCGAAAGCGGTGAAGGGAGCTGTGGTAAGCACGAAGAAGACCATGATGGTGCCGTGCATGGTCATCAACTGGAGATAGTACTCGGGGGTGGGTACATCCCCGGGAGCGCCATTCTTTGACAACAGGTGCAGCCCCGGAATGGCCAGGTTTGACCAACCCAAATGGAGACGCATGATCCACGACAGGACCATTGCGATGAACACGGCGATCAAAGCCATTCCGTAATACTGCTTGCCGATCACCTTGTGGTCGAGGCTGAAAACGTGCTTCCGGATGAAACTGGTTGGCTCTCCGTGATGCACCGCATGGGACATATCGTGCATTGTCGCACCTCAACTCAGACTGAAATAATCTTGCGGATCAGGCTCGAAAACCAAAGCCGTGCCCTTTCGAAACCTTTGCGTTTAAGAACAGCACTGATCTTGGACTGCGAAAAACTTGCGCTATTGCAAGGCCGCTTGTTGCTTCAGCCAATTATCGAAGTCTTGCTGGGACATGACCTCGAGGTAGGCCTTCATGTTGAAATGCCCGAGGCCGCAAAGCTGGGTACAAACGATTTCATATTTTCCGATTTTTGTAGCCGTGAAATGAACCGACAAGTCCAGTCCGGGAACAAAGTCCTGGTGAATGCGCAACTCGGGAACGAAGAACGCGTGCCCCAAGTCTTTAGAGTGCATCAGAAGATGGATTTCCCGGTTCACGGGAATCGCCATCTCTGCAGTCACGATATCGTCTTTAGAGTCCTGGTCGTTGGTGGTATCCAGGCCGAAGAAGTTGGCATTGGCCTCGCTGATCAGATTGGGGTGGAGCGGGCCAAACCGGCCGTCCGGTCCGGGATAACGGAAATAAAAGGCGAACTGGCCAGCCTGCACCTGGACGGGCATGGCGTTGGCCGCAGGCGGAGTGAAGTAAATGCTTCCCCAGGCCTTGGCGCCAAATACGCCCAAAGCCAAGACCTCGGTTCCGACTAGCAGAAAAGCGGCTACGACCAGCCCGGTGGCCCCACCCGGGAAACTCCGGATTTTATCCCCCGGTTTCGGCTGGGAAAATCTCCAGATAAAGTAGGCAAGGAGAAACTGCGAAATCAGAAAGGAGATGCCCGCTTCAAGCATGGTATCGGCGTATTGCTCGTCGATGAGCTCCCCGTGGGTGGAAATGTCTTGCGGCAGGCCGACCGAAATGTCACCCGGCCACTTGTGCGTAATGATGGGAATTGCTGAAAGAATCGCAATCACAACAATCGTTACCGCTACGAGCTTCGCCATATATTTCGCACCGAGAGGCCGAGAAATAGGCCTTCCCTTTCGAATCGCCGCAGAGCCGACTGCGGCGATTCAGGATTCCCTGAAGTGGGACTCTCTCCCGCGAAACGCTACTTTCCAGCTTTGAAAGTGAAGTTGGCCGTTGCGGACCCACCCGCAGTAACCGTCACCTTGGCAGTCTGTGTTTCGTCGGGCTCGTGCCACGCCTTGACCGTATAGCTTCCCGGCGGAACGTTTTCGATCGTGTAATTGCCGCTGTCGTCAGTAGTGGCGTATGGCCCCTTCACCACCACGAACCAGCCGTGCATCCAAGGATGAATGTTGCACTGGACGGGAATCACTTCCGGGTTCTTCCAGCTCTTTTCAATCGGAGGAGCACTAGGCGGTTGAGATTGGTTCCAGCCAACGTTGATCATCGGATTCGGCAGCGGGTGAATATTATGCGCCGTTTGGTCGCTGGTAATTACCTTAAAGGTCTGGTTGGTGTCCAAAGCCAGAACATGCGGCGTATACATGCAATTCTTTTGATCGTAAACCGGAACGCTTTTCTCCACGTCGGCGGGGCCATTCCAGCCGTCGATGTAGAGGACTACATTTTCCAAGCCGTCATTCTGCCCGACAACGGTTGTTTCCAAGTGAGCGGGGCTGTTGGCGTGTTGTTTTACGCACCACGGATCTTTCGACATGTCGATGCCCTTCATATGGGGTGCCGGGCCGTCGAGTTTGACATTGCCGGTAATCTTGCCTTCGCCGGCGGCATTGACTCTTTGACCCAGAATCAGGGCCCCACAGCAGATCAAAACTACCGCCGATAGTACTGCTGCGGAATTGTAATCTCTTTTCATACTTGCTCTCCTTACAAACTGCGATCTAAAGCCTTTGTTAGTTCTGTTGCTATCCCAGCCACCCGCCGTTGTCTCTACGGGTTTGGATTTACTGGCTTCAGATTAAGTGTTTTTGCTATCTCCTTGGCTTTGCTGTGTCCCTGCATGAAGGTGCGCAGGTAAAAGA
>JASHQM010000015.1 GCA_030039165.1 Candidatus Sulfotelmatobacter sp. | reverse complement strand
CCCGCCTGCGCGCCGAAGGATTCGAAGTTTTGACCTTTCCCGGCAGCGAGCTCTGTATCAATGGCAGTGGCGGACCAACCTGCCTTACCCGGCCGATTCTCCGAGGCTGAACTGCGCCGCGCCTTTCAAGCCGCACATGAATCATGTCAGAGCGTGCCTTCCTTCGAGCCTCACCGAGCCCCCAACGCCGGATGAAGGCCCTTATGGGAGTGCAGCCAGTCGCAAGGGGCAAGCTTCCTGGCACAGCACGGAGTTCACTGTAGCGGGATGCGATAAAGGTTCCGGTGGGAAGTTCCCCTGCTAAAAGTGTAGCGCGAGCTGTCGGGGCCCGGAACAAGGTTTCCCTCCAACACTTGCGTAGCAGCTGCGCGCAGCTCTTTCTCAGATTGAAATCCTGATTTGGGAAGTTTCGGCAGATCGCTGCCGTGAGGGATTGGAACTACATAGGTTCGCGCATTGCCGGTAAACGATTTCTCGAAGAAGTACATTACCTTGCCGTCGGGAGCCCAATTGACAGAACACCAACCTGAGCAAAGAGGAATCCAGGGACCGCCGGCTACTGGCACCGCCTGCGCGTCGCCCCAGCTCTCTTCCCTGTTGGCTGTGCGATAAACCGCAACGTAGCGTTCATCGGGAGAAATCCCAAAAGCATGGTCGATGGGTTCGGAGACGACTTTTTCTTCCTGTGTGCCGTCGTCCTTGATGCGGTACAGGTAGGCATGTCCGCCCGCGGAAGCCACATAATAAATCCTCCCAGAGGGCGAGTATTGCGGGACAAATTGCCGATCCCCCGAGCGGATCTGGCGCGGAGCGAATCGATGTTCAGTGGAAGACAACCAGAGATGATGTTGTCCGTTGGCGTCAATCGTCTCGAAGACGACTTTCCTGGCGTCCGGCGAGACAGCGAAATATGCGACCGGAATCCCAGGTAACGCCCTGGAAGCCTGACCGGTGGCGAGATCGGAGACCCACAGTTCGGCTCCGGTGTTGGATTCTGCGGATTGTTGGTAGTTCAACGCCTGGAGATAGAAGACGCTCTTGCCATCCATGGAAAACCTTGGAGTATGACAATAACCTTGAGAAGAAATCTGCCGGTCTCCTTCCTTGTCATGCACCCAGATACTTCTTTCAGAGGTGCCAACTGAGGCGACCAGGGATCTTCCGTCTGGAGCCATGGCAATCCCCTGTTCATCACCAAAACTGGACGTAAGTTGCTGCGGTGCTCCGTCGGGGAAGGTCTGGCGCCAGATGTGATAACCCTTGCCGCCTGCATCGGAATCGAAATACATCCATGTGCCATCTGGCGACCATGCCGCGTACTGACAGCCTCCGGACTGCGGCCCCACGGGCCGTGCTGCCCCGCCAGAGAATGGCACCAGTTGGCAGGGAATCCATCTTCCATCTCCGCCCATTTCCACGATCAGCACCCAGTTGTGATCCGGTGAAAGGTAGGAGAGGTGAGCCATGTCGTGCTCATTCGGTGGAACATATACATCTCGTTGCTCCGAACGGCTTTCAGTTGCGGTTACGACTGCAAGGTGAATTCCAGTCTTAATCTCGCTGAACATCACATGGTGCGCATCGATCCAGCTCAGGCCACTGGAATTGGAGAGCAGTAGCTGGGGCTGACCCCCGAGCACCGGGGAGACCCACGTCTGCCAGTTGTGTTCACTGGTTCCGTAGGCAACGCGCGAGCCATCCGGCGAGAACGCAGGTTGCAGCTTAATCTTCGTTTCATCATGCGTCAGCTGTACCGGCTCTCCGTCAGGAAGGAGCTTGATGTAGAGCTGCGCCAATCCGTTTGTTGAACGGAGAAACGCCAGCATACGCCCGTCGGGCGACAGCGCTGGATCAAAGCTCTCACCGCTAAGGTTGGTAAGCTGAATCCACTGTGACGAATCGGGAGTAGAAACAGTACCTGTCTTTCGCCAGATCACAATCGCACCAACCACCAGTGCAGCGACCAGCAGCGAGGCGCCTGCCCAAATGGCGAGTCGCGATCTCCGTTGCGGTGACGCAGCTGCGATTTTCGGCTTGGTGCCGGATTCGGTGTCCCGCTTCAGCCGTTGCAGATCAGTTCGTATCTCCGACGCATGCTGGTAGCGCAAGTTCCTGTCTTTCTCCAGCGCCTTGGAGATGATGCGCTCCAATTCCGCAGGCAAATCGCGATTGAAACGGACCGCGGGCGGCGGATCGGAGTCGAGGATAGCCTTGAACATCAACCCTGAACTTTCTCCGTGAAATGGCAACGCCCCGGTTGCCATCTCGTAGAGCACCGCGCCAAACGAAAACAGGTCGGTGCGTGCGTCGAGTTCTTTCGCCCGCACCTGCTCGGGCGACATGTACGCGATCGTCCCGACCGCCTGCCCCGGGCTGGTCAGCTGCTCCTCCAGCGTGACCGTCGTCTGCCCTACCGTCGCGCTATCCGCTGCGCGAACCGGTTGCGTCACTTTGGCCAACCCAAAATCCAGAATCTTGGCGTGGCCGCGCTTGGTCACGAACACGTTTGCCGGCTTGATGTCCCGATGCACAATGCCCTCTGCGTGGGCTGCGTCGAGTGCGTCGGCCATCTCGATAGCCAGAGACAGAATCAACTCCGTGTCTAGCGGCCGATTGCTGATCTTGTGCTTCAGCGTCATGCCGTCCAGAAACTCCATGGAGATGAACGCTTGCCCGTGCTGGTCGTCGATCTCGTAAATGGTGCAGATGTTGGGGTGGTTGAGGGCGGAAGCCGCTTTGGCCTCACGCTGGAAACGAGCTAACGCCTGCGCGTCTTTGGCAACGTCATCGGGCAGGAACTTGAGAGCGACAAAACGGCCGAGTTTGATGTCCTCCGCTTTGTAAACCACACCCATTCCGCCGCCGCCGAGCCTCTCGACGATACGGTAGTGCGAAGTGGTCTGGCCGATCATACGCGTGAAATGTTAGGTCTGGAGGCAATTCAAGTCAATTTTCGTTCCACTATTAAAGAAATCGGAAATGGCGGGCAAAAGACGACAAATTAGATTAGAAATGTTTTTGTAGAGGTGGCACAACCGGTACTTCCGTTAGCACGCGTTTTGGCTATAGGTCACGGACATAAAAGGTCTATTGGCCTTCCTTATCTGTGCTCTCCCTGCCAAGAGGTGCTATAATGTACACAAGCGAACACAATTTTTTATGACAACCACAATGACCATCCGACTCGACGCCCGCCTGAAGAAGCATCTCGAGAAATTGGCCTCGGCAACTCGCCGCAGCAAATCGTTCCTGGCTGTCGAGGCGATTCAGCGGTACATCGAGATCAATGCTTGGCAGGTGCAGGAAATCCGCACGGCGTTGGCCGAGGCAGACGCCGGTGACTTAGCCACCGACGCAGAAGTGAAAGCGGTTTTCAATAAGTGGAACCGCCGTGCGCGTTAGATGGCTCAGAACTGCTCTAAGAAATCTGGACACCGAGCTTGCCTACATCTATCGCGACGACCCTTTCGCAGCAAAATTAGTTTTGCAACGCATCAGGGAATCGGTCAGCCTGCTTTCCTCCCGGCCTTCAATAGGACGCCCCGGCCGCGTACCCGGAACCCGCGAGTTGATCGTTCCTAACACTCGATACCTTATTCCCTATCGTGTTCGCCACGGCACTGTTGAAATCCTGCGAGTATTTCATGCCTCCCGTAAGCCGCCGAAACGCTGGAATTGAAACTCGACCATGAATCGTTGCGGATTTTTCTGGGCCGTGCCAAATCCCGGCGCGAAACTCGCCCCTCCCCTCCTGCTAAAATTATCTCAGCATGCTTCTTCCCTTCGTTCGCGAACTCTTCGCGGACGTGGAAATTTTACCCGCCTTCGTGCGTGCCGGCTCCCGTTTGAAGGAGGGCACGGGGCGGATTCGTGTTTCCGGGCTCACGTCGACTGCAAAAGCCTTGCTGCTCGTGCTGTTTCAGCGTGTGGCCGGACGCCCGATTGTCTTCGTAGTCAACGACAATCGCACCGTCGACGACTTCGTTCCCGTCCTCCGCGGATTCTGCGAGCTCACCGGCGCGTGCCATCCCGACACGATCGTCTCCTTGCCCGCCCGCGACGTGCTTCCTTTCCAGAATCTATCTCCGCATCCGGAGTTGCAGGAGGAGCGTGCAACGGCTCTGTGGAAAGTCGCCACTGGCGCTGCCTCCATCGTCGTTTCCCCGATTGCAGCTACCGCCATCCTTCTGCGCCCCGCCGACTATTACAAGGATCTTGCCCGCACCATTCGTCGCGGCGAGTCGTTCGATCTGGAGGCTCTGCTCGCCCATCTCAACACCGTCGGCTACACCCCGGCAGACGTCGTGGAAATGCCCGGCCAATACGCCGTTCGCGGCGGCATCCTCGACGTCTACTCGCCCGAAGCTGACCGGCCGCTCCGCATCGAATTTTTCGGCGATGAAGCCGATTCCATCCGCAAATTCGACCCCGCATCGCAGCGCTCCTCGAACCCTGTGGACGAAGCTCTGCTGCTTCCACTCACCGAAACTCCGGTCAATGAGCAGTTGCTCGGCGCGATTCACACTCGCCTGAGTGGCAAGCGAATCACGGGAAAACAGGAAGTGATTGAAGCGGCGGTCCGCGAAGGCGGAGCCGC
>JASHQM010000133.1 GCA_030039165.1 Candidatus Sulfotelmatobacter sp. | reverse complement strand
GATGGCGACAGGCAAGCGGCCCTTCGAGGGCAAGAGCCAGCTCAGCCTGGCCACGGCGATTCTGGAGAAAGATCCCGAACCGATTCGGGCTCTCAAGCCGCTGACGCCTTCGGCGTTTGAGCACGTGGTCCGGACATGTCTCGCCAAGAATCCCGACGATCGTTTTCAGAGCGCGCACGATGTGCGCCTCGAGCTGGAATGGATTGGAAGGGAACTCCCGGAACTCGCGGCCGCAAACCCGCTGACGGGGAAGCCTGCGAAGCCTTGGGCGAGAGTCCTGCCCTGGGCGATCACTGCGGCCGTGATCATCCTGGCTGCGGTCATAATATTTCTGGCCCAGCGGGAAAAGCCTGCGCCGCTCTATACGGACGTCAGCCATCGCGAGGGAACGCTTTCGGGCGCCCGATTCTCACGCGATGGCCAGACCATCGTTTTCAGCGGACGCTGGGAAGGCGAGCCCACGCAGATTTCCGTGGCACGAATGGGCAGTCCGGAGTCGCGGCCACTGGGCATCTCAAACGCTGAGGTTGGGTCGATTTCTTCTTCCGATGAATTAGCGCTTTTCATCGGCTGCGAACAGAATTTCTTTCTCAACTGTGGCGGCACATTAGCAACGGTGAGCCTGGCCGGAGGGTCGCCGCGCACCCTGGCCGAGCACGTAGCGCAAGCCGACTGGCATCCGGATGGCAAGCGAATGGTCATTACAGTAACTTCGCCGGAAGGCCCACGGCTGGAATTTCCTCCCGGGCATGTGATCTATCAGGAAAAGGCGGGCTGGTTCGGGCATCCGCGGTTTTCTCCGGATGGTAGCCTGATCGCCTTCGAGAATCATGGGATCGTCGGTAACGATGATGGCCGGGTCGAGCTGATCGACATGAGCGGAAATCACTCGGTGCTCTTCAAGAGCCCGAGCGTGGAGGGACTGGCGTGGAGTCCGGATGGAAAAGAATTGTGGTTTGCCGCTACGACGAATGGCGGCTGGGCAGACACGCTCTATGCCATGCGCCCGGACGGGAAACCAAGAGTTGTGCTGACCTCACCTTCGATCCGTTTGTATGACATTTCGAAGGATGGCGTGGTGCTGCTGTCGCATGAAACGTGGCGGCGGCAGATGATGGCCTTCTTCGCGGGAGATAAAACCGAGCATCCCTATACTTGGTCCGACGATTCCCAACCCACGGGGATCACCACCGATGGCCGTTTCGTATCCTTCTTCGAAGGGGGAGAGCTCTATGCCATCGCGAACGACTTTCAGGCGTATTACCGCGCTACCGATGGCTCTCCGGCGGTTCGGGTGGGAGTGGGAACGAATGCAATCTCTCCCGATGGAAAGTGGATTGTCTTGGGCTCGAATCAAAAGGAGCCGAGGCATCCGTTGGAAATGCAGCCGCTCGGCCCCGGCCAGCCGAGAGATCTGCCGACGCCGGCACTGGTCGCGTTCGACAAGATTCGCTGGTCTGAGGATTCCCAGCAAATTACTTATGAAGCCCAGACCGAGCAAGGCAACTGGAATGCTTACCGGCAGACGGTGGCCAGCGGGCCGCCGGTCTTGCTGCTCTCGAACATTCGTGATGCTTTCCCGGCGCTTGCGCCCGACGGGAAGACAGCAGCATTGCACGTTGAGCACGAGGGTATTGTCCTGGTTTCTGGCGATAGCGGGCAGCCGGTTCCGTTGAAAGGATCGTCGGAGAACGAATTTCCCATTGTTTTCACAACAGATGGAAAGTCGCTGCTGGTGTGCGATCCGACCGGGACCGAGTTAATTCTGACTCTGATTGATTTAGGAAGCGGCCGCCGTCAGCTTTGGAAGCGATTTACGAGCGAATCGCGCATCGATACGCTTCTTACGGCGACTCCCGATCTGAAGTACTACGCGTATCCGTTCCCTCGCTTCTCGTCTTCGCTCTATACAGTGGAACATTTGCATTGAGAGGCGGCGGTTTTAAGACGATTCACTGCTTCGAATCGCCAGGTCAGCGGCAAATACATCCTCGACGGCCAATCCCAGGGATTTGAACACCGTAATCTCGCGCTCGTCTCGGCGGGTGGGCAGCTCACCCAGTTCGGCGGAGATGTGATCCGCGGTCCAGCGCCCTTCGGCGATGCCCATCACCACGTCACCCGCTTCCTTGAGCGCAGCAGCACGCGAATCGACGATCAGCCGTGCTCGTGCCACCAGCGCCGGATCGAGTTCCCGTTGCGTAGGAACGCAGGCTCCAACTGCGATGAGGTGCGTGCCCTCGCCAACCCAGTCGTCTTGCACGACGGGCGTCGGTGAGGCAGTCACGGTAACTACTACATCCGCGCCGCGCACCACAGCCTCGGCGCTTTCCATTGCCTGTGCACCGGTTTCCTCGGCAAATTTCTGCCGGCGGTGCGCGGTCGGACTCCAGACGCGCACTTCGCGCAAGTCGTGCACCAGACGTAGCGCTTCAAGATGGCTACGGGCCTGCACTCCCGAACCAAGAATGCCGAGCACACGCGCATCTCTTCGCGCCAGCAGCCGCGCCGATACCGCGGAAACTGCCGCCGTTCGGGCCTCGGTGATGTAGCGTCCATCGAGAATGGCTTTGACGATGCCGGTCACTGGGTCGAGCATGACTATGACAGCCTGATGAGTGTCGAGGTTGCGCGCAGCGTTTGCGGCAACCAGCGTTACGAGTTTGGCACCCAGTGCGGGCAGGGAAGAGACGTAGCAAGGCATCAATCCGAAAAGGGAGGGGTCGTCTCCATAACGCAAGACCGTTCGCACCGGCTGCTCGACCCGTGCTGCGGAAAAGTCGACCAGAGCTTTCTGCATGGCCTCAATGAGATCGGGCATGTGCAAGCGGGCACGCACCTCGGCTTCGTCGAGAAATAGCGGATGCGCATGAGCAGCGGTCATGGGTGAGCCGGGTTCAGACATGGGCCTCGATGGTAGGAGGGGAGAGTCCCTGAGTCAACTGGGTCCGCCGCTGCCGGCGTAAAGGCTGCAGAAAAGCGAATCCCAAAATTTTCTGCTTGACAGCCGATATCATGTAACTATATGGTTACACATTATGCGGAACCGTTCGGTTACATATTCGCCCGAGGCCACATTCCAGGCCGTGGCTGATCCTACCCGCCGTGCGGTGCTCGATCTGCTGCGCCGTGGCAGCCAGTCCGCAGGAACCATCGCCGGAGCCTTTCCGGTCTCGCGTCCGGCGATCTCAAAGCATCTGCGCCTGCTGCGCCGCGCCCATTTGGTCCGCGAGCACCGCGAGGGACGCCATCGCGTCTACCAGCTCAATCCCGAACCGCTCCGCGCCGTTGACCAATGGATCGAACATTATCGAACGTTCTGGACCATCAATCTCACCAGCCTGAAGAATTTTGTCGAAACAGAATATGCCGCAGAGACCGGGAAACAATCTTCGGCCAACCCGACCGCAAAGAAGTCGAAAGGAGACAACTGAAATGAAATCCGCTCGCATCGCTTTCTCAATTTTGTTGCTGGCGACCGCAACCGTAGGGCTCGCGCAAACCGCGGCGCAAAAGCAATTCGACCAGCTCAAATCACTGGCTGGAACGTGGGAAGGGAAGAACTCGCTGGGCGAACCGCTCCAAGTTACGTTCAGGTCTACGTCCGGCAGTTCAGCGCTCATGAGCGAAATCTCTGGGCACGGCGAGGACAATATGATCACCATGTTTCACCTCGACGGCCCCGATCGCCTGCTCATGACGCACTATTGCGGCTCGGGCAATCAGCCGCGCATGGTCGCCGGCATGCCGCCTGACGCGAAAACAATCAGCTTCAACTTCCTGGACGCTACCAACCTGGCGACGCCCGATGCCGCGCACATGGAACGCCTTGTCGTTACCGTGCTCGATGCGAATCACCACACAGAAGAATGGCACTTCGTCGATCATGGCAAAGACATAAAAGAAGTATTCGACCTGCGGCGCAAAATGTAGTCCCAAAATTCGCATCGAGGAACTCAATATGGCCACGAGCAGAATCACTCCCGATAACGATGTCCTCATCAGCGAGATTGAAATCGCCGCTCCGCCTGAACGTGTGTTTCAGGCGCTGATCGATCCTCAGCAGGTTCTGTTGTGGTGGGGGCAGGCAGGCATGTATCGCTGCACGGAGTTCACGGCTGACGCGCGACCGGGAGGGAAGTGGCGCAGTTCAGGGCAAGGCATGGACGGAGGCTCCTTCAACGTCTTCGGCGAATATTTGGAGGTGGACCCGCCACGCGTGCTCGCTTATTCGTGGACCGCGAGCTGGACCGGCGATGCGAAGACGACGGTTCGTTGGGAGCTCGAGCCGACGCCTAGAGGGACACTTGTACGCATTCGTCACATCGGGTTAGCCTCGCGTCCCGAGCTGGCGCAGAGCTATCGTGGCTGGCCGATGATTCTGGGATGGATTCGCAGTTATATCGAGAAAGGGGAGACGGTGGAGTCGCGGAAGGCGTCATGAAAGGAGCTGAGCTTATGGCAACGATGCACATTACGCCTGACAGTGATGCCGTAGTAACCGAGATCGATATCGCCGCCCCGCCGGAACGGGTTTTTCGCGCGATCACGGAAGTCGAGCAAGCCAGGCAATGGGGCGGAGGCAAGGATTACGAAATCATTCTCTGGGAGATAGACCCGCGACCGGGCGGCAAGTGGCGGTTTATTTCCAGGGAGCGAAGCGGAAAGCACCCGCCGGGTGTCGACCGGATTGAGCATTATGGCGAATACATCGAGGTCGATCCTCCGCGCCTGCTGGTGCACACGTGGTATGCGAACTGGCATTCTGATCCTTCGCATCGCACCATCGTGCGCTGGGAGTTAACACCCACAAAGACCGGCACACACTTGACGGTTACCCACAGCGGCTTGGCGGTGATTGCTGGTGCGGCCGAAGGCTACTCTCAGGGATGGCCCGGACTGGTGGAGCAGATCAAGAAGTTTGTGGAGAGACGATGAAGAGTGGATTGCGGGTACCCAACGAACACCGCCACGCATTGTCTGTGTCCGGTGATTCGGAGGAAATTTTTTCGAGCTCATGGGCTATCAGCTTGCCTCGAGCTTTTCGCCTGAACCGGCTCATGCAATTGCTGCTGCGGCAATGAGAACAATCGCGAGTTCTTGCGAGTCCCAGGCCGCCGGGCGATCATCTATAACAACCAATGCGTCGCGTCTCTGACTCAGATCGTTTGAGCCAACCCAACAGCGAATCAAGAGAAGGAGAATTTATGGAGTCTCGTTTCAACTATGTCAAAGCAGCTCCCGGAGCGTTCAAGGCTATGCTCGGACTGGGACAGTATCTTGAGGGATGCGGCCTGGAACAGTCGCTGCTCCTTCTCGTCGATTTGCGCGCCTCCCAGATCAATGGCTGTGCCTACTGCATCGACATGCACTGGAAGGATCTGCGGGTGCTTGGAGAAAGCGAGCAGAGGCTGTACATGCTGGACGCCTGGCGCGAATCCCCGTTCTATACCGAGCGTGAAAAAGCCGCACTGGAGTGGACGGAAGCCCTTACGCTTCTCGCCAATGGGCATGTGCCGGATGAAGTTTATGAGAAAGTGCGTCCACAATTCAGCGAAAAGGAGTTGGCTGATCTAACCCTAGCTGTCGTCAGTATCAATGGGTGGAATCGTCTGAACATCTCAGCGCGGACCGTACCAGGCGGCTACAAGCCCGGACAGTTTCGTGAAGAGAAGGCGGCGTAAAAGGCCGTAGAGCGCGTGGTGAGCACGGCCAGGCGTTATACTTGCAGTATGTCTGGAGACGCGCGCAAAACCTTCTATCTCGAGACCTTCGGCTGCCAGATGAACGTGCATGACTCGGAAAAAGTCATCGGCACGCTGCTGCATGAAGGCTATCGGCAGGTAGAAACGGTTGAGCAAGCCGATGTGATTCTCTACAACACCTGCTCGATCCGTGACAAGGCAGAGCAGAAAGTTTTTCATCGCCTCGCCGATTTCAAGAAACTGCAAGCCCAAGGCAAAAAGTTTGGAGTCCTCGGTTGCGTGGCGCAGCAGGAAGGGGCGAAGATTTTTGATCGTGCCCCGCATGTGTCTCTGGTCTGCGGGTCGGCATCGTATCGTAATCTGCCTGAGATGCTGGTACAACTCGAGGGTGGGCTTCCGGCTTCAGAGGAGAGGTTTCAGAAGACCGCGCTTTGGGATGGCGATCCGGGACCAGTATGCACCTCGGTAAGCCCGGAGCATGAATCCCGCAGCCTGGTACGCATCACCGGCCTCGACGATCGCGAGACCGACAAGTGCTTTGAAACTGAATTCACCGCCCGCAGCAATCCCCATCGCGGATACATTACGATCATCGAAGGCTGCGACAAGTTCTGCGCCTATTGCGTGGTGCCGTTTACCCGCGGAAAGGAGCGCAGCCGGACATCGGATTCGGTTCTCAATGAAGCGCGCCGGATGGCCGATCTTGGCTACACGGAAATTCAACTGCTTGGCCAGAACGTAAACTCCTACAAAGATCCAACAGGGAAGACGTCGCCCGGATTTTCCGGAAGGACGAAAAGCTTCGCCGAATTACTGGCTGCGGTGGGCGAGGTGCCCGGCATCCGGCGAGTCCGCTTTACCACTTCTCATCCCCGCGATTTCGGCCGCGACATTGTCGACTCTATTGACGCCGTGCCCACGCTCTGTGACCACGTGCACCTTCCCGTGCAGAGCGGCTCCGATCGCGTGCTCAACGCCATGCAACGCCTCTATACGCGCGAGCAGTATCTGGAGCGAATCTCCTGGATGAAATCGGCCAGGCGGGACATCAGCATTACGACCGATGTGATCGTCGGCTTCCCCGGCGAAACCGAGGCTGATTTCGAAGAAAGCTTATCGCTGCTTGACGACGTCAGGTACGACGGAGTCTTTTCCTTCAAGTATTCGCCGCGTCCGAATACGCCGGCCCTATCTCTGGAAGATGCCATCCCCGATGCAGAAAAGGCGCGTCGGCTCGATGTGCTGATGAAGAAACAAAAGGATATTCAGATATCGCAGTACAAGAGATATATAGGGGAAACACTGGAGGTATTGGTTGAAGGCAAGAACGATGCTCGCGCACAGTGGATCGGCCGCACCACCCAAAATAAGACTTTGAATTTTATTGCGCCAGAGGCCACAGCGCCCAAAGTGGGCAGCTACGTGCCAGTGCGTGTTCTCGGCAGTTTTCCCAACAGCCTTGTGGGAGAATTGGTGGTATAAAAAGGCGCATAGGCGCTCGCTGGCATGGCGAAGGAGTTGTGATGGAAGTAGAGATGACAATTCGCGGATTGCTTATGGATCCAGTCTCGAACATGCCCATCGTCATCCTTAAAGACGTGGCTGGCGATAGTGTGCTGCCCATCTGGGTGGGAGTTTACGAAGCAAACGCGATTGCGCTGGAAATGGAAAAGGTGAGCACTCCGCGCCCCATGACGCACGACCTGATCAAGAATGTGCTCACGGGCCTGGAAACTCAGGTGCATAAGGTCGTAGTCACCGAACTCCGTGAAGACACGTTTTACGCCGTCATCTGGCTCGAACGCGGCGGCGAGGTAATCAGCGTCGATTCACGTCCCTCCGATGCGCTCGCCCTGGCTTTGCGCGTGGATTGCCCCATATTTGTCGATGAACTCGTCTTGAAGAACTCCAAGCAGGCCGCCAGCATGTCGGACCGCGTGACCGCGGAAGAGCTGCGCAAATACCTCGAAGGCCTCAACGACGAGGATCTAGGGAAATACAAGATGTAAGCCGGGATGGCTGCCTGACCTCTGCAAGCCAACCCACCTCGGCACGCTAGCCGTGACTTTACATAATACCTGTTATCGGACATTGTAGCCGACGATGCTCTCGCCACGAGGGCTTAGAGAGCGCGCCCGAAGTCAGTAATTAGGACACTACCCCCGAATCCCTATCCAGTTGACATCAGCCGCTGATGTTCCTATTATGGGCGAATATAAAGCGAATATCCTGTGTCCTCAACTCTCCTATTCCCACTCCACGACCGCCGCGCTCCGCTCGTCGGGATCGCCCGGCTTGCGGCGCAGGGCGAATCCATCCGCGAAGGCCACGATGTCGAGTATTTCACCCTCCCTGCAAAGTCTTTGCTCAACCGCTGTGTCAGCAAGCGCAAGCTGCCGTTTACCTGGACTATCAACCCTTACCGGGGATGCGAGTTCGGCTGCCGCTACTGCTATGCCCGTTACACTCACGAATTCATGGAAATGCGCGACGGCCTCGAGTTCGAGCAAAAAATCTACGTCAAACAGCACGCAGCCGACGTGCTCCGCCACGAACTGCGAAAGGTCAAGAAGAACGAGTCGATCGCTCTGGGCACGGCGACGGATCCCTATCAGCCTGCCGAGCGGCGATACGAAGTCACCCGCGGCATTTTGGAGGAATTCTCCCGGCACAAGGGCTTCGAACTGGGCATTGTCACGAAATCGAATCTCGTTCTGCGCGACATCGATCTTCTTTGCGTTATCGCCTGCAGCAACACACTCTCAATCCACATCACTATTACCACCCTCAACACCGATCTCGCCCGCATCCTCGAGCCGCGCGCCCCTCGGCCAGACCTGCGAATGGACGCCGTCCGTACCCTGAGCAAGGCCGGTTTCGATGTGGGCCTTAGCTGTTCGCCCGTGCTGCCCGGCATAACTGATTCCCCAGCCGACCTGGAAGCGCTGGTGCGCGAGTCAGCCGCTGCCGGGGCGCGCCATATATTTGCGAATGCGCTCTTTCTCAAACCCTGCTCGATGGCGGTTTTTCTGCCATTCATCGAACAGCACTTCCCTCACCTGGTCGGAAATTATCGTCAGCGCTATCGCGATCATTCGTTTCTCCCGCCGTCCTACACCAGGCGCATTTCGCAACTGATGGCCCAACTGCGAGTGAAGTACGGGATCGGCCGCGGCGATCCGAGAGGTACATCTGTCGGGAAGTGGCCAGTTGAAAACTGCGATGAGCAGCTCGCATTGTTCTGATCTCCTGCGATCGCAATTCCGGCAGAGAATTCGGATTTTGTTTTGTAAGAAAGCGCGAGCGCGGTTGAGCCATCGCACTATAGTAATGACGCCCCTACCCGCAGAATCCCTTATAGTCCATACCTGAAACAATCTCCGCCAGTGCCGATGCAGACGAGTCCCACACTTCTACAGACCTCAAGAAAACACGCGCTCATTGCTTCCCTGTGTCTGATACTTTCTAGCCTTGCCCTCTATAGTCCGGCCGGCCGGCACCCTTTTCTGAATTACGACGATGGCCGCTACATCGCCGACAACGCTCACGTTAAGTACGGGTTCAGCTGGGCGTCGGTGCAATGGGCATTCACCAGCCTGGATGAGAGCAACTGGCATCCCGTCACGTGGCTCTCCCATATGCTGGATTGCCAGATTTTCCACTTAAATCCTGCGGGACCTCACTACATCAACGCTTTCTGGCATTCCATAAATGCGGCGCTTTTATTCTGGGTGCTTTTCAACGCGACCGGATTCTTCTGGCGGAGTTTTATAAGCGCTTTTCTTTTCGCAGTCCATCCGATGAATGTGGAATCGGTCGCCTGGATTGCCGAACGAAAAAATCTCCTCAGCCTTTTTTTCTTTCTTCTGGCTCTCGCCGCCTATCAGTGGTATGCAAGCAAGCCGCGAGTCGGCCGATATTCGGTGGTCGCCATTTTCTTTGCCTTGGGTCTGATGTCCAAACCTCAAGTGATTAGCCTGCCCTTTATTTTGCTTCTCTGGGACTATTGGCCTCTGAAACGCGTTGCCAATCATCCTGAGCAATCTGGCCCATGGCTCGACCAGGTTACAAAGCAGCGCTCCTGGCGCTGGCTTGTCGCGGAAAAGCTGCCCCTGGTCGCAATGTGTATACCCAGCGCCGTCTTAACTCTGCGAGCACAAACCACCGCCGGTGCGGTAACTTCTTTCCAGCGCTACACCCTACCTATTCGACTTGCCAATGCAGTCGTTTCCTATGCGAGGTATCTGGGCAAAGCTATCTGGCCATTGCATCTATCGGTGATGTATCCCTACCAACCCGCAACTCTGACGGCTATGCAAATCTCGATTTCCGTGCTCCTGCTGTTTTTGATTACTGCGGCGGCTCTCTCCGCCCGCAAACGTTATCTGATCGTTGGCTGGCTCTGGTTTTTGGGGACTCTAGTGCCGATGATCGGAGTAGTACAAGTAGGTGTGCAGTCGATGGCGGACCGCTACGCTTACCTGCCATTCATCGGGCTTTTTATTGCGGTGTGCTGGGGCCTTGCCGATCTTGGTGCGTATTGTTCCGTTCCACGCAACTCGCTGGCAGCGGCGTCTGTCCTCCCGCTTCTCTTATTTGCGTTCCTTTCACACCGCCAACTCGGGCATTGGAGCAGCAATCTGGAACTCTGGCAGCACGCTGCCGCGGTCACCACCAATAATTTCATCGCCGAGGATGGAATCGGCAACTCCCTGATGGAGCAGGGCGATCTAGAACAAGCCATGCCCCACTTCCATACCGCTGCCCTCATTCATCCGTCGGATCCCATCAGCAATTCGAGTTTGGCGTTTTACAAGATGAATCATGGCGATCTTGCCGGTGCACTGGTGCTGTACAAAAAGGTGGCGGAAATAACCGTCGACGAACGCTCCCGCGCCACTGCCTTCATCAACATGGGGACGATCTATCAGCAATGGGGTGAATTCGCAGCGGCGCAGAATAATTTCCAGTCGGCCATAAATCTTCGTCCGCGCAACATCCGCGCATGGGTCGGGTTGGGCGCGGCAGCGCAACGCGCTGGAGACTTGGATGCCGCTATTCGGGCTTATTCTCAAGCGGCTGCTTTGCAGCCTTCCGATATAACTTATCTTTTGCTCGCCGGCGCGCTAAAGCAAAGCGGTAAAGAATCAGAGGCTGCGTCGGCGACTCAAACCGCGAGGCGCTTATCGCAAAACTTCAGCGAGGCGCGGCAGTTTGCCGATAGCATCGTCGGCCACTAAGTCCCATTTCAACCCGCGGGGCCGTGATGATTCTAGCCCTTCTTCTATAATCGAATTCCAAACCGATGGCTACCCTTCCCCCTTCCGTGCAGCCTCCGGCAAATCGTGTTCCTCTCGGCGTGCGCCTGCATCGCTTCTGGCAGCGCGTGACCGAGGGCATGGAAGTCAGTCAGCTCTGGTCGCAGTTCGAAAACGAAGCCCGCGCCAGCTACCGCTTGTATTCCGCCGACGTTGCCGCCAAGACGCCCGAAGGCCTGACTCGTCGCGGGCGCAATCTGCACATTGTCAAGGAATTCTTTTGGTCGATTCTGGAAAAATTATCGCCCGCCCGCCGCGTGCTGCTGCTGGCCGCGCTGGTGATGCTGCTCTTCCCTAGCAGCGGCTTCAGTTATCACGATGCGCAACACGAGCTGCACGTGGTGGAATTCGACTTTCATTTCTGGGGCGGATTGCTTCTCTTTCTGCTGCTAATGCTAGAGATAGCCGACCGCGTGGTAATGAAGCGCGACCTTCAGATTGCGCGCGAGATTCAGACTTGGCTGCTGCCCGGAGCTCCGCCGCAAATTCCAGGAATCTCCATGGCTTATGCCACAAGGCCGGCCAACACGGTGGCTGGCGATTACTATGATGTGTTTCCGCGGCCTGGAAAAACCCCGGAAGAAAATCGAGTCGTCTTTGCCGTGGCTGACGTGGCCGGGAAAAGCGTTCCCGCAGCCATGCTCATGGCCACTTTTCAAGCAAGCTTAAAAACCCTTTCTACCGCACAGCTTGCATTGCCGGAGTTAGTGTCAAACATGAATAAATACGCGTGCTCGAACAGTCAGGGAGGAATGCGCTTCACAACTGCTTTTCTTGCGGAATATGACACTGTTCAGCGCTCGCTCACTTACATTAATGCCGGACATAACAATCCCATTCTTCGCCGCACCAATGGTGCAATCGAACGTCTCGACATCGGCGGATTACCTCTGGGCATCCAGCCGGAGGCGAAATATGAATCCGCCCGTGTAATTCTTGCCCCCGAGGATTGGCTGGTCATCTTCACCGACGGAGTAGTCGAGGCAGAAAACGCGCGGCAGGACGAATACGGTGAAGCTCGGCTGCTAAATGCAATCAGCGCCGGCGCCCCAGGTACGCCGGAAGAGATGTTGAAACGCCTGATGACCGAACTGGATGTGTTCGTCGGAAATACGCCGCAGCACGACGACATAACCTGCATGTTGATCAAGGCCGTAAGCGCCTAGCCTCAAGATGCGGACTTCTATCCGCGCTTCCGCGACGTTCTCTGCGCCCTCCAGGTGACTGCCGTCCCATCCACTCGCCGTACATCCGATGGAACGCGTGCACGCCCGCCTCCTGCTTTACGCTGAAGCGTCCGCGCGAATAACTTCTCGATCGCAGATTCTTCTGCACGGCTTCACAAATCGCCACATCTTCAGTCTGAATCTGATGGCTGAACTCCACCGACGCCTTCGCCGCCGGGCTGCTGTGGTGTTCTTCCGACAGGTACCACTCAAAAATCGCCAGCGACCGCTCAGGCGCAAGCGGCAGCACAATATTCAGCGATACGTTATCGGGATAGCAATTCAGCATCCAGTTGGGGAAAATCCAGAAGTAGTCCGTTGTCAGATCTTCGCGCGCCTCTTGATAGCGGCGTGGCGTGGCATCTCCCGGCTGCGCGCCGCGAATGGGACTGAACTGCCGCACATAATTCTTATGCGCCTCAACGCTATAAGCATTGAAATCGAGTTCCCGGTTCAACCCCGGATGCACACTGGGCAAGTGATAGCCCTCGAGATAGTTATCGACATAAGTCTTCCAGTTGCAGTTCATGTCATAGGTGCGTCGCTCGAACAGCTTCAGGCCGTCGACATGAAATTTCTCAGCTTGACGCGGCAACTCTCCTAGACTTTCGCGCAAAGGGCGAGCGTTCGCGTCAAGATTGACAAAAACGAAGTTGAACCATTCCTCGACCTTTACCGGCGCTAGGGCGAAATCTTCAGGCCGGAACCCGTCAACTCCCTCCATTTCCGTTGCCAAGATGAGCGACCCATTCAGATCGTAGGTCCAGCCGTGATAGCCACAACGAAAGAGTTTGCGCGATCCGCAGCCTTCAGCCGGAGGCCCCGCCCGATGCCGGCATACGTTATAAAACCCTCGCAACTTGCCGTCGTTGCCGCGAACAAGCAGCAGCGGCTCGCCGATCAGTTCCGTAGTGAAATAGTCGCCCGCAATCCCGACTTGGTCGCGATGTCCCACGACCTGCCAGGTGCGCGCAAAAATCTGTTCTTTTTCCCCCGCGAGAACATCGGGATCGGCATACAAACGCGAAGCCAACGTCCAGGCACGGGAAATACGGCTGTCAACGCTTGCGTCTTTGCGAGCAGGCATAGTGGCAGGGGTATTGTATCTTCGATTGGAAAAAGTTTGATGATTTGTGCGGGTTAGTTGTTCGGAACCGCAATCAGATCGAGAAGTTTGGCAACGGAGCGGCGGGCCTCGGGGAGATTCTGTGAAAGGCGCGCCGCTTCCGCCTGCGCATTTTCGGCCGCGGCATCTTGACCGGCTCGACGCAACATCTCCGCAAGTAGCAGATACCCCACATCCGAAGAGCGGATTTGCATGGCCTGAGATATCCGCATCGCAGCCGATGCTTGATCTCCGCTCCGCTCATCGAGCAGGCCAGAGCCAAAAAGTGCCCCCGGATCTCGGGCATTCTGCTGCAGTGCGGCGGCGTAGCTCAACGTTGCATCGTTGATGTCGTGTGCGTGAAGAAACGCAAAGCCGAGACAGCCGAGGGCGTTGGCGCGCAGCGTTCTGTTTTCGGCGGCATTCACCGCCTGTTTCAGTTCCTCGATCGCATCCTGCACGTGATCGTGTCCGAGTTCGTACAGTCCGATCGATACCAGTTCAGAGGAAGGATAAGCATGCAACCTCCCTGCGGCCTTGTACTCGGCGATTGCCTCGTCAACCCGGCCTTGATCGGCCAGCGCGCGGGCAAGGGCGTCATGAGCCGGATAGTTCATATCAGTCACGGCGAGCGCATGTCTCCACAGCGTCTCACTGTTTTTCCAATAGCCGATTTGATGCCGCGTCACCAACCCGAGCGTTGCCAGAATCGCGGCCGCCGACACCGCCAGCCACACTCCCTGGACTTTGTAATTCTTCGTGATATCAGCGCACGCCCACACCAAGCAGATGAACAAGCCGATGAACGAAAGGTAGGCGTAGCGGTCCGCCATCGCCTGCACGCCCACCTGCACCAAGCCAATCACTGGCACCAGCGTTCCCAGCAACCAAAACCAGCCCACGGCAAGGTAGCGCCGATCGCTACGATACAGAACCAGCGCCGTCACAATGACCAGCAACACAACCGAAGCCGCAATTTGCCAGTTAGGAAGCAGACGCCCGGGATGCGGATACATCACCGCCAGCCGGTCGGGCCAGAACGCTTTCCCAAGGTAGCGCGTATAGGCTACGAGGGCATTTCCAAACCGCACCCTCGTGGATGCTCCCCGCACGGCATGCCCGCTCTCTTGAGCCAGCAGCGTGATTACTGCGCTCGTCGCCGATAACAGAAAGAGTGGCGTTTTTTCGAAAACCAGCGTGGATAACGATCGAGACTGAATCTCTGCGCCTCGCATTCCGTCCGACGTCCCTCCCATGCGCTCGAGGGGCCAGTAGTCCCAAAGCAGCAATACAAACGGCAGCGTAACGATCTCCGGCTTCGCCATCAGACCAAGGGCAAACAGAAAGGCGACTAGCAAAAATCTCTGCCAACTGGTCTTGCGCGCATAGAAACCATAGGCGTGCATAGTCAGCAGGAAAAAGAACATGCTAAGCACATTCTTCCGCTCCGATGCCCACGCCACCGATTCCACGTTCATGGGGTGAAGCGCAAACAGTGCCGCTACCACGAGACTCGGCCATGTCATTCCCGTGGCCGTTTCCAAAAGTAGAAACAGCAGCACGGCGTTTGCCGTGTGAAACAGCACGTTCACGTAATGCGAGCCAACCGGATTCAGTTTGAAAATCTGGTAATCGAGAGCGTGCGATAGCCAGGTCAGAGGGTGCCAGTTGCCAACGTAGAAGCTGGAAAAGGACCATTTAACCGTCGACCAGGTGAGTCCGGCCTGCACATGAACGTTCTCGGTGATATATCCATTGTCATCGAAGTTTGTGTATCCATTGTGAACAACGGAGTTATAGCAGGCGAGCGTGGCTACTACTAAAACTAGACACAAAATCGTATTTACTTTGTCACGGCTCATGCGCACGGCAGGGGCGACCGCGGTGGGGTTTTCTTTATTGTTCGCGAGTGCTATTGAGGGCAAGGTGAACCACAACCCCGATGTTGTCTTAAGAACGATTATACGGTCCCGCTTTGCGCTCTCGTGTGCGCTTAACTTCGTGGTCGATTACCATCGTGTAGAGGGCTCCGAATCGCCCGTTGAGGCAACGGCGGCCATCCCATATGATGCAGGCGGGTTCCTGCGCCTCTGCCAGGCAGTAGTCTCTTTTCGTGAACACATCGAGCAATCAACTCGCCAGCGGCGCAAAT
Source organism: Candidatus Sulfotelmatobacter sp. (assembly GCA_030039165.1). Classification (GTDB taxonomy): domain Bacteria; phylum Acidobacteriota; class Terriglobia; order Terriglobales; family Acidobacteriaceae; genus Sulfotelmatobacter. Next base: position 31,416 of record JASHQM010000133.1, on the reverse strand, counting down.
TGGACGCCGGTCCGCATCCCTCGAATTCTAATCGCGATACTGTTCTGCCTGATTTTCCTGCTCGCCCTGGCCGGCCTGCCTTTTGACATCCCTTATGTCGGCTGCGGAGTAGCCAGCGCGTTCATCTTTCAGGTTGTGGTGCGGCCGCGGCGCGCGGAAATCCTCGGCGTCCTCGCTGGCGCGGCGGCTCTTATCCTGTTTGATCGATTCGTAGTTCATCACTCCACCCCCCACTCAGGTTTCCAGGTTGGGGCGTGTCTTGGTTTTCTGGGATTAGTCAGCTTTCTAGTTCTTGCTCTGCGCGCCATTTGGGCTAAGTCCGATGAGCGCAAGCAGCTGCAATCGATCCTGATCCCCGCTGCCGGCTTCGCCTTTTTTGTTCTGGGAACGTCAAAGCTGCTGAACCTGGCCAGCCTCATCTTCCCGAAAACCATGGACGTTTACGCCTACTGCTTCGATGCGAGCCTAGGTTTCCAGCCGAGCTTCGTCGTGGGAAAGTGGTTTCAGGATTACGCTCTGGTTGGGATGCTCGGACGCGGCTTCTATTATGCCTTGCCGGCCGCAATGGCTCTGGCTTACGCCGCCTATCTGAGGGTGAAAAAGAATACGCCACTATTTCTGCTCGAAGTTTTCATGGCCGCCGGGCTGTTGGGATATTTTCTCTATCTGGCTTTCCCGGCAGCCGGTCCCGTTTATCTGGTTGGTCCGCATTTTCCCGGCTCGCCCATTCCTTTTTCCACGCTGCGCTCCCTGGTTTCTCGCGGCATGGAGCCTCGCATGGTGCTTATGAGCCAGGAGGTCTGCCGCAACGCGATGCCCTCGCTGCATATGGCATGGGCACTGCTGATGGCGTTCAACTGCAGGCCGTTTCCCCGCTGGGTTCGCGCCCTCGCATATTTCTTTGTGTTCACAACCTTTCTCGGCACTCTCGGCACAGGAGAACATTATCTGATCGATCTGGTGGTCGCATTTCCATTCTCTGTCGCTGTGCAGGCGCTCTGCACGCGCTCGCTTCCTCTGAAATCGCCGGCTCGCCTTGTGCCGTTAGTAGGAGGAAGCGCTCTCACCGTTGTCTGGTTCATTGTGCTGCGCTTCGGGACACGCGTTTTCTTTGCGTGGACACCGCTCGTGCCATGGGTCTGCATTGCCGCTACTTTGGTTCCGACTTTTCTCTGGATGAGGCGGATTCTTGCTATCGAAAATGGTCAGCGGCAGGTCCACTGCACGGGCAAGCTCGCACACGCGGCCGGCGCGGGGGTGCCATGACTGCGCGGCCACCGGACAACGCCAGAACAGAGATGAAAGACCTTTGGGATAGCTTGCGTCGCGTGGCGCTTGCCACCGTATTCGTTCTGATCGTGTTTCTCGCGTGGGCGAAGGCACCGTGGCTGATTCCTTATGTCGGAGCCGGTGTGGCGAGCGCTTTCGTTTTTCAGGTTGCCGTCAGGCCGAGGCTCTGGGAGATTGTTGGCGTCTTGGCCGGCGGGGCTGGCCTTGTGCTTCTTGATCAATTTCTGATCCACCCCACCGGTAAGCTCGACATCCACATCGGCCCGTGCATGGGTTTTGTGGGATTAGTGAGTTTTCTACTGCTCGGCCTGCGTGCGACCTGGGCGGAGCGTGGGGAAAAAAGGCAAATTATCACGTACATACTAATGCCGGCAGCCGGCTTCGGCTTGTTCGTAATTGGATCTCAGAAGCTGCTCAACCTAGGGGCGATGATGACGCCTAAGGTAATGGATGTGTACGCATATGCCTTTGACGGAAGCCTGGGCTTCCAGCCCAGCTTTATGGTTGGGCAATACTTTAGAAACCATCAAGTAGTGGGAACAATTATTGCTCGCTTGTATTATGCGATTCCTATTGCCCTGGCAATCGCTTACAGCGCACATTTGCGGCAAAAATCAAGTCCTCCGCTCTTCGTGCTTAAGCTCTTCGTTGTATCGGGAGTATTGGGATATTTCTTATACGTAGCGTTTCCAGCAGCAGGTCCGGCATATCTTGCGGGATGGGAATTTCCCAGCCACCCTGTGCCTTTTGCGCAAATGCGAGACCTGGTCTTGCGCGGACTCGAGCCACGGATGGTCGCCATGGCTCCCTCGATCGTCCGCAATGCGATGCCATCTTTGCATATGACGTGGGCGCTCTTGATTGCGTTCAACTGCAGGCAGTTTCGTCATCTACGCTGGCTGGCCTACGCTTACGCCGTGGCTACCGTCTTCGGAACCTTGGGAACCGGAGAACATTATTTTGTTGATCTCGTGGTGGCGTTTCCCTTCACTGTTGCTATGCAGGCCCTGTGCACGCATTCAACGCCCTTGAAGTCGCCCGAGCGCCTCATCCCTCTGGCAGGCGGACTATTGCTTACAGGGAGTTGGTTAATACTGCTTCGCTTTAGCATACCGTTCTTCTTTCGCTGGACGCCTCTTGTTCCCTGGGTGTGTGTTATGGCCACCATCGGTGGCTCCGTCCTCTGGATGAAACAAATCCTCTCAGTCGAGCAGCGCCAACCTCAAAGCAGAACGCTTGTGGCGCGGATGGCCGCAGGAGTGTAGCCTTTGCGCTCCCTCCTTAATTTGCAAAACGTTCATGCAACTCCGGCTTCTTGCCGCGTTCCCAAAAGAAATCGTCCCCAGTTTCAAACTGACACGAATTGTCAGTTCGAAAGACGCTTTTTTGCCATGGAAAGCCTCCTGGAAACGGCTAGAATGAGACCGAGAGTAACTTCGCGCTGAAAACAAAGGCCTTCTCCGCAAGTCGAGCGAACCAAAGTAACTGGCAACTATGGCTGGGCAAGTGCGAACATCAAAGCCGACTGGGTCATACCATGACCAGCAAGAATTCAACGAAAGCTAAAAGAGGGGAAAAAGAGATGCGGAAACAACAGAAAGGTTTTTCATTGATTGAGCTGCTGATCGTGGTTGCCATCATCCTGATCATCGCAGCTATCGCGATTCCAAACCTGATGCGCGCCCGTATGGCGGCCAATGACTCTTCGGCAGCCGCTTCCGAGCACACCATCATCGTGGGTGAAGTCGGCTACTACGGCGCTTATCCTTCTACCGGATACGCCTCACTGTCTCAGCTCGGCGGTTCGGCCTCGCCCTGCGTTCCTGGAACGGCCAATGGATGCTTGATCGACAACAACCTGGCCACCAATGGCAGCGGCAACGGCAAGAGCGGTTACAGCTTCCTTGCTACGCCGGGTGGGACTGCGACCACGGGCTGGAACTTCTACACCCAGGCGCAGCCACTTTCCAACGTCACCGGAACCAAGGCATACTGCTCGGTTGACGACGGCGTGCTCCGTTGGGGCGGCGCTGGCGTAATCGCTGGGCCGGGCGGCTACACGACTTGCCAGGGCTGGTCACCACTCCAGAACTAAGGCTTGCGAATGGTCGAGTGCCTAAACGCACGAAGCCAAAAGGCAGCGGAGAAAATCCGCTGCCTTTTGCATTTTTGCATCCTGTTATTCCCGCCGACAACTTTTGTCATCCAAATCTGACATTTTCTGGCTGATCCCCGCGGTTGACGTAATCGCGCCCGCCGTCATAAAACCGTACCCACCGAATACACATCGAGCTGTGAGAGGTCATAGCGGCAGGCTGGCTGGCTTGAACCCGCGCCCTATCACCATCGAAAACAGCCTGTGTTCAGCAGCTCGTTCCAGCAGAGCCGCGCAAGCTCGAAGTGCGTTTTTTCCCAAGCCGCGCGGGTAACCGTTACCATCGTCACCGCCGCCTTGAGCCAGGTTGGCCTGTGAACTGCGGCTATGTTGCTGTGAAAGGCTGGCGCCCGTTCGGGCGCGCGGCCTGTGGAACGAATCGCAGCCAACATGAACTCAAATCGCAAACCAAAGGGGTTTTCGTTGATCGAGTTGCTGATCGTGATCGCGATTATCCTGATCATCGCCGCCATCGCGATTCCGAATCTGCTGCGCGCACGTATGGCGGCAAACGACTCCTCCGCGGCCGGCTCGATGCATTCGATTAACGTTGGGGAGGTCGGCTATTTCGCGACATATCCCGAAGTGGGTTTCCCGGGGACGCTTAGCGTGCTGGGTGGTGTAGACCCTTGCACCCCGAATCTGGCTACCGCTTGCCTGATTGACAACAGTCTGGCCAGCAACGGCGGCGGCCTGGGAAAGAGCGGCTACTCGTTCGCGGCCACCGGATCGGCTTCTGCTGGAAGCACCTACAATGACATGTTCTACGCCACGGGAACGCCGAACAGTGATCTGACGGGGACGCGCGCCTATTGCTCAACCGACGATATGGTGATTCGCCTCCAGCCTGCCGGCGATATCAACCAGGTCGGCAGCTATTCCTCCTGCCTGCAGCTGACGCCGATGAACAATTAACCGGCAGCGCTTCATGAACGCGCGAAGTTGCGACAGGGACTTGCGATAGCCGGAAGCATTTCTGACCGTGAATAGGAATCCTCGGATCTAATCCCTCAGCCGCTGCGATTGTCCATGCTGAAACCACTCGGCATGACACCTTGGTATCTCAGTCGCTCGTGACTTTCCGCCCATTCTCTAAATTGAGAGAATTAGACCAGCCACCGTTACCTGAAGGACACGAGTGAGTACTTCTTTGCAAATTAACGACGAACGTCTGCGCAACAGCGCGCTCACTTCGCCGGTGACTGCATGGCTCACAGTGATCTGTGGCATTTCTTTATGCGCAATCCGGTTCGCGTTCTGCGCTTTCCTGCTCTTGACTTCGGTCTACTGCTTACTTCTCTCCGTGCCTTTTTCCTACTTCGGGTTCATTCACAATCCATTGCTGGCCTGGCTGCCGATCTTCGTGCGCCTGCACGGCATTGCCTACGCGCTGCTTGTCCTGGCGGTAGCCCTTACTTTGATTCCCGAATTGCGGCGCAACCAGACTCGAAGGTCAACGATAGCTTTTCTGGTTTTGAACGGCAGCATCGCCATTTATCTGTGGCGCACGGATGCACTAGCCGGCCTTCGATTGGATTTCATCAGCTATCTATGGAGCATGTTCTCTCTGTTCCCGATGTTATGGCTCGCCGCGCTCGATTTATCAGAGAGACGATCCTGGCATGCGGGGGAAAAGCATTCACGGCTGAACCTGGCGAAAACCACGGTTGCGGCCACAATGGCCTCAATAGCATTCGCCGCGACTTCCCTGCTCCGAGCAACCGCAGACGGCGCCCCGCCGGCAGGCTCTCTTGTGCTGCACGGCCTAGCTGCAAGCCTTTGTTTTCATCTCGCGATTTTTGCGGCCGTCGGCGGCGTTCTTGTTTTCATTCGCTTTGCCGCTGCAAAAACGCCTTGGCCCGATGCGCTTGATTTCACGCTGACGAAACTTTTTGCCTGGCTGCTCCTGACGCTGCTAGTCCGCAACGTGATTCTTCCGACTATCTCATTCGAGGGAATTCAGGCAAGCATCTTCGCCGCTGTCATATGCTTTGCCCTGGTATTTTCGTTTGCCGGATTCGTCGCCAGACTGCGATCTTTCTTTGCCCAACGCCATGAGTCAACCGACACAGCCGGTCTGGCTGGCTGGCGTTGGAGCCTGGCGGCGTTGGCTTTACTCGCCTGCGCTTATGCAATCCCGGCCGTTCTTGCTGCAAACGACTGGGACTTTGTCTTGCAGCGAATGACGGTCATTGCCGTATGGCTGGCCATCTTTCACACCGCCCGTCGGATCCGGATTCGCGCAAAGGGTGCAGAGATTGCTTCGTTTCTCGTCCTCGCCGTCGCCGCCGCCGGATTTCTTCGCTACGCAAGGCTGGCGCTGTACTCGGCCGAGCCATCTCCGACCCAGGAAATGTTGGAAGCCTATGCCGGAGCTGATGTTTCTTTCAAGACCGCTTACGATCTTCTCTCCCGGCCCATCAATAGCAAGTCTTATCGCCAGTTTTATGAATTCCTCAAGCGAAACACGAACCTCGGACCCAACATCTCAGTGGCTCCTGCCGATCTTCGCCTCGTGGCAAATCTTCAACCTGTCGCGGGAATCAAACCCAACATTTTTATCTTTGTGATCGACAGCCTGCGTCAGGACTATGTTTCGCCTTACAATCCCGCAGTCGATTACACACCTGCAATCGGCCGCTTCGCTCAGGAGAGCGTTGTTCTTGAAAACGCCTTCACGCGCTACGGCGGCACCGCACTTTCGGAGCCCGCAATCTGGACCGGCACCATGCAATTACACAAGCAGTACATCGAGCCTTTTTATCCGATGAACAATCTGCAAAAGCTGCTCGATACGGATGGTTACCAGAGCTACATCAGCGTCGATCCCATTCTCGGAGTAATCCTTCATGAGTCACCTGCGATCACAAAGCTCGACTTGAACACCAAATCCTGGGGCGACCTCGATTTTGTTCCCACGCTGAAAGAGCTGGAAGCGAAAATTGATCAACGTGCCGACCCTAACAAACCGATCTTCGCCTATACCCAGCCGCAGAATGTGCACACCTTGACGCTTGAGCGCTCAAAAATTCCTGGCGGCCGCAAAGCCGCCAGCATTTACGAGTTGCGCAGAATGGACGAGGCCTTCGGTGAATTTCTCGATTTTCTTCGCCAGCGCGGGCTGTATGACAACAGCATCCTCATCCTCACCGCCGACCACGGCGACTGCTATGGCGAATTCGGGCGATACGGACATTCCGATTTCCTGTTCCCTCAAGTTATTCGAATCCCACTGATCATCCACCTGCCTTTACACATGCGCCAGCAACTCGTGTGGGATTCGCATCAACCTGCCTTCACCACCGATATCACCCCGAGCCTTTACTATTTGCTGGGCCACCGCCCCATTCTCAATAACGAACTTTTCGGACGGCCGCTATTCACTGAAGCGCGTCAGGAGCAGTCGGGCTACCTGCGCCCGAATTACTTGCTCGTCTCCAGCTATGCTCCCGTGTACGCGATCCTTGGTGGTAACGGACAATCCCTGTTCATTGCCGACGCCGTAAATTCCCGAACTTACTACTACAATCTGGCCCAGGATCCCCAGGGCGCTCACAATCACGCCACTGTTCAGCTCCAAAAGGAAAACGCAGCCCAGATTCGCCGCCAGATCGGGCTCATCGACAATCTCTACAGCTGGCATCCGCTAGCCGCCGAACAGTGACCGAGGCCTCCGAAGCCGTCAATCCTGACATTCAACAGGCGCTTGCAGCACAGCAGGTTAGCGTCCACTTTCGTAATCCCTGTTCAACTATCCATCTTTGACGCGGCATTGAATTTGCTTATAATTTTTTGTAGGAAGTGAGCAGCCATTTCTCCGTGTCGACACGTATTCTGCGCCATGCCTGCGATCGAAATTCTGGGATTGGAAAAAACCTATAGCGTGGGCTTCTGGCGCAAGCGACCCAAGCGCGCTCTCTATCCGCTTCAACTGACCGTTGAAGAGGGCGAAGTTTTCGGCTTTCTTGGTCCCAACGGTGCTGGCAAAACCACGACTTTAAAACTGCTTATGGGACTGGTTTTCCCCACTGCCGGCTCGGCCCGCATCCTGGGCCAGGAATGGACCGATCCTGCGGTGAAGGCGCAGATTGGCTTTCTCCCCGAGCAGCCATATTTTTACGACTATCTCACCGCACACGAACTGCTGAATTACTACGGGCAGCTTTCCGGCATGCCGGCCAAGGACCGCAACCGGCGCGTCGAGGAAGTGTTCCACCAGGTAGGGTTACACGACGTCAGAGGTATACAGCTTCGCAAATTCTCAAAAGGCATGCTGCAGCGCGTGGGAATCGCGCAAGCCATTCTGCACGATCCAAAAATCGTATTTTTCGACGAACCCATGTCAGGGCTCGATCCCATGGGCCGGCGCGAAGTACGCGATCTCATGGAAGAGCTCAAGCAGAAAGGCAAGACTGTTTTCTTTTCCACACACATTCTTTCCGACGCCGAGACCCTTTGCGACCGCGTTGCCATTATTCACAAGGGCTTGTTGCGAAGCGTAGGCGCGGTCGAAGAATTGACCTCCAGCGTTCAAGGCAAAGTCGAAGTGATCTGGCAAGGTACGGAGATACCTGCCTCGATCAAAGTGCTGGGGGTTGAGTGCCATCTTAGCGGCGAACATGTGCGCGCCATCATCGCAGAAAATCAGCAGGATGTGTTCATCGATGTTCTGCGCCGCGAACGCCAGCGCCTGGTTTCGATCACACCAGTTCGCACCTCACTGGAAAGCTATTTTGTGGAGAAGCTGCGTCACGCCGAAACCACAGCCGGATCGGCCGTGTGAGAATTTTCGTCAACACCCGTGCTATGAACTCGCGTATTTCACATATCGCCTCCAACACCTTCCGCGAAGCTGTACGTGACCGCGTGCTCTATAACCTGATCGCTTTCGCCCTGCTGCTTTCCGGTGCGGCCATTCTCGTCGGCAAGATCTCCATCGCCATCGAGAAACTGGTTGTCATCAATCTGGGCCTGACCGCGGTCTCCCTCTTCGGAGTGGTGATCGCCATTTTCATCGGCATCGGCTTAGTTTCCAAAGAAATTGAAAAACGAACCCTCTACACCGTGCTCTCCCGGCCCGTTCGACGGTGGGAGTTTATTGTAGGCAAATTCTTCGGGCTCGCGGGCACGCTGGCTGTAAATACGTTTTTTATGGCGCTCGGCGTCTTTCTGGCGCTGTTTTATGTCTCGCACACTTTCGTAAGAGCGGATGCGCTGATTTTCGTCGCGCTCTACTTCATCATTCTCGAATTCCTCATCATCTGCGCGCTGGCGTTGCTGTTCTCGTCGTTTTCTTCCCCTCTGCTCTCCGCTGTGTTTGCATTCTCTTTGTTCGTGGTCGGGAGCTTTGCCGAAGATTTGCGCAACTTTGCGGCTATGACTCATGGAATCACGCGCTGGCTCGCCACCGGAACTGCGTATCTTGTGCCCAACTTCTCCGCATTCAACGTGATCACCTCCATCGCGCACGAGCAGCCGGTCGCGGGACAGCTCATTTTTCATAACACGCTCTACGCCTTCTTTTATGCGCTGATGGCTTTGAGCGGAGCCGTGCTCATCTTCGAATACCGCGATCTGAAATAGGAAAGTTGGGAATGAACTCACGGCGCAGAACGACCATTATCGCAAGCCTCGTCCTGGTGCTCTCGCTAGCGGCCAGTTCGTTCGTGCTGCATCGCGCCGATCAGCTGCGGCCGCCAGGCACACTTGATGAGGTGCTGTTCCTTAGTTCGCCTACGGTTATCAAGCGCGCCAGCCTCGGTTATGACGGCCTTGTCGCTTGTATTTATTGGACTCGCGCTGTGCAATACTTTGGCTTTCGGCATCACAACTACGCTCCCAGCTATAATCTGTTGGCGCCGCTGCTGGAAATCACCACCCACCTCGACCCCCATTTGATTGTCGCCTACGAATTCGGCAGCAGCTTTCTTGCGCCCCAGCCTCCGGCGGGCGCCGGCGAGCCCGACCGCGCCGTGGCCCTGATGCAGTACGGTATTCAAAATAATCCCGACAACTGGCGGCTCTATTACGACCTCGGTTTTGTTTACTACATGGAACTGCGCGACTACAAGAACGCGGAAGAAGCCTTCGAACGCGGCTCTCACGTGCCCCACGCGCATCCCTTCATGAAGATTTTTGCCGCGCAGATGGCGCAACACGCCGGCGAATACCGGACGGCGCGCATGTTGTGGTCCGCGACTTATGAGACCACGCAAGATAAGCAGATCAGACAGAACGCCGTCGAGCATCTGCGCGCCCTGCGGGCGGATGAAGATGTGAAGCATCTGCAGGAAGCAGTCACTCGCTTCGGCGAGCGCACTGGACACTTGCCAACGAGCATGGCAGAACTTGCCGAAGCCGAAGGGATCAATGGCATCCCCGTTGATCCCGACGGCCAGCCTTATTTACTCACTCCCGACGGCCGCATCGAACTGCGCAGTCCCGAGAACTTCCCTTTCGCTACCCGCGGCCTGCCTCCTGGATTCAGACCGAAGTACAACGCGCCCATCCCGTAGGCGTATCATCAGCCGAGAATGAACGGCCCTGATCGTTCGGCGTCTCTACGAGTCGGTGTGGTCCGTTCCGCCTGGAACTTTTGGAGTAGTATTGCATCACGTGAAGGCTGTCGCGCTGCCACCTGCCGAGTGCTAGCTGCCATCGCCGAGTTTCTGCGCGATTCCACGCCCGAACGCCATCGCCAACGCTACGGCGATGTCGATTACGATTGGGAGCACCGCGTCAACACGACCAGCGCGACTGTAAGCTGTCGCGATCGCCTGCTCGGAGTCTTTCATTCTCCCTACCAACCCACCGAGCCGGCTCTGTTCCACGAAATGCTGCACGTGTTACGCGAACAAATCGGATCAGATCTCTGCCAATTCACTTTCATTGATCTCGGATCAGGAAAAGGCCGAACGCTGCTCATGGCTTCCGATTATTTTTTTCGGCGAATCATCGGCGTCGAACTTCTGCCCGCGTTGCATCAAGCGGCACAAGAGAACATTTGCCTTTATAAAAGCGAATCACAGCAATGCTTCGCTATCGAATCCATCTGCGCCGACGCCACGCAGTTCCGTTTTCCCGCCGAGCCGACAGTTCTTTATCTCTTTAATCCGTTTCCGATAGCTGGGTTAAGGCACGTTATGACAAACCTTGAGCAGAGTCTGCACACTGCGCAGCGGCCGTTTTATTTGCTGTATCACAACACCATTCTTGAGGATGTGTTAAGTGAGAGCGCAGCCTTCAGAAAAATCCGCGGGACACATCAGTACGCTCTTTACCAAGCGCGCTGAAAACGTTGTGTAGCCAAGAAGCACAATCCAGAACCTCGCTCCCCGTGCGCAAAGGTCAGAAGGTAAACCGTGCTCCAAACTGGAATTGGCGCGGCGTGTTAACGTTAGTCGTAATCCCGCCGAAGGGCTGGTTCACGCTCGCCGCCAGGGTCTCCATAGGCGGCATTCCGTATTGTGCCCAGTTCGCCACGTTGTAGGAGGAAACGTCGAAACGAAGATCCTTGTGTTCCCCTATGGCAAACGTCTTGTAAACCGAGAGATCCAGATCCCGTGCTCCCCGCGTGCGCACGTTGGCAAGATAGGCCGGAGCGTTCCCGGGAATGAAAACATTCCCCGAACCCCCATTTTCGGTGCCGGGGATTGCGAAGCAATTATTGTTGACCCAGTTTGCAGGCGTGCGCTGAATCCCACTTGCCGGATTGCAGATAATGTCGGCTCGCTGATTGAAGTAACCAGGACTTGCCCCCGAAGACGGCGATGAAATGGGAACACCGGTGCTGAGATAGGTGATCGCATTTACCGTCCAGCCCCCGGCAAACTTATCCGCGACCCCATTCAGATTCACTCGTTGGCCCTTGCCTATGGGCAAATCGTAAGAAACCTGACCGGTGAACTGATACTTGACGTCCTGCGGGCTGATGGAGTGCTCGTACTGCAGGTTTCTCCAGTCCTGTGGCCCGCCGGCGTTGTGGGAACCCACGAAACCCAGAGGCGGATACCCGTCGTCGGTCATGATTTTTCCCCAGGTAAAAGTGCTGAGCGTGGTGAAGTGGCTCGTCAATCTTTTTTGCACCTTGGCCTGCAAGGAACTGTATTCCGAATCCCCCGCCGGGTATCCCCATGTGATGACACCGTTCCCGGTGCCGTAGCCGCCATTACCGAATTGCGGGAATGGTTGGACGGTGGCCCATTGAGGAACCGTGGCCTCTCCGCTGAAGTTTGAATTCAGGCTCACTGGCCCAGCATTGGGCACCATGCAGGTCGGCGCAGTCACGACACATAGCGAGCTCCCATACCGCGCGATTGTGGCCAGATCAAGCTGGTTCAGGTCCACGTTGCTGAAAGGCAGGAAAAGTCCGCGGCTTCCTACGTAGCCGACGGTCACCACGACCTGACGCGGTAGTTCGTACTCCAAGGCAAAATTGTAGTTATAGACGGTAGGGGTGGGCTCGGAGTGGAGCACGGTGTTTAAAGTAATGCCCAGGTTATTCGCGAGACCCGTCGGCGCTGTGGTGAGAACCGGGATAATTCCCCCGGGCGTACCGGGCGCGGTGGGGAAAGGATTACTTAGAGAATAATCCCCATTGTAGACGCCGGGGGTGGGAAGCGGGCATGATCCTGACACCAATCCGAAGATGGAATTGCCGCTGCCGTCTGGGTTGAAGCAGGTGCCGTTCCATGGAGACCCGGACGAAAAGCCGTCGGTATTGATGGCGTTGCCGACGTTGTGAGTGCTGGGGCCGTAGTAGAAGCCTGCGCCGCCGCGCACTACGAAATGCGTGACCGGCTGCCAGGCAAAGGCCAATCGAGGTCCAAAGTTGTGGAGATTAGTTGTAAATGGCGAGCGATTGCTGCCATTGACATAGATTTCTGCTCCAGTATACGAGACACCATTCAACGTATTGCTTACAGTCGGGTTGAAATATTCCTGCCGGTTGAAACGCTCGTTGCGTCCTCCGAAGATGTCCCAACGCAGGCCGGCGGTGATGGTCAGAGCCTTCGAGTAATGGAATGTATCCTCGACAAACGTCGCATAGTACGGGTTGGACTCGGCCAGGAAGACGTCTTTGCTGAAATTTCCCGAGTAGCCGAGATTGCTTTCGCTCCCTGGCGACATACCCATGCCCACGAGGATCGAGGCAAAATCGCTGCCGCCAAAGGGAGTGAGCGCTGAAGCTTGTTGATCCGTGGCGGTGAGGTCGAAACCGTATACGCCTGCTGGGTCGGGCGGCTGGCCGACGTTGAGATAGCGCTTCATCCACTCAAAACCAGTTGACAGCTCGTGCTTACCCCAAACTTTGTTGATGGTGGCATTCGCATCGCTGTTCTCGCTGGCATAGAAAAACAGGTTGTAGTTAGCAGTGCCGCCCACTCCGTCCACTCCGGTCGGCGGGGTGTAGTCATTGAAAATCACGAACGGAAGCTGCTTGATAACCTCCTGCGCGGCTAACGAAGAGGGAAAACCAACGCTAGCGCTGTTGAGGGTGCCGAGATTGGTAAGGTCTGTGTTGCTGTACGCAGGATTTCCCTGATTCTCATGATGTCGCGTAAAGGAGTAGCGCAGATTAAGGACGGTGGTCGAATTGAGCGTCAGGTCGTCGGCCAGGATGACGTTGCGAGCGTTGGTTGTGTTCTGCGCATAGTTGGGATCCCAACCGGGGGATGAAAAAATGTTGGCCGTGGAGAAGATCAGCTTGTCATAGGAAAAGCGGGTGAAGAGGCGCTGCCTTTCGCTCTTGGCCCAGTCGACGCGCACATCAAACCGGTGTCCATTGAATGGATCCAGGCCCGGCAGTTGGAAATTATCGAAGACATCAGAGGTCGCGGAATCACATGTGGCAGGACTCGGGAAGTTGCAGTGCGGCATGTTCGATAAGAACAGCAGGCCGATGGGATTCGGATTCGTGATTTTATTCCCTGGAAATTGCTGCCGCACCAATGTCGGGCAGTTACCGGTCTGCGGCGGGGGGCAAGGCAAGCTGACGGTGACGTCTGGCTGGGTCGGATCGTAGATTGGAAAGCCCATGGCCGAAAAGTTGCCCGTCCTTTCGGCGCTGGTGGGCACGGTGAATGCGTCTATACCCTCGAATTCAACCTGCTGCGTGTCCTCGTAATCGCCAAAAAAGAAGATCTTGTCCTTCTTGATCGGGCCGCCAATGGCGCCGCCCTCCTGATAACGGTGGAAGGGTGGAGGCGTGTTGCTCTGTCCCAGCAACAGCTGCGATTGCTTATTGAAATAGTCATTGGACGCCAGAACATTGGGACGGAACACGCCAAAAGCGTCACCATGAAACTTATTGGTGCCGGACTTACTGACCAGGCTGATAACGCCCGCCGCTCCGCTCTGGTAAGAGGCCGGCGTATTCTGTGTCTCCACGCGAACCTCGTCAACGCCGTCCTCGGGAATATTCATCGCCGGGATAATGGCGGCAGAATTGTTCTCCGCAATTCCGATTGGGCTGCCGTCGAGCATGTAGTACACCGAGCCTACGATGGCGCCATTAATGGTGTCGGCCGAGACATCGACCCCGGGGCGTCCAACCGATATGTTCTGAATGTTCGCCATCGAGTCGCTGGAATTCGGCGAACCATTGACCGGAATCACGCCCGCGCTCAATTGCACCAGATCGTAAACATTGCGATACACCAAAGGAACGCGGTCGATAGTCTCGGCCGTGATGAGCGAGCCGACAGTAGAGTTGGTGGGCTCGACCAACTCGGTTCCCTCGGTGACGGTGATGGTCTCCGAGATCGCACCCACCTTCAGCGCGATATTCACTTCGGTCACCTGGTCGACATCGACCGTGATGTTGTCTCGCACTACCTTCGCAAAGCCCGTTTGGCTTGCCGTGACCTTGTACTTGCCGGGATTGAGGGAGATGAAGCTGTAGAGTCCCGCGGAGCTGGCGACCGTATGCAGAGTTACCCCAGTTGCGTTATTCACCAAGGCTAGATGGGCCCCAGGAACGATTGCTCCGCTCGGGTCCGTAACCGTTCCGCTAACCGTGCCTCTTCCCGCCTGTGACAATGCTCCCACAGTGAAAGAAATGAGAAAAGAGATGATAACAAGGCACAATCTATAGCATGACGACTTGCTTTCAGGAATGGAACGGCCTGAGTTCATACCTTCTCTCCTCAGTTTTTTACGTTCAGAGTTGGAACAGAAACTGTGCCGCCTTCGGCGGCGCGAGAGCTAACATATCCGAAGGCATTAGGCGCGAGCCCGCCTTACACAAGTTCAATCGGTCTTCTTCAGTGTTGTTCCCGAGCCACAACACAGACGCAAGTTAAAAAAACGATTTACATGAGATCCGCGCCCTTTATTAAAACGTGTTAATAGTGGCTTTTTTAATCATCTACTGTCAAGAAGAAAAGCGGCCTTGCGGGTTAAGCAACGTTGTCTGACATGAAGAGAATCCACCATCAAGCTACCCCGCCTTGCGCGTCGAGTCCCGCACAACCAGTTGCGGAGCAACCTTACGGTGCTGAGCGGCAACTTCGCGCTTCTCCAGAACGGAGTTGATGCCTTCCAGCACGATGCCCACCGCGCCGGCACCCATGGCCTCCATCGGCTGGCGAATGGTGGTCAGCGGTGGCGTGCACAAAGCTGACGCTGCCACGTCATCGAACCCGGTTACGGAGCAACGCTCAGGAACCCGCCAGCCATGTTTATCCAGCGCTCGAATGGCTCCGAAAGCTGTCATATCATCAAAGGCGAGCAACGCAGTAAATTCGCGCTTTTGCTTGATGAATTCCTCAGTCAGCTTCTGACCGGCCTCAAAGCTCGAAAGTGGATCGCGCGAATCTGGCAAATCGACGACCAGTTGGTTATCGATGTCGAGCCCACGCTCTTTGGTGCACTTGCGAATGCCCCTCCAACGTGGAGAACTATCCGCCAGCGTTTTCGGCCCGCGAATGAATGCGATCTTCCGGTGCCCGAGCGAATGCAAGTGCTCCAGGGCGGCGTAGCCGCCGACTTCGTTGTCCACGATAACCGAACTCATGGAATCGCCTTTCAGTTCGCAGCCGATCAATGTGGTTGGAATGCTGCTCTTTTCGAGATCGGCGAGGAGATTTATATCCAGAAACAGCCAGTTCGCCAGCACGATCAGTCCCTCAATGCGGCGATCGAGCAGCATTTCCAGATAACGTTCAAAGCGGCTGCGCTCGTTGTGGACGTCGGTCAAAATCGGCAGATAAGATGCCTGATACAGCGTGTTCTCGATCCCCCGCAGCACCAGCGTGCAATAAGGATCGGTCATGTCGAATACCATGACCCCGACGGTATGGCTACGCTTGCTGCGCAGCGAGCGCGCAAACTGATTTGGGCGATAGCCCAGCTTTTCCGCGGCACGCTCGATGCGTTTCTTCGTGACCACGGGGATATAGCGGGCCAACGGCGCGTCGTTCAAAACGATCGACACTGTGGTCGATGAAAACCCACTCTCTTTTGCTACATCGCGAATCGTGACCATGGCAGCTATATCGTGCGCCCAATGAAAACGGGCCTTTCCTTCGATTTAAATGAGCGCCGGCACCAGGCGGACACTACAGCAGAGAGTAATACGAGTGTCAAGATGCGGCTCCGATATCTCTCGCTGCACATGCCCACCCGATTGCCACCCGCGAGTGCCACACATTTCCCACATTGCGCAGGTTTTTTTCACGCAGCGACTGGCGATCAAAAATAGCCCATGCAGAGGCCCAGTTACATACTGCAAGAACTCGCCTTGCGCAGCAGATACGCGGCATATCCATGCGGGCCTCTGGTATCTAAATTGCTACCTCGATTGAGTTGACAAGTGTGGCCACGCAGGCCATACTCGCCAATCAAAGCTGCAACTTTTTTCATTTTTTATCATTCTGCGGTGAAAGCCTGCCCAACATCCCAGCTCGATCAGGCTTCCCACGAGTGTTTTTATTCCAATCGAGGTTTCATGCTTCAAAATCAGGAGGGTCGTCTTGTCGAAACCAGTTGCTCGAGTTGCACATAGAGCCGCGGTATGTGCATTGTGCATTATCCCGCTCGTGATTGTCGCTGGCGTAGCGGCATTCATTCCCTTGAGCAGGCATTACCACGCTGCTTCCTCAACCTCCGCGATAGACACGGCACACTCCCGCGTGCGTGCGAACTACGCGGCCCTTCCGCTGGAATTTGAGCAGAACCAGGGCCAGACCGACTCTCAAGTTCAATATTTGGCCCGCGGCGACGGATATACGCTGTTTCTAACCGGAAACGAAGCCGTGTTCTCTCTGCACTCCGGCTCGTCAGCATCCCAATCGGCAACCCGCGGTGCGGTTGATTTGCCGGTGAGGAATGCAGCGCGCCGGTCTGAAACGGTTTCCACAACGATCATCCGCATGCAACTTAAGGGTGCGCAGCTGCCCGCAGCAATCTCGGCTAGCGATCCGCTGCCGGGCAAGAGCAACTATTTCATCGGCAGCAATCCCAGCAACTGGCGCACAGGCGTACCGCACTATGCCCGCGTTTCCTATCACGATGTTTATCCCGGGGTCAATCTTGCTTTCCACGGCGCGCAGCGCCAAACCGAATTCGACTTCATCGTCACCCCGGGCGCTGATCCGGCGCCTATCGGATTTCATTTCACCGGCGCGGTCGGCGCCCTGACTACGGACGACTCGGGCAATCTAAAGATTTCCTCCGACGCCGGAAATATTCTCCTGCACAAACCAATCGCGTATCAAACGATCAACGGCGTGCGCCAGCCCGTCGACGCGCAATTTGTTCTGCATGCCGGAAACAAAGTTAGCTTCGCATTGGCTCCTTATGACCGCAGCCGGGAGTTGGTGATTGATCCTTCGGTCGCGGTCACTTACTCGACCTATCTTGGCGGCAGCGGCGATGACGAGGGCCAGGGCATTGCCATCGACAGCAGCGGCAATGCTTATATCACGGGACAGACCGCCTCCACTAATTTCCCCACCAAGTCCCCCTATCAAGCTAGCTGCGGAAGCTGTTCGAGCGGAGGCGCCAACGCATTCGTCTCCGAAATCAACTCCAATGGCACCGCACTGGTTTACTCAACTTATATTGGCGGCACCACGAGTGGTGGCACTCCCGCCGGACCCGGCAATGACAGCGGAAACGCCATCGCCATCGATTCCTCCAACAATGTCTTCGTCACCGGCGCAACTTCATCCACAGACTTCCCTACGGCCGGGACTCCCTTCCAGGGCTCCTGCAAAAGTTGCACCAGCACTTCAACCTTCAATTCATTTGTCCTCGAGCTGAATTCGACCGGTTCGGCGCTGACCTACTCGACCTATCTCGGCGGTTCCGGCAGTGACTTCGGCCTGGGGATTGCGCTGGCTTCTGACGGCTCCGGAGATGTGCTGGTGGTGGGATCAACCTCCTCTAGCAACTTCCCCACGATGAACCCCCTTCAGGGCTATTTGACCGGAAGCGTGAGCAGTGGATTTGTCACCAAACTGAACTCCTCCGGCAGTGCGTTGGCGTATTCGACTTACCTGGGCGGCAGCACCGTCGGCGACAAGGCAAATGCCGTCGCTGTCGATTCCTCCGATGACGCCTATGTCACCGGACAGACCGCCAGTGCAACCTTTCACACAACGAGTGGTGCTTTTCAAACCGCCTGCGGCGGGTGTAGCAGCGGCCGCACGAGCGCATTCGTCACTGTTATCAACCCCACCGGAAGCGGCTACGTATATTCGACGTTCCTCGGGGGCTCGGGCCCCGATGTAGGCGCAGGCATCGCCGCCGACTCTACCGGCAGCGCCTACGTTACCGGAACCACGCAATCAAACAATTTTCCGGTAACCATGACCGCGCTCCAGACGATGTACGGCGGCGGCAGCAGCGATGCGTTCGTCACCAAGCTCAATCCCACTGGTACTGCCCCCCTGGCGTACTCGACCTACCTTGGCGGCAGCGGAGATGATTCGGGTGGCAGCATTGCCCTTGATGGAAATAACAACGCGTATATAACCGGCCAGACCGACTCATCGGGCGCGAACGTCTTTTCAGTCAATGCCACTCAACCTGCCATTGGCGGCCTTTTTGATGCTTTCGTAAGCGAGATTAACTCCTCGGGGACACAGCTCGTTTTTTCCACTTACCTTGGCGGGCCCGGGGTTGAGGACAACGGCGACTACGGTGCCATCGCGGTGAATTCAACGGGCTCAAATATCTACGTCACCGGGAGCACTGCACCTCCCACGGGCAGTTCCAACACCTTTCCAGTGACGACCGGGGTGGTGCAATCGGCTCCAGGCGGCGCTACCGATGCCTTCGCGGTCAGCTACACCCAACCAACCACTGCATCCTTCACCCTCGCAGCTACGACGCCGTCCGCTGTTTCGCCAGGTTCGTCAGCCACGTCCACCATCACTCTGACTGCCGACAACGGCTACAACTCTGCCGTTAACCTGACTTGCAGCGTGAGCGGCAGCGGCTCTCCGCTTCCTGCGTGCGGCGGTTTTTCAACCACTCCCGTCACGCCCACAGCCGCAGGCGCGACCAGCACGCTCACCATCAAAACGACCGCGCCGGGCTCAGGCACTCCTCAAAACCGCAAGACTTTCTATGGCCTCTCGCTCCCGATAGCGGCATTTTCGCTGGCGGGCGTCGTGTTCTGGATCTCGCCTTCGCAGCGCAGAAAAATGCTGGGCGCGCTGATTGTGGTCATGTTGCTTGCTTCTGTCGTCCTCATGCCAGCCTGCGGGGGCGGCAGCAACAATAACAGCGGCACCGGAAACTGCACGGCCGTTCCCGGGGCTCCCACAGGTTTGGCAGCTTCTAACACGACGAGTTCGGGAACCACTTTGAACTGGACCGCGCCTAGCGGCCTGGCCGCGAATTGTTCTGTGAGTGGCTATACGATCTACCAGAATGGAACTCAAATCGGTACTTCCACCAGCACCAGCTTCAATGTGACCGGCCTGTCTGCCTCGACCATGTATAGCTTCACTGTGGCGGCCAGTGACGCAGCTGGGCTCGGGGCCCAGAGCTCCGCCGTATCCGTAACCACAGGCGCGGCCGGAACTCCGGCCGGCAGCTATACGATTACCATCACTGCCACGGGCACGGATGCGAACAAAATCACCCAAACCGCCCAAATCACTCTGACGGTGAATTAAACCGCGACCAAAATGATCCGGGCCGCCTCGCATGAGGCGGCCTTTGTGTCATGGACGGCGCTCCATTGGCATGCCCCCCAACTCTGGTCTAAGATTCTTCTTGCCCAGTGGCGCGCAGTATTTCGTGTACATTTGCATGTGCGGCGAAATTGACGTGGCAGCCAGGATCGTCCGTCGCTAGAATTCCTGCCGCCCAGAGTCTTAAAGATGGACCGGCTGGCATTTTTGCCGGCGCGGGCAGCGTTTGCATTACTTGGAGGAATCGAAGCTAGTGAATTCTGGTCCGCTGATGGTAAATTCCAGGCACGTTGTGCGTCACATCGTTTATGCGGTGTTGTTGTCTGTATTGGGAGCCCTGGGCTCCAATGCGCAGACGGTGCCGTTTACTCTGACTCCCTCGGCGTTTAGTCCGCCCGCGCTCGATCCCGGCGACTCCGCCGTCAGCACTATTAACGTGGCCGCGGTTTCAGGCTCCGGTTTTGACAGTGCAGTCTCTTTGACCTGCGCCGTAACGTCAACCACGGTAACGTCGAACCTGCCGACCTGTTTGATTAGTCCCGACTCCGAAACTCCGCCCGGAGGTGCCTCTCTTACCATCAGTAGTTGTGGCGGCACCTCTTCAACTTGCACCGCCCCCACCCCGCCAGGGCTCTATTCCATCACCGTTACCGGGACCAGCGGCTCAGATGTCCTGACCATAGCGTTGGCGATCAACGTCGTTCCCGTTGCCCAGGATTACGCGCTATCAGTCTTGCCTACGACAGCAACTCCAAGCCCGATCACTCCTGGCAATGTGGCCACTACTACCGTCACCGTTTCGCCGATCGGAAACTACACCGGAACCGTAACTCTAGCCTGCCTCTCGGTATCTCCAGTCGTGGCCGCAGCTCCCTACTGCACGTTTAGCCCTCCCTCGGTGGCCGTAACCAGTGGTCCTTCGCCCACCACGATGCTTACGATCACAACCTTGGGCAACATTCCGACGGTCACTCCGCCGCTCTGGTTGCCGCGGCCGTTCTACCTTCTGTCGCTGCTCTTTCCGGTATTGTTGCTGGCCGGAACCGCCCGTCCTAAGAAGCGCCGGCTCAAGTTGATGGGATGGATTCTGTTGATGGCGATGGCCACCGGTCTGATCCTGCTGCCCGCGTGTAACACGAATTACACCAACAATCCCACCGGCCTGACCACGCCCAAGAACACCTACACGTTTACTCTCTCCGCTACCGACCAGAAGGGCAACGGCCCCGCCAACTCCACTACCAGCGCAGCCACCGTAACATTGACGGTAAACTGAATCAGGCCATTGACCCGTGTTTATCAATCACACCGTGTGGCGTTTTCTTGCCCTTTGTTTTGCATGCGCTGTGCTAACTGCATCGCATGGTGCTCCTGCAAGCGCCACGCCTGATCAGGCGAAAAACAAAACTCAGCCCAACACCATTCGCTGGAGTGAAACCCGGCCGGGCTGCACTTTCTCTCGCGATGATGACGGCAAGTACCGCTATGGCGTCTGGTCGGGAGACTACGCCGTCATCCTCGCCATTGACGCGCGTGAGCTGCAAATCATCCGCCATCGCATCGAGCCTATCCTGGGAGTTCTGCTGACCATTCGCTATCGCGGCCCTGGAACTTTGCAGACGAACACTGAGGGAATCACACTTCAGTTCATGAAGCACTTCAAAGTGGTGCAGCCCGCGCTCGATCCCGATGATTACGCTGAAAAAGTTCAGGCCGATGCCGACGCCGCCGACGCTGAAACCCGCCGGTGGGTCACCCATCATCCTCAGAAAAAAGAGAACGCTGAAGCCCGTGAACAGGACTATCAGAAATCAGTGAGTGAGCTGATCGATTTTCTCGGCCGCGATGCCATGCATCCAGCGCACTTGAACGGTGGCACTCCGGAAGTCAGCGGCTGGGTTTTCTTCGACACTAAAAACAAATGGCTCGGGGACTGGAAAAAGCAGGAGGAATTTATTCTGCGCGTGCCGGTCGCGAATTACGTATTCGAATTTCCCTTCAAGCTGCCGCCCGAACCAGGAGAACTGCTCCTGCAGAAGCGGCCGTGACCCGAAGTCTGAGCGCCGCAGCCGAAAGCCGTTTTACGAGGCAGCCTTCCGGTTCTGTCGCTCGATCTCCCCTGCCTGATGCATAAGCACGTCGCGCAACGAAACCAGCCCCTTCAGTTCCCTGCCATCGACGATCGGCAAATGGCGGAATCCGAATTCGCGCATGATGAACAAGCACTCTTCCAGAGTTTCATCCAGGCCCACCGCCCGCGGCCGTGCCGTCATCACTTCCGCCACGCTCGTATGCCCAGGCGTGCGGCCTGCAGCCACAACGCGATTCATGATGTCGCGCTCGGAAATAATTCCCGCCAGTTCTCCATCGCGCACTACCGGCAGCGCCCCGACGTTGCGTTCCATCATGAAGCGCGCCGCCTCCAGCACGGTGCGTCCGGCTTCGATCGTGTAAACTTTGCGGTCTTTTACCAGATTGCGGAGGGTGGCCATGGCAAACTCCTTTGTAGGTGGCCGGATACGGACTCGAGACCCGGCCAACAGGCGCGAGGCCTCTACTTTACCATACGAAGGCGGACTTTGGTCGGGCAGAACTCGCGCGATGCAGAGCCTATTTTGAGACCGGCAGGTCCTACTCAACGTTCAATCAACCCTTCCAGCGCAGAGAAAAATCCCGGGTAGGAGATGGCAGCGGAGTCGCTGCCGCGAATCAGCGTTTCACCCTGCGCCCGCAAGGCGGCGATACTGAAGGCCATCGCAATGCGATGGTCGCCAAACGAGTCGATCTCCGCTCCATGAAGCGATTGCCTACCGAGAATCCTCAATCCATCGTCGCGCTCTTCCACTTCTGCGCCCATGGCGCGCAGATTTCTAGCGAGGGCCGCAATACGGTCGGATTCCTTTACTCGCAGTTCCTTGGCATCGTGAATCTCGATTCCCTCTTCCGTATAAGGAGCAATCGCCGCCAGCACCGGAATCTCGTCGATCAAAGCTGCCGAATCAGAGTCTGCGATGGTCGCGCCTTTCAGCGGCCCACCCTGCACCTGCAACGTCCCTGTCAGCTCGCCATGCGCCTCTTCCAGCTCGGTGACTGAAATGCGAACTCCCATCTGCAGCAAAATGTCGAGCAGCCGCGCACGGGTCGGATTCGTCAACAGCCCGGTTATCGTCAACTGGGAATCCGGAAACAGCGCCGCCGCGCACAAAAAGAAAGCTGCGCTGGAAATATCACCCGGAATCCGCGCTTCGATCCCCTTTAAGCGCTGTCCGCCTCGAATGCGGACTTCATTTCCACTGCGTTCGACCTGCGCCCCGAATGCGCGCAGCGCCAGTTCTCCGTGGTCGCGCGTCCTGGCCGGCTCAGACACCAGAGTTTCACCTTCGGCCAGCACCCCGGCGAACAGCAGGCAGGTCTTCACTTGCGCGCTCGCGACAGGCATGTTGTATGAGACGCCTTTCAGTCTCGTGCCGGCGATCCGCAGCGGCGGCCGCCCATCCTGCGACTCAATTCGCGCGCCCATCGCCGTAAGCGGCGTAATCACTCGCTGCATCGGACGCCGTGACAGCGACTCGTCTCCCTTCAGTTCGCTCGCGAACGATTGCGCGGATAGAATCCCGCTCAACATGCGGATCGTCGATCCGGAATTCCCGCAATCCAGCGGCGCGTTCGGCGCACGCAGCGAAAGCGCGCTTCCCTGCACCTCGATTACATTGCCCGCATCCTTCCGCTCCCACTTTACGCCTAGCCCGCGCAGGCAACCGAGTGTGCTGGCACAGTCCGCGCCGGTCGAATAATTAGTGAGCCGGGATCGTCCCTGCGCCAATGCCGCCAGCATCGCGTAACGATGCGAAATCGATTTATCTCCGGGAAGGCTTACACTGCCCCGAACATTCCTCGCCGGTCGCATCACGATTTCAGATGCAGCTTTCATCCTGAAATCAATATAACGGATTAAACGACGGAACCTGCCGACGGGACTTACCAGTGCGGTGAAGCAGGAGGTGGCGGCGCTTTTCTCAGGGATCTCTGCGGTCGTTCTCCGCGATCTCGGCGGTTTAAGATTTTTTCGCCGCCGCAGTATTCATACCCGCTAGTCGAGAATCGTCTAAGCCAAGGCTTTGGCCTCAGCGGCGGCTTGGCGCAAAACCTCTGCCGGAACTTCCTTCATCCGCACGCCGAACTCGAACATCGGCGTTTCTGTGCCGCGCCCCCAGCGCGCCACTTCCCAGTGCGCACGCACAACTTTTATCTCGGGATGCGCCGTCAGATCCAGCAACAGTGGCGTTTCCCCGCGATAAAATTTCTGCGGGAATGCAACAACAGCTTTCGCGTCCCAAGTTGTCCCATCCGCCGAGCCATACAGCGCCACGTCAAGCGATTCCTGCTCGATGATCTTCGTGATTTCGAGCGTTAGCAGAAACACACGATTGACTGCGTCGCTCACAGCTACGGTGGGCCCATCTCCTTTGGCGCTTACCACAGTTTTTTCCGGAACCAGAAAAGTTTCGATCATGACGCGGAAATTTTATCAAATAGTGCCCGCCCAGCGAATTCTGATTTTCGATGCTTTCGAGGTACACAAATCGACGAGCGCACTATTCGTTAACATCCAAAAAGTCAGCAATCAACAGTTCCGCGTTCTGTCTAGGAAATCCCGCAATACCACGCCCACTGCCTCGGGCTGCTCCCAGGGCGAGTAATGTCCCGCTTTTGCAATCACGCACAGCTCACTGGCTGAAATATGCCGATGCATTAATTCAGCCTCATTCCGGCCGGTAAGGATGTCTTCATCGCCAGTCACAACCAACGTCGGCACATTGATCGTCTTCAACGTCTCCACCGAGTCTGGCCGCTCCGCCATTCCTCGCTGCACCTGTGCCACATCTTCCGGCGACATTTTCTTCATCATGCGCAGCGCCCCCGCTACCAGATCGGGGCGCGCCCCGCGCGTGGTCTCTCCCAAAAGCCGAGGCACCATGCTCTCGAAAAAAGGTTCCGTTCCTCGCTCGAGCACATCATTCGCGGCCTGCAATCGCGAAGCACGCGCATCGGGTGTGTCAGCCGTCGGCTTGGTATTGCACAATGCCATAGCGGTTACGCGCACACGATGCCTTCTCCAGAACTCAAACAATGCATAGCCGCCAATCGAAACTCCGGTCAGCGGAGCCCGTCCAACCCCAGCATGATCCATCACGGCTGCAATATCTGCCGCATGCTTTCCCATCGTGGCTGGACCTTCGCCCACTCCAGAATCTCCGTGTCCGCGCAGATCGGGAAGGATCAGGCGGTAACGTGCAGCAAGTGCCTCGGCGATCGGCAGCCAGAATTCATGATTTGCGGGAAAGGGATGCAGC
Source organism: Candidatus Sulfotelmatobacter sp. (assembly GCA_030039165.1). GTDB lineage: Bacteria > Acidobacteriota > Terriglobia > Terriglobales > Acidobacteriaceae > Sulfotelmatobacter. The sequence goes on along the minus strand of JASHQM010000133.1, from coordinate 6,469 downwards.
AGAACTACCGCTGGTCCTTCGCCCGATACGCGATAGACGATCTCTGTGTCGATACTTTTGATTTGGATCGGGGAGCCGTGCATCGCTGTAGATTACCGACTGGGGATTGCAGGCGCATGATTCGACAAAGCTGGGTTTCAATCAACCATCAGAACTCATAAATCGACAATGTCTTATGGCTCGGTAACCCGCTGCGCCCCCACCGGCGGGCTGACCAGCAGCGGTTCCTCCGGCACAACAATCCATGCGATCAGATAAGCCACTAGGCCAATTCCGGTCATGAACGCAGTCAGCAGCCATGTCAGCCGCACAACGGTGACATCGATGTCAAAGTATTCAGCACAACCCGCGCACACCCCGGCAATTTTCCGCCCCTGCCTTGGACGAACCAGCCGCTTGCGCGCCGTCGACGCTCCTACGCGAATACCGCAGTACGCGCACACATTGGCGTCGTCCTGAATCACCTTCCCACAGTAGTTGCAATACATAACTTAACCCCCTACAAGACAGTACGCAATTGTTGCTGGAAAGTTCCCTTTACTCCCGATACGCTTCCTTCATATGCTGCCGCGCCTTCTCCGCCGGAGGCGTGCTTGCGTTTTCCGCCAGCACAGTTTCATACTTTCTCACTGCCATATCACGCTTCTGAAGCAGATCATACATCTCTCCCGCTGCCAGGTTCGCTTTTTGCAGCGTCTCCGGATCAGGCTGCGAAACTTCGCTCACCTCTTCGTATGCCGCGGCTGCGCCCGCGTAGTCCCTTTGGCTGCGCACCAGTTCGCCCAGACCCCACGCCGCCGTCTCATAGTGAAGGTTGCCATACTTCCCTTCCCTTCCGTTCTGCCAGACTCGTCGATACTCCGTCGCCGCCTCCGGCAGTCGCCCACTGGCGCGAAACAGATTCGCTTCCTCCAGCGAAAACAAATAATTCCGCGGATATCGCTCCGCCAAATCGTGCATTAGAACTCGCGCTTCGTCGAAGCGCCTCTCGCGCCGCAGAAACAAACTCAGCACAACTTTCGCATCCACGGCATTTTCGCCGCTGCCGTCGGCCACTTCGCGCAAATAGGCCAACCCTCTTTCCTTACTTCCGCTCAACCCCAGCAGCGCAACTGCCGCCTTTGCACTCCAGGTCAAGCTGCCCATCACATAATAATGCGTACCCACAACCAGCTTCGCATCCAAGTACTTCGGGTCCAACTCCAGCACACGCTCATGATCCCGTCTCGCGCCGACTGCATTTCTCAGTGCCGAGAACCACGCCCGCTCTACCAGCGCCGTATACAAGGCAAACTGTGCCCGGGTGACTCCACGGGCGTAGATTGCATTCACATCGTTCGGATTCGCCTTGAGCTCCTGCTCCTCCATACCCTCCGCTTGGTTCACCAACTGTTTGATCCACTCCTTCACCTTCGGATCAGCCGGCCGGTGCGCCAGCCCGATAAAACTGTCGTTTGCATATTCCCCGCTATTCATCGCACCCATACGGTAGAGCTCACGCATCAGCACGGCGCTCAGCAAATGATTCACTGCCGCTGGGTCGCCTGTCCGCCGCGCCTCCACGCGCTCGAACTCCTGAACAGCGCGGTCATAATCCATGTTGTAGAAGTGATCGAAGGCCGTGTTCAGAAGCGGATCACTCGGACTGCTGTCATTGGCAACTACCTCGATGTGATTGGCAGGATTCTGAGCCCCAGCATGGACCAGAAAAAAACAAAGCAGGAAGGTGGAAACTACACAGGGCAGCGCCCCCATTTGCATCCGCCATCTTACAGACATCGCAATCAACCGTTCCCCCACGACGTTAGCATTGGCTTCAGTGTATCCGACCGGAGCCGGAGCACGAACGGAACCAATCCTTTACACCCACTTCCCTGGTTTTGGGGAATGAAACCCTATATCCGTGAGCAATGCTGCTCGAGCTCGCCGTTTCGCACCGACGTAACTGGCCATCTTTTACGGGTTTGCAGGTAATAATTGCGCGAACCCGCAGCTGTTCCGCCTGGCTCGGGATTGCAAGTATTTGACTGAAATACATCTTGCGCTTGCCTGGCTTTGGTTGTCCGCTTGCGAGACACAAGTCAGCGTTCCTATCTATGGCTGATGTAGTGCATAACGTACAGCAGGAATTTTGGAAGTCTCCGACTCTCCTCGAGCCGGTGGCTGAGTCTCCGCTCGCCCCTGCTGCTCCCGAAATATCCGCAGCCTGTGCTGGCTGCGGCACCGAGTTCCTCATCGGCGCCCGCTTCTGCCACGCCTGCGGCCAACCTCGTCCGCGGCAATCGGAAGGTGCTGTCCCTGTGGAGGCGGATATTTGGAGCCGCATCTCCGCCATCCTGAGCACATCGGCGGCGGCCCTCACCGCTGCCTGGCGGAAAATCGACTTCCCCGACTGGCTGCAATACCTGCACTTTCATGAAATTCAGCGCTGGGTCGGCCTGCCCACAGCCTCTTTCGCGGCCTTTCTGATCGGCCTGGGCTGTATCGCCGGCGCCATCGGCGTTAGCCTCTTCTACAGAGCATCCAACCTCGCAGAATTCGAGGCGATTCAGATGTGGCGCATCGAATGGCTCCTGGCCGCCACCGCATCATTTGTTGCTGGGATTCTGCTCAAAAAGCCTTCGCGCGATTAATTGCGCCTTCCCATCGATGTCTGTCCTTTTACGCCTCGCCGCCGTTGCCCGCCGCCCGTCTCTGCTGGTTCATACGATATAAATGGTTGACCGGCCCCGTGCCGCGCCCCAACGGATGCCCCGCTGCAATCGCTGCCTGCACATAAGTTTTTGCCAGCAGCGCCGCCTCCGCCAGACCGCGCTCAAGAGCGAGATGGCACGCCATTGCAGTGGCAAACGCGCAGCCGGTGCCGTGGGTTGAATTCGACTCCAGCCGCTCGGCTTTAAAAACTTCTTCTTCTACTCCATGTTTAGTCTGGAAGCTCAATAAGTCGATAGCCTTCTCCAAGTGGCCTCCCGTGATTACCGCCGCTGGAGCGCCCATCTCATGCAGTTTCGCCGCTGCCGCCCGCATCTCATCCAGGTCACTCACCTTCAGCCCTGTTATCGCTGCAGCCTCATCTAGGTTCGGGGTGATCACGTCGACCACGGGAATCAGCTTCTCGATCAGCACCTTCACCCCCGCCGGATCCAGCAACTCGGCTCCCGAAGACGACCGAATCACCGGATCCAGAACGATATTCGCTAATCTCTTGCTCCCCTTGCCGGCTTTCGATTCCAGAAACTCCGCGACAGCTTTAGCGACCCTCGCCGTGCCTAGCATCCCGATCCGGACCGCCGCAATCGGGATATCGGAGGCCAATTCAGCCAGTGTCTCACTCACCAGCCCCGGATCGATTTCCTCCACCCTTGTTACTCCGGTCGTCGATTGCACGGTATTGGCCGTGATGCAGGCAATCCCATAGCATCCATGGGACGCAATGGTTTTTATATCTGCCGTTACTCCTGCCCCTGAGGACGGGTCAAATCCGGCAACGGTGAGCACAACCGGCGGTTTCTCAGTCATGGGTCCTGCCCCATTTTGTACCTAAAATATTCAACTCGAACAACTTAATCTGTGCTTCAGCGTATCTGATTGAATCTACGGGAGATGAAAATTTTTCCCGACCCAGGATAATTCCAGTATTTACCAGACCGTTAACAAGCAACCTGCTTGTTTTGAGTCAGATGTGATAGTTTCCCTATAAGGAACAATAGGTTACGTAAGCTATCGATAACTATCACATAACCCTAGGCCACTCACTTTCGGATTGACAAGCGCGGCGCCATTTTTTAGCATGGTTGGAACTTAACCTAATAAACAGCCTAGCTAGGACGACTTTTGAGTATGCGAGGAGAACTGAATGCGCGATTGTTTAGCTCATGGACTGATGATCGGCTTATTGATCTTCGGTCTGGGAGCGGCTAAGGGCCCAAACAACTCGGAGGCCAGCTCACTGCCAAGTAGCCCCGTCCAAAAGCCCGAGGTACGCAAACAGACCACCAAGAACCAGCCGTATCAGGTCGGAACAGCCTCCTGGTATGGCGAATATTTCGACGGCAAGCCAACCGCCAGCGGCGAAGACTACGATATGTACGATATGACCGCCGCCCACCCCACCCTACCTTTGGGTAGCTATGTGAAGGTCACCAACCTGCACAATGGCAAGGCAGTGGTCGTTAAAGTGAACGACCGTGGACCCATCGTCCCCGGCCGGATTATTGATCTGTCCTATGGCGCCGCTCGCGTGCTCCAGTTCGAGCACCAAGGTCTGCAGCGGGTACGCCTCGATCTGGTCAAACCCAAGACCCAGCGCCAACAAATGTACGAAACCATCGCCGCCAACTACCCCGTGGCGGAACTTCGCTAAACCTTCTACACTGTCAGGGATGCACTCGGCTCCGCCCCGCCGCATCCCTGCTCAGCCGGAAGGCACAAGCTCGGCCTTGGACGCTCAAGTCGAGCGTCCGGGTCCCCGCGTTATCCATTCAAACGATCACGATAATCCCGATCCGCGCGAAAAGTTGATCGTCGCCCTCGACGTCTCGAATGCCGTGGCCGCGCGCAAAATTATCTCTGTTCTCGGCGATTCGGTTCTTACATACAAGGTTGGCATGCAGCTCTATACCGCTCAGGGCCCACAACTGGTACGGGATTTGGCCGCCTCAGGCCTGCGCGTTTTTCTCGATCTCAAATATCACGACATCCCTAATACCGTTGCCTCCGCGGTCACTGAAGCCGCGCAGCTCGGGCTGACCATGTTGACTGTCCACGCTTCCGGCGGTGGAAAAATGTTGCGCGCAGCGGCTGATGCGGCCCATGCAATCAACCCGGCGTTGCTCGTCTTAGCCGTGACTGTTCTCACCAGCCTCGACGGGAACGATCTGGAAAAAATCGGCCTTCGCGGAACCGTGCTCGACGAAGTACTGCGTCTCTCTGCTCTTGCCTTGGCCAACGGATGCGACGGCGTCGTCGCCTCCGCCCGCGAAGCCTCGCATTTGCGCTCCCAACTGGGAGACAATTTCAACATCGTCACCCCAGGAGTCCGTCCCGCAGGCACTGGCCACGGCGATCAAGTCCGCGTCGTTACGCCCGCCGAAGCCATCGCCGCCGGCGCAAGCCACATCGTCGTAGGCAGGCCCATCACTGGGGCGGCAGATCCTGCAGCCGAGGCAAGGGCGATCCTAAGCCAGATTGGATGATGAGCAAGGTCGCGACCTCCAGGGGCGGCAGATCATGCAGGGGCAGTCGCCTCCGGTTGTCCGGCGGAGCGCAGCTCCGCCGCGAACCTCTACTTCATCAACTCCCTCAGCACCGCTATTTCGGCGGCAATCCCCGTATGAAGCGCCGGGTCCACATCCGGCGCAAACAGTGACGAATGATTCGAAGGCAAACTCGTCCCAGCCGCTTTCGCCTCCGCTAACTTCTTTGGATCCGCTCCTCCCAGCGAAAAATAAAACCCTGGAACTCCCTGCTGGACGTAATACGAAAAATCTTCCGACGCTGGGATCGGATCTTCCATCACGACATGATCCTTCCCCAACGCCGCTTCCAGCGCTGGTTTCAAGCGCTCCGCCAAGGCCGGATCGTTATACACCAAATCGGTCGACTCATAACGCTCGATCAACGGCGTCTTTGCCGCGCCTCCCGCCGCGGCTTCAGCATTCACAATGCGCGCAATCGCCGCCAGCACTTGTTTCCGCACTTCTGTCTTGTTCGTTCGTACCGTCAGTCCCAACTCAGCCGAATCTGGAATCACATTGTTCTTCGTCCCTGCACGCACATATCCTACGGTAACAATCGCCAGGTCTCCCGGCTTCACCTCCCGCGCTGGAATCGTCTGCAACGTCAAAATCGTCCGCGCCGCAATCACAATCGGATCAATTGTCGTCTGCGGCGCTGCTCCGTGCCCGCCCTTGCCGTAGATCGTGATTCGCAGCGAATCGGCGTTCGTGTTGTAGACGCCCGGCACAATTCCCACTGTTCCTGCTGGCAACAAATTGCCCACGTGCATCGCGACTGCAAAGTCTGGCTTCGGGAAGCGAGTGAACAATCCATCAGCCAGCATTGCTTTGGCGCCGCCAATTGTCTCTTCTGCCGGCTGCCCGACGAGCATCAGCGTCCCATGCCACGTTTTTTGGCTGTGCGCCATCACTTCCGCCGTGGCGAAAAGCGACGCCATGTGCAGATCGTGCCCGCACGCGTGCATCACTGGAACCTCGTGCCCCGTATCGTCTTTTGCCTGGACCTTGCTCGCGTACGGCAGTCCGGTTTTTTCTTCCACAGGCAGCGCATCCAGTTCCGTCCGGAGCATGATCGTCGGCCCAGCGCCATTCCTCAAAATCGCCACGAACCCTGTCCCGTCAACGCGCGCCGTGACGTCATAGCCCAATCCTCTTAGCCGGTCTCCCAGCTTCGCGCCTGTCTCTTTCTCCTGCCCCGACAACTCCGGGTGCGCATGGATATCCACATACAG
>JASHQM010000132.1 GCA_030039165.1 Candidatus Sulfotelmatobacter sp. | reverse complement strand
ACGTCGACGTGGCGGTTGTTGGGGCAGGTTTCACCGGGCTCTCGGCGGCGCGAGCGCTGGCCAAACGCGGCGCGAGGGTTGCCGTGTTGGAAACGGAAACCCTCGGCTGGGGCGCAAGCTCGCGCAATGGCGGCATGGTTTTGACGGGACTGAAATTGGGAGTGAATCAGCTCAGCGCTAGGTACGGACGGGAACTTACGCGCCGCATGTACGCGGCGTCGCTGGCAAGCATTGATTGTGTCGAGCAGATCATTCGCGAGGAAAATATCGATTGCGATTTCTCGCGCTGCGGACATCTGGAAGTCGCGTGCAAGCGGAAGCATTTTGACGATTACGCGCGGCAGGCGGAGGTAGTCGCGCGCGAGTTCAAGCACAGCTTGCTTGTCATTCCGAGGAACGGACTAAATGCTGAAATTGGCTCAACCATCTATTACGGTGGCATGGTCGACGAGACCAGCGCCGGATTGAACCCCGCGCGCTACGTCGCAGGGCTTGGGCGCGCGGCGGCTAAAGCTGGTGCGGAGATTTTCGAGCATACGCGTGTGGAGAGTGTGCCGCGCGATTCAACTCAGGGCGAATCGGGATGGAAAGTAAGCACTTCACGCGGCACTCTGTGGGCGCGCGACGTCTTTGTCGCGACCAGCGGCTACACGGGCGCGGCGACTCCAGTGCTGCGAAAAAAGATAATTCCGATCGGATCCTACATCGTCACCACGGAAGTTCTGCCGGAGTCCCTGGCGCGCGATCTCAGCCCACGCAATCGCATGATCTACGACTCGAAGAATTATCTCTATTACTACCGCCTCACACCCGATCGCCGCATGTTGTTCGGAGGTCGCGCAGCATTTTTTCCCGAAACGGCCCAAACCATTCGCCGCAGCGCCGAGATTCTACGGCGTGGCATGGTCGAGGTCTTTCCGCAATTGAGCGATACAAAGATCGAATACGTCTGGGGCGGCACGCTCGATTTCGCGTTCGATATGATGCCTCATGCAGGGCAGATGAACGGGCTTTACTACGCTCTCGGTTATGCTGGCCACGGCGTCGCGATGGCAACGTATCAGGGCCAGAAAATGGCGGAGTTGATTGCCGGCGACAGGCCAGAGAACCCGTTTGTGGGCATTTTGTTCCCAGGAGCCCCGTTAGGCTTGTACGATGGCAGGCCATGGTTTTTGCCGTTCGCTGGGATGTGGTACAAGTTTCTGGATTGGGTAAGTTAGAATCACGAAATCAATGCTCATCCGTTCCGATAACTACGTGGAATATTGCCGTGAGACGGCCAAACACGCACGTGACCTGCACGATCTTTCATTGCGTGGCCGGCACCTGAAAGACCTTACTCAACGGATTTACCAATCTATTGCTCAAGACGTCGCATTGAGTGCAGGCGATGATCTAGTGGAGATTGGTTGTGGCGATGGCACGCTACTGCGCATCGCGGAAGAGTTGGGGACGCGCAGCGCGATCGGCTTCCTCGCTACAGATGAAGAGGTCGCTCTGCTACGCCCCACGGGCCTGAACGTACGGCAGGCGCTGTCGCATAATCTGCCCTTGCCTGATCTGTGTGCCTCAGTGGTGGTGTGCAATGGTGTGCTGCTCAACGTTCCGCGCGAAAATATCCCGGCAAGTCTACGAGAAATCTGGCGCATTGCGAAGCCCGACGCCCGTATCTATATTGGCGAGATTCCTGCGATGGAGCCGGTCGATCCGACACCGCAGTTCGCTACTCGACGAGAAGCGCTTTCCTACATGTACAAGAAGCACGGGCTGAGGACTTGGTTTGGGATGTTGCGGCGAATGGCGTGGTGGCAGATATCGGGTAGACCTATGGTTATCTCGCCGGGCACCGCGACGGCTTTCTTTGCCAGCGCGGAAGAGTTCACGGAACTGTGCAGTGCGGTCGGAATGGAAATCATCCGTTCCTGGTCGCCTATGTATTACCCTTCGCGTCAGAACTATCTTTTGCAAAAAATGAAGTGAGCCTGCTGCACTTTTTTCCGGATAAAGCAAGATGGATCGCCTGCATAGCAACCGGCTCAGCAAACGAGCTACGAAAGGACGCAAGTAGCTATCTTGCCGAGCCTGCACTTCTTGTTTTCAGAATCAGATAAACTACCGGCCCTAGCGCCATCGCGATCACGCCTCCGACCGTGGCGAATCTGTCGCCGCCGAGCAACGCTACGATCGCCATGATAACCGGCGCACCCACCACATAAATCAACCCTGCACTGCCTCCAGGAACAACAAACGTACGGGCCATGTCTGGCCGAGCGCGGCGCAGCTTCCATCCGGAAAGAACCGTCAGCACAGTCGTGGCCGAACGCAGCCAGATATATACCGAGATCAGTTGCGCAAGGCTCTGCCACGCCAAGAGTGCGTAAATCACCGCCGATACGACAATCGCCAGCCAGGGTGTGCCATAGGTTGGATGTTTGCGCGTGAGCAGATGCGGAAGGTATCCATCTTCCGCCATGGCGAAGGGCATGCGCGTGGTGGTCAGGACGGTGCTATTGAGCAGCGCAGCGTTTGCCACCATAGCGGCAAGAGTCATCCACGTACCCAGACACGGCCCGCCGATGAGGCGCGCTGCATCAGAGAAAAATCCCGTATGCCAGTTCTGCCACTCGCCGGCCGAGCCGAGTCCGGCAAGCGTGGGCAGAAAATACGCCGCGATCGAAAGCGGCACAACCAGGGCCAGGGCGCGAGGATAAGCGCGTTGCGGGTTTTCTACTTCTTCGGCGACGGTCGAGAGCTGCTCGTATCCGGAATACAGCCAGAGACCTAGCGCCAGACCCACACCGAAGATTTTGAACGTCGGCTGATGTGGAGGCGTCCACGGCACAAATGGATTGTGATGCCAGTGCATCGCGGCCATGACGATCATCGTCGCCACCGGAACAAAAATAAAAATTTCCAGCGCGGTTGCAACCTGCCCAACCATCTGTATTCCGTGCACGTTGACCCAGGTGATCAGCGCAATCAGTGCAACCGAAACGAGATAATGTTTCCATCCGGTGAGCGCGGGGAAGTAGTAGACGAGATAGTCGGTGAACAGAACGGCGTAGGCGCCGCCCAGAAGAAACGACGCCGACCAGTTCCACCATCCGGCTAGAAACCCCCAGAAATCGCCGAAAGCGGCACGGGTCCAGCGGTAAAAGCCGCCTTCCACCGGCATGGCCGTGGTCAATTCCGCTGAGACCAGTGAAACCGGAATGCACCAGAAAAATGGCAGCACCAGCAGGTAGATCAGCGTCATGCCCGGGCCGGAAGTCGTGACCATGTCTTCCAGGCCGAAAGGCCCGCCCGTGGTGTAAGAGAACATCACGAAGACGAGGTAGAACAGACCAGCTTTTCGGAGGGCGGAGGTGGTCCCCGGTGCGGCCATCGACGAGTCTTCTACGCCACCAACATTCGCGTAAGCGCGCCTTCCAGCTCTAACAGCTTTCGTTTCACATCCAATCCACCTCCGTAGCCGCAGAGCGTTCCGTCGGACGCGATCACCCGATGGCAGGGCACCACAATCGCAATTGGATTGCGATTGTTCGCCATGCCCACGGCGCGAAATGCGTTGGGTTTGTTCACAGCGCGAGCAATGTCAGCATACGTGCGAGTTTCGCCGTAAGGAATCGCCAGCAAAGCCCGCCAGCAGGCCAACTGAAATTCCGTGCCCCGCAGATCGAGTGGAAAGCTGAACTCTCGCCGCCGGGCCGCAAAATACTCTTCCACCGCGTTGACGTACTTCTGCATAAACTGCCGCGAGTCCTCGAAGTCAAAGCCTGTCTTTGTCTCACGACCGCTGTTGTTTTCTCTGCGAAGGTCACGGGGATTGGGGCGAATCGATTGCTGTCCTGGCAGCCTCGCGTCGAACTCGAGGGCGACTAATCCCTTAGCGGAAGCTGCCAGGAACAGTGGGCCAACCGGTGAATGAATCGAGGTCGTGTGAAGTAATTCCATAATCGAATCCTGGCGCAGCAGACAAAGATAGCAGAGATTTGAAAAGCGAGACGCGGCGCCAGCTGCAGTTGACAGGAACCTCCTTCTTGGCCCAAAGTGTGTGCGGCGTGCTTATGCCTCTTGCTTTCTCCCCCATGAAGAGAGGTTTGCTCGTCTGCCTTGCGTTGGTTCTGGCTCCAATCCTGCTGGCAGGACTGGTCGCCGTGGCCGCAGCAGATTGGCGGCAGGCGGGAGCCACGGCTGGCGGGGACCAAGTTCTGGTCAGCTCGGTCACGCGGCAGAAAAATGGCCTGCGAAGCGCGTGGATCCGCGTCGAATACAAAGAACCCACGAGACTGCCGCAGGGAGGGCTTTTCGTGGAACTCCGCGCCCGCGCCCGCTTCAACTGCAATAGGGGAAGCACCACTCCGACCGTGGTGACCAATTCCGAATGGCTGTACTCGCGCGATCATGGCGGCAAGCTGGTGGTCAGCAAAAAAAGTCGACACGACGATCAATTCGGGCAGTCCGCGGAGGGCGGATTCGGTCAGATCGCGAAAGATTTCGTCTGCAACCAGAAATAGCGAGATTCTCCCCTTTCCGCCGATCCGCGTTCCAGTTAACCGGCAAGCGATTCGATGCTGCGCACTATTTCTGCCGCCAATTGCAGGTTGACACTGGCTAGGTCCTGCTTCGCGTGCTCGGTGCTGGAAGTGCCGGTGAGGGGCAGGATCCCGATCGCGCGAGCAAAGGCGAAAACAATTTGTGCCGGCGTGGTGCCGGCGCGGGCAGCGGTATCTTTGAGCAGTGGATGGCGCAGCACTTCGAGATTGGCGGTGAGGAGCGAGAATCCCTGATAAATGATGCCGTGTGCGCCACATAACTGCCGCACCTCCCGGTCCCAGCCAAGACTGGCATAGCAACGGTTCTGTACGAATGCCGGTAGTGGCCCTTGAGTGGCGAGTAAATGTTGGAGATGATGCGGGGAAACGTTGCTTACGCCGAGCGTCCGAACGCGGCCGCAGGTCTGCTCTTTTGCCATCGCACTCCAGGTTTCGGCGTCGGCATCGGTCCATGTGTAGGCTGAAGCGGGGCCATGCAGCAGGTAGCTGTCGACGTAACTGCTGCCGAGATGTTCCAGCGAACTGCCCAGCGATTGCGCTACCTGAACGGATAGGTCTGCCGAAGGATCATACGGCAGGCGACGGTCTTGGCCCGTGCGGTAGGTAAATTTGGTCTGCAAAAAAAGATCGGCGCGCGTGATCACTCCCGCGCCGTAACAGGCGGCCAATCCTTCGCCGACGCCGGCTTCAAAGTAATGAGAGCGCTGATTAGCGGTATCGATGCCGCGGAATCCGCAGTGGACGGCCTGCTCGACCAGTGCAGCCGTACGCTCTTCTTTCCAGGCGGTACCGTACAGGAAGGGTGGAATTGGGGCAGGTTGAACGGGCACAAAGCTATTTTGCCACGGCCCCTTCAAGAGGCGGTCACTCTCCGCTGTTGCCGCTGTAGAATGATTTTGCGCGACAGCATCCGGGCCCATAGCTCAAAGGTTAGAGCAGCAGACTCATAATCTGTTGGTTCCAGGTTCAAATCCTGGTGGGCCCACCAATTGCTGTCCAGCTTCGCCAACCGTCCGAGACGTAGGCTTGGATCAGAATGTTGTACGGTACTCGAATGCCTCCGGTTTTTTCAGTCGATATGCGTAATCATGGTTTCCCTGATCTACACCCCGGTGTCGGTGTGAGGAGAAGCTTTGAAGCAGCCTGACAGACTTTTCTGCGAAAGATGGTGCGAACGCTTGCACTCTCTCGCTACAATATTCAGACCCCAACATGAACCGGCAGCCCTTTTGCAGTCTCATTTCATTCTTTCTGATTCTTCTTTGCCTCAGTTTGAGGCTATGTGCTCAATCCGTCCCGCCTGATCACTTCAGCGGCCTCAAATGGCGGCTGATCGGCCCCTTCCGTGGCGGACGCGCCGTCGCCGACACCGGAGTTCCGGGCGACCCCAACACGTTCTACTTCGGGGGTGTCGATGGCGGAATCTGGAAGACAACAAATGCTGGCATGACCTGGACGCCGATCTTCGACAGTCAGCCGGTCGCGTCCATCGGGGCGATCGCCGTCGCGCCTTCCGATCCGAAGGTCATTTACGCCGGCACTGGAGAATCTGACATCCGCTCCGATCTCGCTTCCGGCGATGGGGTCTATCGATCTAGCGATGGTGGCGAGACATGGCAGAATGTCGGCCTGCGTGACACGCGCCAGATCAGCCGCATCGTGGTTGATCCGCAGAATGCGAACATTGTCTACGTTGGAGCGCTCGGACACGCATACGGCCCCAATGACGAGCGTGGTGTTTTCAAGTCTACGGACGCGGGCGTGCATTGGACTAAAGTGCTCGACCAAGGGGCCGAAATCGGAATCGCCGATCTGGCCATAGCCGCCGATCACCCGAATATTCTGTTCGCTGCAACCTGGCGCACGCACCGTCCGCCGTGGAGCACCTACGCGCCCGTCGATGCGCCCGGCAGCGGCATCTTCCGCTCGCAAGACGGCGGCAATTCCTGGCTGCGGCTGACCGGTTCCGGCCTTCCCGAGGGCGACTGGGGTCGCCCTGCCATCGCAGTCTCGGCTGATGGCAAACGGGTTTATGCGCTGATCGACGACGCGAAGAAATCCGGGCTCTATCGATCCGACGATGGCGGCGATACCTGGACGCTTAAGAACTCCGACGCTCGCCTGACCAGCCGCGCCTGGTATTTCGGCAATATCACGATTGATCCGCAGAATGCCGATGTGTTTTACGTCCCCAACGTTGCGCTGTATCGCTCGGAAGATGGCGGCCAGACGATTTCAATCGTTCGCGGTGCGCCCGGCGGCGACGACTATCACCAGCTTTGGGTCGATCCCAAAGATTCGGCGCGCATGATTCTGGCGACCGATCAAGGCACAACGATCAGCGTGGATCGCGGCCGGACCTGGAGCACCTGGTATAACCAGCCCACCGCGCAGCTCTATCACGTCATCACCGACAATCGATTTCCCTACACGGTTTTTGGCGCGCAACAAGATAGCGGCAGCGCCGCCGTTCTCAGCCGCACCGACCATGGCCAAATCACGCCCCGCGACTGGTTTCCCGCCGATGGCAGCGAGAGCGGATACATCGCGCCCGATCCCAAAGACCCCAATATTCTTTATTTCAGCGGGACCTACGGCAGCGTTTCACGCTTCGATATGCGCACTTCATTCAGCCAGGACATAACACCCTGGCCGGTGCCCGCATTCGGTGTTGATATCGCACAGCGAAAATATCGCGATCCCTGGACCCCGGTTCTGGTTTCCTCTTCTGTCGATAAAACCAGCCTCTACCTCGGCACGCAATTCGTAATGAAAACGACCGACGGTGGCTTGCACTGGCAGACGATCAGTCCCGATCTTACCGGCGCGCAAGCGAGCGCAGAAAAAACTCAAGGGCCGCCGACGGTTCAAGATGCCAAGCAGCGCGGCTATGGCGTGGTTTACACGATTGCTCCCTCACCGCTCGATGCCAACTTGATCTGGGCGGGCAGCGACACAGGACTTATTCACCTTACCCGCGATGGCGGAAAAAACTGGAAAGATGTCACGCCGAAAGGTATCAGTGACTGGTCGAAGATTTCTTTGATCGAAGCTTCGCACTTCAATCCTGCTGTCGCCTATGCCGCTGTCGATCGGCATCGCCTTGACGATCAGACTCCCTATCTCTATCGCACGCGTGACTATGGGCAGACCTGGCAACTTATCACCGAAGGCATCCAGGCTCCGGCATTTCTAAACGCTGTTCGCGAAGATCCAACTCACCAGGGCTTGCTGTTTGCCGGAACCGAGTTTGGAATTTTCGTTTCGTTTGATAGCGGCGATCATTGGCAATCTTTACAGCTCAATCTACCGATTACTTCCGTGCGCGATCTCGCCATTCACGGTGACGATCTCGTCATCGCCACGCACGGCCGATCCTTCTGGATTCTGGACGATATCACCCCGCTCCG
>JASHQM010000131.1 GCA_030039165.1 Candidatus Sulfotelmatobacter sp. | reverse complement strand
AGCTCGCCCAGGCAGCGGCGGCATGTTTCACGCTTTCGGAATCGACTGTGGGCTCATCCGAGACGTGAGAGGCGGATTCAGCGTTCGGCGACGCTTGAGCGGTCTCTCCGACTTTTACAAATGACGTAAATCCGCTGCCGACCGCCGCCGCTTCCGCCATTACAGACTCGGCTTGAGCTTCCACTGCAGCTTCCCGCCCGGCAGCGGGCGAGGCAGGATCGACGAAGCTGACGAAGCTGCGAACGGAAGGCTCTGGCGCGGAAGAGTCGATCGCGGAAGGGGTTGATTCTGACGTTTGTTGCGAAGAAATCGCGGCTGCCGTCTCAGAGTCAGACGGGCCGCTGGCGGCGGTAGCTGCGTCCGTGGCCATAGCCGAAGCCTGAGCAACTTCTGCGGATGAGCCCGGGGCTTCCGGGACAGCGCGCATTTCCTCAAATCCACCTTCTTCAGCCTGCGACCCTCGCGCGGGAGAATCGGGCAGAGCCGTCTCCGCGGAAATTGCAACGGAATCGGCCGCAACGCGACCAGCCTCCGCAGCGTCGACGCTCGCAATAGAAGCAACCGAAACGCCTTCACCAAACTCGTTCTCCGTTACAGGGATAGCTGCGACCGAGGCCGGCGGTATCTCGAAATTGGGCGCCGACACGGACGGTGCGTCGACAGGGGCCAATGCGGACTGGGCGTTCCGCATCTCCTGCTCGAGTGAGATTGCTGCTTCGCCCGCGTCGAGAGCGACAGGGACCGCCATCCAGCGTGGTGCGGGAGAGTCGCCAGGCGCGGATGCGGCTGCGGCCATGGTCACCGGCTCATCGTGGGTCGCGAAGGTTTCTGCATGACGTACTTCGCTGAAAGAGGGCTGAGCACCCTGAATTTCAGGCGCTTTTGATTCGGTGGCCTCCGAACGCGGCAGTCCAGATTCTGGGCTCATCTGATCAACGAAAGGACCAGGCACAATTTGAGCTTCGGCAATCGGCGAAGCTGACTGCGATGCCGCAGGCTCATCCTTGGCCGCGGCTTCCGCATTATGAATCTGCGCCGCCGCGGCGGCGATTGCTGCGAGTTCTTCCGGAGTCACATCGGTGGGCAATCCCGCAGGTGCCAGGGCGGCAACGCCGACATTTGCTTCTGGGGTTGACCGCGTGGGAGCTGCTTGTTCGGGGTGTGCCGCTTTCTCTGCCGGAGTTTCGACGACCGTTCGCAGGTCGCGATTCACAGGATTGTAGATATCGCTCTCATCCCCAACTTTATCTTCCGCAGCAGCCCTGGCGTCTGGGAATCCAATGCGGCTCCTCCAGCCGCTTTGTGCCGAGGTGTCACCGTTGCCGCGCTCGGAAGCCTCTACTGCCGCGATGGCTCGGGCAAAACGCCCGCCTTTTGAGGGTTCGGGCCGGGGCACAACCTTGTCTTCCAATTTCGACAAGGCACTGAGCAGTTCGCTGGCTTCGAAAGGTTTAACAATGAAGCCTTCGGCCCGCACACGTTGCGCTTCCTCGGGCTTGAATGGCTCCAGCTTGCCCACCGTCAACAGCACGGGCGTGCGCGCGGTTTCGGGAGATTCTTTGAGCCGCTGACAGACCTCCAGGCCGCTGTATCCGGGCATGTAGACATCCAGCACGACCAGATCGGGTTTGGTCTCGGCGAACTTTTTGAGAGCGGCCGAGCCATTGTTCACAGCAATGACTTCATAACCCGCGTCCGCGAGGATCTTGCGCCCCATATTCTGGGCGGTCACACTGTCATCGGCGAGCAGTATCTTCCGTGCCAAAGGAAATTCCCTCTGAATTTGAGGAGATATGGCGAAGGTAACCTGCCTCTGGGCCTAAGTCAATGATCGGACGGGAGGTTACCTGGTTACTAGCGGCCAACGCCTAATGCGCAGGCGAGGGCTAGAAATCCCGGCTCATAGCGGGATGATCTTCTTCAGGCCCTTCTTTTTCTTCTTCTTGCTGGTCGAGATGTCCTTGTCGGAGGCCAGAGAGCTGGAATCGGCACCTGCCGCTGCATTTGATCCCGGCTGAATCTCATTGAGTTGCACTGGTGGAGGGGCGGCTGCGTCGCCTTGGGCGACCGAACTCTGACTGGGCGTCAACTGGTTCTGGTCGGCAGGCCCGGCCGCGGTGTTGGCTGCCGGAGTGGTTGGTTTCAACTCGTTGGGATCCGCGGGCGCGGGAGCAGCGAAGGGACTGGCGTTAGCCGACGTAGTGGGTGCAGTATCGGAGCGGGGAGCCGGTTGATTTTCTCCGGGGGTCCCGTCCTTCACAGCTTCGACGGTGAGGCTCTTTCCGCCGGGGGAAATTCCCATCGCCTGACGCATGGAATCGGTGACAACGTCCTTCGCCGAAACGGGCGTCGGGTCAGTCAGAGAGGGTTCGCCGACTTTCGCAGCCTCTGATACATCGGGTCCCTTTTTCATTACATCGATCAGGTGGGCCAGTCCAGTTGACTCTTTTCGGCTCTCCTCTTCGGCATGGTTCTGGGCCACTGCCGCCTTGGTGGGACGCGGTATGGGCTGATGCAGCGCCGCCAGCCGCTTCTTGGCATTATCGGCGCTGTCCATGATGGGATAGCGGGTGAGAATCTGCGAATAAGCTGAAGCGGCTTCTTTAGTCCATTCGTCGAAAACCTTGGCTCTGGCCGTCTCATTGCCCCAGCAACCCGGCGGAGTGTTGAACGCCTTACATACAGGCTTTGCTCGCAATTGAGCAATCTGTCCTTCGTAGTCCTGGCCCAACAGATAGAGGACTTCGTCGGCTTTGCTGTAGAGCGGGTACTTTTCCACCAGAGACCTCAAGCGCGCGATCGACGCCGGATAGGACATTCGCAAGTAATAGAACCTGCCAATATCAAACTCGCGCTCGGCCAGAACCTCCTGCACTTCGAGCAGTCGCATCTTGCCTTCTTTTACCAGCTTTGGATTATCCGGATACTGCATGATCAGATTGCGGTACTCTTCTTCGGCGCGCTTGGCGTGAGTAAAGTCGCGGTCGGCTTTTTCCATCTGCTGATACTGGATGTTGGCGATTTTCAACTGCGCTTCCGCCGCTTCGGGCATGTTGGGGAAGAAGGTTTCAAAGTCGCGATACTCCTGCTCGGCCTGAGCCAGCGACGCGGTGCCACCCTCAGCGTACCAGGAATCGCCCACAGCCAGCTTGGCTCGGGCAATATATTCGGAATCGGGGTAGGTATTGATCAGGGTTTGCAGCGTCATGCGCGCCACATCGAAGCGATTGTGCTTCATGGCGTCCATGGCCTTGTCGAATAGGACTTTATCGGGCTGCTTCGAGCCGATGTTGGCAAGCGGATTGGTCGATTTCTTATTGGTGCAGGCGGCAACGAGTACCAGCAGCGCTGCCAGCATTGCAAGGTATGAATTTCGACGAAACATAAGACCCCTAAGAGTTTGGACTTCGATCATCAGACCTTGATCATGGCCGCTTCGGTCGCCGCCTTCAACAGGGCCTCCGCATTCTTTCTTGGATCGCCGTGGCCGAATACGGCGTTGCCCGCCACCAAAATTTCCGCGCCGGCCCGCACCACATCGGCAATCGTATCGAGGCCGACACCACCATCAACTTCAATGCGGTAAGTCAGCTGCCGTTCGCTTCGCAGATCGGCTAAGCGCCGCATTTTGTGTACGGTAGAGGGAATGAATTTCTGTCCCCCGAAACCCGGGTTCACCGACATTACCAGTATGTAATCGACTATGTCGAGCACTTCCGAGAGTGTCTGAATAGGAGTCGCTGGGTTGATCACGACTCCTGCAAGGCAGTCATGGCTCTTGACCAAGTGGAGGGTACGATTCAGATGACGGCAAGCTTCCTGATGCACAGAAATCCAATCCGCCCCCGCCTCCGCGAAGGCGGGAATAAATTCATCGGGATTCTCGATCATCAAGTGGCAGTCGAGCGGCAGGTCGGTGACTTGGCGCAGCGACTTCACCACCGGCGGTCCAATTGTGAGATTGGGGACAAAATGCCCATCCATGATATCCACATGGATGACGCTCGCTCCGCCTTCGGTAACGGCGCGCACCTCGTCGCCGAGACGGGCAAAGTCCGCAGAAAGAATCGAAGGTGCTAACTCAATCAAAGACAATCTCTTTTGAACCCAGGCTTTTCCGTCAGGAATCGACTTACGAGAATTTTATCACCGGGGCACCCGGCGCGCATAAACGCGTGCCCCGATACTTAATCGGATTTCCAAGTTAGTCATGAATCTTGCCAAAATCAGCCTGCATGGCCCATCTCGTCATCGTCTTCCCACTCGGCGTCGCAGGTGTGACAATGCCACGCTGGCCGCTGAAGGGGAAGCGGAACACGCAGAAAGGCGCTCATGTAGGCGATGGGACGGTCGAGTTCCTGATAGTTAACGTCAAGAGAGTGACAGCGCGGACAGCGCGGCTGTTCGTAAAGTCCCACGCCGTGTACATACATACCTTCGAGAATCGGCTCGTCGAGAAGTTTGCGGGCGGTTTCTTCGTCTTCGGGATGGACGTTGAGCTTGATGCCGCCGATGAAATTGGAAATGAACCAATCGAGGCGAACCAGATTCTCATCGGCCAGAAAACATTCGATGCCCGCCGATTCGAGGCTACCTTTGGCCAATAGTGCTTCGGGCAGATCCCGAAACTGACGGATGGTCACAAGCTCCTGCATCTCCAGCCTGGGGCGCGTCGGCTCTTCAGGCTCGTCTTCCGTAAATTCGAGATGCCTGCGCTCGAGTTCGTCTTCGAGAGCATCCCAGGCAAGTTCGGTAAGCGACTCGGAGTGGCAGGCGAGGCGCTGGAGTTCGCCGTCGGTCATGGAGGCGTAATTGGCCTCCAGACGCCGCTTCTCGCGCTGCTGCTCGAGATAGGATCGGTCCGGATTTGCCACGTTGCAAAGCATGACAGCATTGGACGAAGGTTGCAAGGTTTAGGTTTCGGAGCTCTGGTGTTTTCGCAGCTTAGAAGTTGCAACCGCGGAGGTCTCAAGACCTGGGAGATTCACGGTGAGGGGTGCAGATGACGCCGTGCTCGAGCGTAGCCGCTCCTGGACAGACGAACCTTGCCTCTTGCTTCGTAATTGTTGCCCCTGTGAAAACCTTGAAACCTTTTATGTGACCGCTTCATCTGTCTGCGCAGGGTTTGTATTCAAGGATGCAAATCTGATTCCAGGAGGGTTGCCGATGAAGGCTATCACTGGCGTATTTGGATCTGTGGCGGATGCGAAGCGCGCTCTCGCGCAATTTCGCGAACTTGGATTGGCAGATGATCGACTGACTTTGCTGACTCCGGCGGACGCGGGCAGCGCTCGGGAAATCCCTGCTGCTTCGACCGAGCAACCGGGGATGGGCAGAGCCATCGGAGCACTGGTGGGAGGGGCGGCAGGGTTTTCGGGAGGGCCTCTGCTGATGGCGGCGTTGATTCCGGGAGTAGGGCCGATCACTGCCATGGGTTTGCTCGGCGGAGCATTTGTCGCGGCGATGGGCGCAACCGCGGGAGCCGCTATAGGTGGAAGAACGGAGAGTTTGATGACCGACGGCGTCCCTGAAGATGAGTTGTTCGTATACGAAGACGCGCTGCGTAAAGGACGCAGCGTGCTGATCGCTATGGCGAAGGATGAAAGCGAAGCGGCGCGATTCCGCGAATTGCTCGAAACCGAAGGAGCAGAATCGGTGGATGCCGCCCGCGAGAACTGGTGGGTGGGCTTACGCAGCGCGGAGCAGGAGCGCTATGCCGTTCATAATCGCAACTTCAGTGAAGACGAAGAGTTTTACCGCACGGGCTTTGAGTCCGCTCTTCATGCCCGCACGCGCTGCAAGGAATACGATCAGGTCATGAACGAGATGACGGCGCAGATGGAAGACGTTGAGCGGCAGCACGGAGCCGCTGCCGCAGAAGCGTTTCGCCGGGGATATGAGCGTGGGCGGGATTATTACCAGACGCTGTGTGATGAGCAGAGAGCGGCGTAAGCTCTAATACACCCTTTGTGAGTGGGGCTGTCGAGCTTCGCTTGACGGACAGCCGAGGGCGGCTGTCCCCACAAGGGTTGTTCCCACAAGAGAAGACAATAGAGATTCTTGCGAGTGCTTGCGCACGATCAGCAATCCCACCAACACCGCGCTGACTAGCATGATTACCCGGATGTAGATTGCGGAGTGGAACGCCTGATCGCCGGCGGCGGTGCGCAAAAGACCTGAAAGCGCGCTCGCTGCGCAGAAGGCAAAATAAAACCTTTCCATCCACCCGCGAGAGATCGCTAGTAACCACAGCAGGATCATGGAGACAACGGCAAAGACGGCGCAAAGGACCCATGTCATGGTCGAAACCCGCGCTGGAAGCCAGAGGCCGGCGGCAGGAACAGCAGCGACCATCTGATGCACCGCGATCAGCAGGAAAACGACAGAGTGTGCCAACGCGACCACAGCGCGCTTGCGGTTGGTGAGAATGGAGAACGCGTGCATGTTGTTCAGTTTAGGGAAAAGAAGGGTGGGAAGATGTGATCCGCGTCACTTCACGGGGCCTAAAACCACACTTCTTCTTTGCGACTATTAGACGCGGCGCTGAAGCGGCGCTCCGCCACGGTTGATCACGGGGTTCTTACGGATTCGATGAAATCGTTGTGGCTCATCGGTTTCCTAGTCTGGCGGTAAGAACAAACGGCCCGCAAGTTCCTTGAGAACCTGCGGGCCGTCCGGTGGACTTGATTGGGATTGACCAAGAGGTGGTCACTCTACGTGGCCTCTACGGCAACTCCGGGATCCTGGCCGACCTGAGCCAGGCGGAAGCAATCCTTATTCACCGGTAGTGTGCGGGCTGTAGCTTCCTACTTTCGCCGGTCGAGCTTTGCGGGCAGAAGCGCCCGCGCCACACGGCTTGTGGGAAGCCCCGCTTAGAGCGACCTGCTCTAAGTCTCAGCCACCTCACCTGGTCTTAGACTTCTACTACTACTGCCACATTCAGAACTTGTCATTCGACCACCTCCTTTCCGGTGTAAGGGCAGAGTATTACGGAACGAAGGTAGGCGTCAATCGGGCGAATACGGCTTCCGTTCTAAGGAACAAGAATTAGCAACTTCTCGGATCGAGAAACACTGAGAGTTCGAATTCTCTATGAGTAAAGGGATCCCACCCACCTGACCGGCAGGCGGGCGGCGAGTGAGTTGGCCAGCCGTTCGTCAGCTGTAATGAGGTCCGTGTTGAACTGAATCGCCAAGGCGATATAGAGGCAGTCATACACCGTACGGCTGTGAACGAGGGCAAGCTGAAGAGCTTCAGATAACAATTCCCGGGACGATACGGTGAAAAAGTCGAGGTCCGCGAGCCCCGACGAAGCGCTCGTGGCCAGGGCTGAGGACCAGTGCCTCCGGCGAACTCC
>JASHQM010000014.1 GCA_030039165.1 Candidatus Sulfotelmatobacter sp. | reverse complement strand
ATCCCCGACACACGCCTAGAGCACCCGAACTACACCGTCAAACAATCCACAGAAAAAGACGGCCACGTCCGCTACGAAGTCTCCGGCGATCTTGACGCGCCGGTGCCGCCGATTCGCGACTCCAAATATTTGAGCAAGCAGCAGGCGATCGAGATTTACCGCTACATGCTGCTCAACCGCAAAATAGAGACCGCGCTCGAAAATCTCTACAAGCAGGGCAAGGTGGTTGGCGGAGTTTATTTTGGCCTCGGCCAGGAGGCCTGCTCGTGCGCCTCGGCCTACGCGCTCGACCAAGACGACTGGTTCGCGCCCATGATTCGCAATCAGGGCTCGCTGCTGGTGCGCGGCTTTCTCGCCAGCGACACGATGATGCAGTACATGGCCAAGGCCGGCTCGCCCACCAAGGGCCGCGACGGCACCTCGCACTTCGGCGACATCGAAAAGCGCAACATGGTCTCGCCGATTTCGATGCTCGGCGACCTGATTCCCGTGATGAGCGGCGTGGCGCTGGGCGCGCGCCTGCAAGGCCGCAACATCGCCGTGCTCACCTACATCGGCGACGGAGGCCAATCCACCGGAGTCACCTACGAAGGCATCAACTTCGCGGCAGTTCAGAATCTTGGACTGGTGCTGGTGGTCGAGAGCAACGAGTGGGCGTATTCCACTCCGTCAGAAATGCAATACCGCTGCAAAGATCTCGCCGAACGTGCCATTGGATACGGCATTCCAGCGCTGATTGTCGACGGCACCGACGCCTGCCAGGTCTACGACGCCGCGCATGAAGCCGTCGAACGCGCGCATCGCGGCGAAGGCCCGACAATGATCGAAGCAAAAATGATGCGCATGAAAGGCCACGCCATTCACGATGCAGCCGCGTACGTGCCGAAAGCGCTGTTCGATTTCTGGAAGAAGCGCGACCCGATCGCACGGTTTGAGAATTATTTGGTTCGCGAGAAAAAATGGCTGTCAGGCAAAGAGAACGCAGAGTTGATTGCAGACGTAGAGCGGGTAATAGAGGAAGAACGTGAGATTGCGGTGAACTCTCCGATGCCGACGCCGGAGTCAGCCGAAGGCGGCGTCTTCTGCGAAGACGGCTGCCACGCCATCAAACCGAAGTATGGGATGCCGAGGGTGAAGAAAGGCACGGGCGGGTATAAAGAAACGGAAGCGGCGGTGCATTTGAAGTGAGCATCGGGGATCTACCGATACACGTCTTTCCGATGCCCAACCGTAAGCACGAGAATCAGCAGGATTCCACGATGAACCTGGTAAACGACGCGATAATCCCCCGCTCTAATCCGCCACGCGTCAGGAACGCCTTCCATCTTCTTGCACCCGGCCGGGAATGGATCATCGCGCAAAGCTTCTATTCTTGAGGTTAGCCGCTTTTGAACGTCGCGCGGCAGCTTCTCAAATTGCCGAAGTGCGAGCGGCTTGAACTGAACTGTGTAAGGCACAACTCAGCCGATCTACAGCTTGAGCTTCTTCTTGATCGTCTCCCAGGGGATGGTACGCGGATCTTTCAATGCCTTGCGCGCAGCTGCGAGGTCAATTTCGTCTTCCAGTTTCTCTAGAAGCTCGACATCCTCAATCGGCACGACCGCCGCGACAGCTTTCTTGCCGCGGTGTACGATAACTCTTTCGCCCCGATATTCGGCGCGGCTGAGAATGTCAGAAAAGTTCTGTCGGGCGATGCTAGCAGTAAGGTTGGACGACATAGAGTTTAGTATTCGTACAAAGGGTACAATAGCACATTTTGTACAAATTGTAAATCAGCCTTGATCGGCTATTATTGGCCCGATTTGACTCGCATGACCGGGATGGCGTCATTCCGAAGCCCCGCGCTTTCACCAGCGGGGCGAGGAATCTCCCGCGCAAAGGGGCTGTGGGTGAGGAGATCCCTCGCTCCGCCTGAAAAACGGCTCCGCTCGGGATGACGGCGATAAATTTGAATCGGTTCTCGCAACTCGAAACTCACGACTCAGGACTACCATGCAACTCACCTACCTCGAAGCCATCCGCCAGGGAATCTGGGAAGAAATGGAGCGCGACCCCACCGTCTTCTGCCTCGGCGAAGACATCGGCATTTACGGCGGCGCCTTCAAAGTCACCGACGGTTTCATCGACCGCTTCGGTACTGAGCGCGTCATTGACACGCCCATCGCCGAGTCGGCCATCGTGGGCGCGGCGTTTGGCGCGTCGCTCACCGGCATGCGTCCGGTCGCCGAATTTCAGTTCATGGATTTCATCGGCTGCGCCATGAACCAGATTTCCAACATGGTCGCCAAAACGCATTACCTGTGGGGCGCACCCGCGCCGCTCGTGCTGCGCGGCCCCAGCGGCGGATACGTCCACGGCGGCCCGTTTCACTCGCAGAACCCGGAGATGTGGTTCGTGCACAATCCGGGGCTGAAAGTAATTTGCCCGGCTACGCCTTACGACGCCAAGGGACTGATCAAGGCCGCGATTCGTGACAATAATCCATGCGTGTTTTTCGAGCACAAATATCTGTATCGCCGGATCAAAGAAGAAGTTCCTGCGGACGATTATGTCGTACCGATCGGGAAAGCGCGCCTGGCGCGGGAGGGCCACGATCTGAGCATCATTACTTATGCCGCGATGGTGCACAGTGCACTTGAGGCTTCCGAGGTTCTGAAAAACGAAGGAATCGATCTGGAAATCCTCGACCTGCGCACCGTCTCGCCGCTCGACCGCGAAGCCATCGCACAGACGGTGAGGAAGACGAACAAAGTAATCATCCTTCACGAGCACTCGCGGACCGGAGGCCTCGCCGGCGAGATTGCCGCCATTATCAACGAAGAAGCCTTCGATGATCTCGATGGTCCGATCGTGCGAATCACCGGCCTGGATTCGGCAATTCCGTTTTCGCCGCCGCAGGAAGAGCACTATCTGCCGAAAGTCGAAGATATTGTGCGCGAAGCGAGAAGGCTGAAGGCATACTGATTTTTCCGCGCTGAATTACCGTGTGGGCAAAGGGCCTTGAGGAGTCCATCGGCGAAGCTCGACAGTACTTGTCTAAATTAGCCGGCTCAAAACTAGCGCCTACCCTGCTCCATCTGCCACAATACTTGCTCTAATCTTTGAGGCTGTAATTTGCAATCTTGAACCGGAGGACTCATGGGCAAGTTCATACTCGGCGTTATCGTTACGATTTCAGTAACCATCCTCGGTTTTCTCGGTGCGGCCATGCTTGGGCAGATTCCAACCGCTGCCAATGTACCTCCCCCGCAGTGGGAAGTTCATTTCGCCAATAGCGCTATGGACGCGTCAATGGAGCATCATGCGCCGCACATCAACAATCCCGTGCCGCCAACCGATCAGAACTTCGAAGACGCGATGAAGATTTACACCATGAATTGCGCGCTCTGCCATGGAGGACTCGACCGCAAACCCGCGAATCTGGGTACGTCGTTTTATCCACCGGCGCCGAATCTGGTGGCGCATCCACCGGATGACCCCGAATGGCACACGTTTTTCACGATCCGTACAGGTGTTCGTTACACCGGGATGCCGGCCTGGGACAAGAACTTGAGCGAACAGGACATGTGGAAGCTGGCTGGCTTCCTCTCGCACATGCAGAAATTGCCGCCCGCTGTACAGGAGTTCTGGAAGACGAGTTTCGGCGTTGAGCCTCCTACCGGAGAAGAGGAAGAAAAGCCGTCGCCGAAACAGAAATAACGATCCGGGCGAGAAAGCAGGTTCCTTACAGATCCTTCGGATCTGTTCGGAATGACATTACAAGGTTCCAACGGCGTCATCGCAACGGAGAGCAACTTATGATTACCGCACAAGCTGAGACTTCATCGCTGCCAAAGCTGGATGAAATAAGACAGGCCGCAAATCTGGTGTACTCGATGATGCAGCCGACGCCGCAGATCGTCTGGCCGTTGCTTTGCGAAAGGCTGGGAACGGAAGTCTGGGTGAAGCATGAGAATCACACGCCAATTGGAGCGTTCAAAGCGCGCACGGCCGTAGTCTACGCTGCCGAGTTATTCAGCAAACCGAACAAAACAACCGGACTGGTGACTGCCACGCGCGGGAACCATGGGCAATCCGTTGCGCTGGCGGCGCGGCGGTTCGGTGTGCCCGCCCATGTCGTGGTTCCACTCGGAAACAGCAAGGAGAAAAATGCCGCCATGCGCGCGCAGGGTGCCGAACTGATTGAATTCGGCAGCCATTATCAGGAATCGAAAGAACATGCGGAAAAACTTGCCGAGAGGCACGGATGGCATCTCGTGCCTCCGTTCCATCCCGACATCGTGAAGGGCGTGGCTACTTACTGGCTCGAATTCCTTTCTGCCGCGCCGGAGCTTGACGTGGTGTACGTTCCCGTGGGGCAGGGATCGGGCATTTGCTCCTGCGCTGTCGTGCGCAATGCAATGAATCGCAAGGCCAAAATCGTTGGCGTGGTGGCTGAGGGCGCTCCCGCGTACGCGCTGTCGTTCGAGGCGGGACGAAGAATCTCAGCTCCGGTTAGCACTCAGCTTGGCGACGGCGTCGCTTGCAGCGTGCCGGTTGATGCCTCGCTCGAGATTATTTGGAAAAATGTCGATCATTTCGTGCGGGTCAGCGAGGATGACATGCGGCGTGCTATGAAGGTCTGTTTTAGCGATACGCATAACGTCGTGGAAGGAGCCGGTGCGATAGGTTTGGCAGCTGCTTTGAACGAAAAGGAAAGCCTGCGCGGCAAACGCGTGGGCCTTGTATTCACAGGCGGGAACGTTGACCACGATGTATTTGCCGAGGTCTTGCGAGATTGAGCCGTGAGGGCAGACTGACATGAGTTCAACCACTGCAAACGAAATTGGCATAACCCGCCTGGGGCAAATCGCCGTCAACGTAAAGAATGTAGACCGGGCTGCCGACTTCTATCACAAGACTTTAGGGCTCAAGTTGTTGTTCAAAGCGCCGCCGGGCTTGGCGTTTTTCGATTGCGGGGGAGTGCGGCTTATGCTGGACCGGCCTGAAAAGCCGGAGTTCGACCACACCAGTTCGATCCTTTACTTTTCCGTTCCCGATATTCAGGGGGCATACGCCAAGCTGAAGGAAAGCGGCGTCCACTTCGAAGACGAGCCACACGTGATCGCGAAAATGCCGATGCACGACCTCTGGATGACATTTTTTCGCGACTCGGAGAACAATGTGATGGCCTTGATGAGCGAAGTGGCACGATAGCAACATTCATTTTTCCATTCCCACCGGCTGTCGAACCCCGTCGCTGCAAGCTGCTATCATCGTGAGCAGGGCATCGCAACTGCATGGAAGACGAAGAACACATTCCTTATATTTCCGGTTCAGGAGAAGGACTCATGGAAGAAGGCCCAGTGGTGCATTCGAGCGCGCGCCGCGACGAGGATATCGCGCTCGATCTCATGAAATTCATCGCCATGACAACTGGCTATGGCAGGACGTCGGGAGGCAGCGGGGCGGGATTTACAGGAGGCGCCGCCGCCTCGAAGCCCGACGAATACGCCGCCCATCTGCTGGAGCTGTATGCGAAATGTAAGGCCGCGGTAGGGGGGGGAAAATAACGTCTCCGCCAAGCGTTTTTTGCACTCATTCGCATCCTCTGCGCCTTGATAGACTATTTCGCTTGGATCGTTACGGCTTGCGCTGGGCATCGCGCGCCAGAGCGTTCCGGGCCGCTTCCAGGCTAGGATCCATTTCAATAGCCCTTTGATAAGACGAACGCGCCGCGGCTGTGTATCCGCCTTCATCCTGCAACTGAGCCAACTGCAAGTAGCCGCCCGCGCTGGGGTGTGCTTTCAGAGTCTCCAGGAGGTTCGCGATTTTCTCGTCCGTGAAGGTCCGCGCATAACCGAGGAACGCACTGTCGTCCAGACCGGGATGCCGGATCTCCAGGCCTTTTTGAAAGTATTCGCGTGCCGTCATGAAATCGCCCAATGCTTCGTAAGCAGACCCAATATCGCTGAGTATCTTCGATCGCAGATAGTCGTGGTCCGCGTATTGCAGCGCCAGTTTATACTTCTCCAGGGCTTCAGTCGGATGCCCGTGTATCTGGATGTCAGAACCGATGTTCATCAGCGCTTCGCTATCGTGAGGGTTCATTTTGATTGCACGCTGAAAATGCACCTGCGCCGCGCTCGAGTAGTAAATTCCTCGATTCATGGCCGCTAACAGCAGTTCGGATCCTGCTACATCCTCGGCGGCGACGTTATTCTCGGTGATAGCTGCGGTGTGAGCCCAGAGGCCGTAATTGCTCTGCCAGAAGCCGACCTGCCGCCACGTGAGGGCGGCAAGAGCTATCAGAACTACTACGGCCGCGATTCCCGCAGTCCAGCGCGCTTTATGACCGCCCCTCTCCGCCAGTTCGCAGCCTGCCCATGCCACCATCATGAAAATTCCGATGAGCGGCAGATATGCATAGCGATCGGCCATTCCTTGCTCGCCGACCTGGACCAGCCCGATCACAGGCACCAACGTCCCGAGAAACCATAGCCATCCTGCCAGCAGGTACGGCCGCCGGTTGCGTCCGCGCCAGACCCAAACGCTGATCGCGATCAGCACAAGAATTGACGCAATTAGCCGCAGCGCAGAAATTCCGCCCGCGGGGTAGGGATACAAAACCGCGAGTCGCACCGGCCAGACCGCCTTCCACAAATAGACGGCGTAAGAGAAGATGGCATTTTCCACGCGCAACCACAATGGATACGCAACCCCAGCTCTTATCGCGTGCATTCTCTGCTGCGCAAACACAGTCAGCAGGCAATCGCCGGCGCTAAGGGCAAGAAGCGGTAGTTTTTCCACTGCCAGTTTCCATGGCGCGATCTGTGGCGCGCCGAAGTTCGAAGACGGTTTAATCCAGCCTTGGATCCGTTGCAATGGCCAGTAATCCATCAACAGCAGCACAAAAGGAAAAGTCACCACCATCGGCTTGGCTGCGAGTGCAAGAGCGAAGAGCGCAGCCACGAGCAAGTAGCGGCCAAGCTTCGGCCTGCGTGCGTACCACGCATAACTAATCAGAGCCAGAAAAAAGAAAAACGTGCACAGCACGTTCTTGCGCTCAGCGATCCAGGCGACGCTTTCAACTTCGATGGGATGCAGGGCAAACAGCGCAGCCACTAGCAGGCTTCGAACGGTCGATCGCGTCACGGTCACGAGAAACAAAAACAGGAGAATCACATTGCATACGTGGAAAACCAGGTTCGTGAAATGGGGTCCTGTGGCCGCTGCGCCGAAGATCTGCCAATCGAGTGCGTGAGAAATCCAGGTCACGGGATGCCAGTTGGCATGCTGGGTTGACGTCAACGCCCAGCGCACCGTGGCCAGAGTGATTCCTTGATGAATGTTGACGTTATCAGTTATGTATTCTGCGTCGTCGTAATTTGAGAAAGGATGATGAATCACCGGGTAATAAAGGGCAAAGGTAATCAGAGCAAGCAGGATCGATGGAGCTACACGCTGCCCTAACCTCATAGCCCCGGGCAATACTGTTGCTTCCATCGGCTTCGCAGCCTGAGTCAGCAGCGCGATCGTTTTCGGTTTTGCAACCGGGCGTGCAAGCTTCCGGCGGCGCTTGATTGCTTTTGCGGCAGGCATAACGATGGCTCGACTCGAGGCGAGCCTGGCAATACTCAAGAATAGCGTGAGAATCGGACGAAACGCGAAAGGCTTGCCAGTCTGTAATCGAAGTTTAACGCGAGGGTAACACGGCGTTAACAAATCCGAGCCTATCGAACAGCGGCGATTGACTAAGGCACCGTTTGCCGCTGTGGCGCTGAAGATTCGGCAGCGGAGCTCGCGGTGGCAGGCGCTCCCGGAGCCTTGGCGAACCATTCCTCGAACCATTCCAGCGAGCGCTGCGTGTAGTCCCGCGAGTCGGCGGGTTTCATGATGGCGTGGCCTTCATTCGGATAAACGACCAGCGTCGTAGGCACGCGCAGAGCCTCGAGCGCGTGCCACCACTCCACTGACTGCTCCATGGGAACCTCACCATCGCGGTCACCGACGAGAATCAGGGTGGGCGTCTTGACCGCTTTTACGAAATGCATGGGATCGCTCTTGGCATAGACTGCGGGATCGTCATACACAGAAGCACCAAAGAACGGAATCATCCATTGGTCGATGTCGTTGAGTCCGTAATAGCTCAGCCAATCGGAAAGTCCCGCCCCTGCGACCGCGGCGGCAAATCGAGTCGTTTGTGTTTCCGCCCACATGGTCATATATCCGCCATAACTGTGCCCGCGGATGCCGAGGCGCCCAGTATCGATGGGATATTCCTTCGAAATCGCATCGACTCCAGCCATAATGTCGCGAAAATCGCCGCCGCCGAAATCTTTGACGTTGGCCTGAGTGAACTTTTCTCCCTGTCCATAGCTGCCGCGGGGATTGGGGCAAAGGGCAAAGTATCCCATTACGGATTCTGAACCCATACCACGCTCATCCCAGCGCGACATGCACGCGGCTGAAGGTCCGCCGTGTACGTTGACGATGAGCGGATATTTCCTGCCCGGGACGACTTCCTTGGGCATCATCAGCCAGCCTTGAATTCGCTCGGAGCGGTTCATCCAATGCACTTTGCGCATTTCGCCCCAGGTCGGCTTGATTCCTTCGTTGAGATGGGTGATCTGATTCCACTTGCCAATGGCACCCGCCCAGATTTCCGAAGGCGTGCTCGCCGATTGCCGGGATATGGCTGTAACAGTCGTGCCTCCCGACGACACGCCGTTCGAAATCCAGAAGGAACCGTAGGGTAGGGCTGCGTCATCGCCCGTCCAAAGCGTCTCAACTTTGCGGCTTGCCGTATCGATGCTGCCGAAGCCCGAGCTGCCGTCGACATTCTCGGCAAATACGATGCGGTCAGAAGCGGTCCAGGCCAGAGCTGAAGGGGATGAAGAAATATTCGGCGTAAGATCGCTCCTCGTGCCTCCGTTGATTGGAACCACAAAAATCTCGCCGCCGGTCGAACCTTCATCGCTCATTAATCCTTCGATGAACGCAACGGACTTTCCGTCGGGCGACACGCGAGCGCCGGCGATCTGCAGTTTGGGCTTGTAAATTTCGCGCATCTCGCCGTTTTCGGCATTGATGCGGTAAAGCCGCGCGATGTACCAGTTAGCGTCGCCCGCTCCATGCGCCGCGATTGCCGCCCATGCTTTTCCGTCGGGTGTCCACTCATATTCGTAGACGTACATGTCAGGCGCCGAGACCTGGGACCAGTGATCATTGCCCAGATCGATGGTTGCGATTCTTTGTTCGTAAACTTGATCGTTGACTACCCCCGCCAACGGCGTCATCGGTTGCAGCGGACCAGCAATGCGAGGAATGCCTTCGATAAAAAGAATTGCGAGCTTCGACCCGTCGGGAGAAAAGCGTGGCATTTCGACGTAGCCCTTGAGTGCGGCATGTTTTACCAGCGCGCTGCCATCACTGGCTGCGGTCCACACCTGCGCGGCAGGGGATTCGCCATCAACGTCGGCAACGAAAACAATCTGTTTGCTATCCGCAGACCAGGCCGCGTCGCGCAGCGGAAGATTACCCTCCACCGAGACAACGTGTGAAGAGTCCCCATCTACAGCAGTGATCGTAAGCTTTCGATCTGCAAAATATGCGACCAGAGTTCCATCTGGCGAAAGCGCAACCTGGCCGATTCTCTTGGTGTGCGGCATCGAATTAAGTACGTCCACGGCATGCGAAGATGCAGGCTTATCCTGCGAAAGCAGAGAGGGGCAAATGGCGAAAACGCAAGCCCAGATCGAAGAAAAACTAACCAACCGTCGGCTCAATCGTGAGTTCATGGTGATGGGAGTATAGCTGGTTCCGGGTTAGCGCCCCAAGCTTACATATTTGAGCGTAGCCAGCACCGCTTCCCGGATCGTCAATCGCGGCCGCCAGCCCAGGGCGCGAATGCGCGAACAATCCAAAAGGATAAAAGGACTATCGCCGATCCAGCCGCGCTCGCCTCCTGAATATGTAAGTGTGGGACTGAGACCGAGATGCTCGCAAATCCAGCGGATGGAATCGTTGACTTCGCAATACTCGTCTGTACCGAGATTGAAAACATTCACTTTCTCATTCGCCCGATCAAGAGCGACGAAAATCGCATCAAGGCAATCGTGGACATACAAGTACGACTTGCGCTGGTGGCCGTCGCCAAGCACATGCAGGCGATTGGGATGCTCGGCAAGCTGTTGGTAAAAATCGAACACATGACCGTGCCAATAACGCTCGCCGAGGATGGAAACAAAGCGAAAAATATAGCCTTGCATTCCGAATCCTTCACAATAAGCTTGAATCAAGCCCTCTGCGGCCAACTTGGAGGCGCCGTAGAGCGACGTTTGCACCGGAAAAGGGCAGGTTTCAGGCGTCGGAAAAATTTTCGGCTCGCCGTAAACCGATCCCGTCGAAGAGAAAGCGATGCGCCCGCAACTATGCTCGCGCATGGCCTCGAGCACATTCCAGGTTGCGATCGTGTTCTGATCGAGATCCTTGCGGGGATGCTGTGTGCCAAATCTTACGTCGGCATTGGCGGCAAAGTGAATCACAAGTTCCGAGCCCTCTATCGCTGGCGTCAAAGTTGCACGATCGAGCAGATCGCCTTCGTGCAAAGTAAATTGAGGCTGATTCATCGCCCGCTGCAAGAAAGCTCGCTGTCCCGTCGAGAAATTATCGAAGCCAACCACGCTGTGCCCGCGCGCGAGCAGGTGGTCGACCATGTGACTTCCGATAAAACCGGCTGCGCCGGTGACGAAGACGCGCAATGGAATCTCCCTGTCTGCTGGTTGCGGAAAGACCGCGACCCTCGGGCGAAAGTTCGCAAGGCCGTGACCAGAATGCTTAACTGCCTTGGCTGCTATCCGATGAACTCTGACGCATGGCGATGCGCGTCCCCTTCAATTCAAAGCGGCTGTCGCGCCATTCATAACGCAGGTTCAGGTAACTCGCGAACCAGACCGCGAATCCCAGCAGATCGCGCAGCGGATACAGCCATGGCGCGGTCTGAATCTGCGGATCGCGAACCACCATCCAACCCACCAGCCAGCTTTCGGCCAACCGGTTCAGCACAGCGATGGCCAGG
The DNA here is from genome assembly GCA_030039165.1 of Candidatus Sulfotelmatobacter sp. GTDB lineage: Bacteria > Acidobacteriota > Terriglobia > Terriglobales > Acidobacteriaceae > Sulfotelmatobacter. Next base: position 9,086 of record JASHQM010000014.1, on the reverse strand, counting down.
AATGCAACCGCGATTCCCCAACGCCCCAATCCTGCGGCCGCCAGAAATCCCAGCACGCCATAGGGCATGGCAAAAATCAATCCGCTCCCGAAATGTCCCTTGGGTCGCGAATGGCGCGTGGTTTGCGCCCAGCGTAACTGGTTCTGCCACATGCGACGAAAAGATTTCTGATTCACAACGTGATCGATAACATGCCCCGAGAGCACGACGCGGTATCCGGCCTTCGCGATCAGATTTCCGATGGCAAAGTCATAAGCGATGTAGTCGCGCAGCGCCGTGTAGCCGCCGATGCTTGCCAGTGCATCCTTGCGTACAACTGTTGTTGGGCCGAGTCCGAACTTTATTCCTTCGAGCAGATTTGCAACCAGCACTCCGGCCGTCATTTCCACCGACATCCCGATGGCCGTCAGGCCGGAAAAAAATCCCGCGGCATTCTTGCCGCGATAGATGCAGGTAACCATGCCAACCTGCGGATCAAGCAATGGCGCAACCACTTCTCGGAGATATGCCGGATCGACTTCCACATCGCTGTCGGTGGTGACCAGGATGTCATGTTGGGCAGCCTCTGCCATGCAGTGAAAGGAATAAACCACCGGATTGGGCCATGGCGTTCCGGTTACCAGCACGCGGCTGGGAATGTGCGGGTGTCGCGCTGCAACCCCACGCACAACTTCGAGCGCCGCGTCGCTGGCTTCGTCTGCCGCAAAGAGGAGTTCGTAGTGGGGATAATCCTGCTGAAAGAAGCTCTCGATGTTTCTTTCCAGCTGCGCTTCCAGGCCGTGGACAGGTTTGAGCACCGAGACTGAAGGCAGATGCGCATCACTCGGAATAGACCGGTGCTGTCTGCGCACTTCGGTTTTGAAATGAACGATGCCGGCAACTACCAGGCACAGGAAAACAGCCGAGGAGAGTGTGCCTGCGACAGCGATGACAAGTACGAAATAGAGAATGATCCCGATCAATGTGATACGCAGCTGTTAGTTTTCGCCTTCATCGAGGGCAATTGACAATATACATTTTTCAGAGTCTGCGGTGTGAGGCAGGCGAGGCGGAAGGCTTGGCGGCATGCGGCTGAGAAGCGACAGCGCCCTTATTTTGCGGCCGAACCCGGGCCCTCATATCCGGCAATCGGCGCAGCTTTCGTGATTGTGTAGTCTTTGTACTCGATAGATAAGTCCGCCCGGCCGCCCATGCGTATGAAGCTCTGGCTGTGGTCTACGGCAGGAAGCCAGAAGCCATCCACTTTGGAATAGCGATGGTCGATCTCGGTTTTTCGGATCCAGATCGAGGGATTATGTTCCGGCTCCCCTTGAATGCGTGCCACCGCAAAGTCTTTGGCGTCCACCCAGATTTTGCCACGATATAAGAATCTATTCGAAGTCTTTGGCGTAACGTCGAGAACGTATTGGGCTCCTTGCGGAGTAGTTTCGTATCCCGCGAGCGCGAAATTATAGTTCGTAGTGTTCAGGGCGCTGCTGTGACCATCGTTGTTGTCGTCCAGATATTCCTGCTCGCTTTGCATCAATCTCTTGAGGACGTGATCGATGATGAACCGGGAACCGCTCTGAGATACGACCGTGAACTGTTTGTAATCAGGAGCGCGATACGTCACCTGCGCCACCAGTTCGGCGTCGCGGTTACCCCACAAGCCGTAATACTTCACGCGATAAATGCGAGTTGCCTTAAGTTGCGCCAGGGAGGCCGCGCGCTGGTCATCGCGCTCCTCTAACTTCTTCGCGACTTGCTCGGCCGACAGAGGCGCTTTTACAACTGAGGCCGAGGCGCCGAAGGCGCTTACGCTCTGCGCAAGCGCCGGGCAAACGAAGACTAGAGCGCAAGCGGGAAGCACCAGACCGCCCACGAAAATTCGGGGAATCGGTTTGCGTCGCATTAGTCGGTTGGATGCGGGCGCGATTGACTCAGTTTACGCCGGAGAAGACCTTAGGCGCCCGGAAATTATCGACATCCGCGGGCCATTTCCCAATGCGATAACAAGCTGTTGCCAGCATCTCGCAAATGGTTAGAAATCCGCCGGTTACCTTCGTGCCTCGCACATCGGAGCTATTCCGCTATTTTCCATGGTGCCGCAAACTACTTATGGGCTGAACAGAATGGCTTTGCCGGGTGTCAAAGAAAATCGCCGCCGTCAGGACCGGCTTCCGGCGGTGCTGCCGGTACGTGTTCGCGGCAAAGACAGTTCGGGTGCTGCATTTGAGGAGTTGGCCCACACGCTGGACTTTACCCCTGGCGGCGTGAAGCTAGGCGCAATTCATCACGAACTTAAAGCGCTCGACAGGTTGACGATTTGTTATCGCCAGCGCCGCATGGAATTCACCGTGGTATGGACAAAGCGGTTGGAGGGAACCAAGGAATACCAGATCGGCGTGCGGGCGGTTTCGCAGGAGAGCGAGCAACACAGCTTGAGTTTTTTTGCCTCTCCGCAGGTAGGGACGAAAGCGCAGTCTCATGCTGCACTATGACTGAGGAAAAATCATGAAACGCCTTTATAAACAACTCTGGTCAAGCGAAGAAGGGCAGGATGTCGCGGAGTACGCCATGATGCTGGCTGTCGTGCTGGTCATCGTGGTCGGTACCGTGCAACTGATCGGCTCGAACGCCAGTAACGTGTTCTCGCAGGTCGCCAGCTCAATTCAATAGGAGGACCGCACCTGCGTGGCGCAGTAGTTCCCGCGCGGCAAAGGACGTTGCCGGGGACAAGTATTCAAGAGACGAGAAATTTAAGAACACAGCCGGAGCAGGGTATCTCATGGGCGCATTGCATTGCCCATCATCAAAGCAAACAACAGAGGCAGGTAGACAACGGTAGCCTGCAGTACGTGGCGAGCCAACATCTTCGAACGCGGACTGTTTAGCGGCAAATGAGCGAACGCGAGCCGCGCCCCGAAGCAGAACAACCCAACGCTTAGAACCAGCGCTCCTACCAGATAGATTCTTCCCGCCATTCCGAAAACGCCAGGTAGAGCGCTGAGTGGAATGAGAATCAATGAGTAAGCTACGATGCGCCGCGCGGTGGAACGGCCATCCTGCTCTACCACGGGCAACATGCGAATGCCACCCTGCGCATAGTCTTCACGGTAAAGCCACGCGATGGAGAAAAAGTGCGGAAATTGCCACACAAAGAGAATGGCAAACAAAATCAGCGTGCCCCATTCCAGCCGGCCGCGGGCCGCTGTCCAACCCAAAACCCCGGGCATTGCGCCGGGGAAAGCGCCCACAAATGTGCAGATTGGCGAAACTCGCTTTAGCGGCGTATAAGCTGCGAGATAAATGGCGGAGGTGAGAAAGGTCAGCAAACCGGTGAGAGGATTGGTGAAGACCGCCAGATAAAGGGCACCCCCTAAAGTAGCGAGCAAGCCTACGACCGTGGCATGAAGCAGACTCATGCGTCCGGCAGGCAGCGGGCGCTGCGCGGTGCGCCGCATATGCCCATCGACTTCTCTTTCCATCACTTCATTCAGCGCCGCCGTTCCACTGGATACCAGCGCAATTCCCAGCAGGGCGTGGAAAAGTCCCCAGGAAACCGAAGACAAGCCAGCTTTTTGTGCTCCAAAATAGTAGCCGCACCATGCGGTCATCACAATCAGCGTGGTCACGCGCAACTTCGTCAGTTCCGCGTAGTCGCGCAAAACAGTGCCAGCATGCTGTTGGAGTAAATCCAAGGGTCGGGTGATTGCGCTCATGAGATCGGTGGTGTGATTGTCGGACCGCAGTTCACAACTGTTCGTTTCTCAAAAATAGCCGGGGAGCGGTCCCCACAAGACCGCCCAAAAAGGATTCGAGGCTTTCATACGTACTCTGACGCTGGGCGAAAGTCAAGTCCAAAACTCCGCAATTCGATCACTGGCTGGGCGAAACTGTAGATGCATTAAAGGTTTCGGGGGGATCAAAAAAACACTGATGCCACAGCGCTGCATCCGATAAGGTACCCGCCTTCCACTGCCGTAGTGTCGCCAGCGTGGCGGCAACCATTCCCCCGTCGCTGGAGTCGAATATCACAACAATGCCAGCCAGTTGCCCTGACTTCTGCACCAGTTCGTCATAGTCTTTTTCCAGCAATGACTTTACGAACTCCAGTCTGAGCTGAACACCTGCCTCTTTCGCCTCGTTAATTTTCTCCACGGTAACGATTTTTGTGTTTTGACCCCGCAGGGGCGCCCAATCTCCTGGGAATTGCGCGATCTCTTCCCGGCTCACGCGGAATAATTCCTCGGCCACGGGAGCTGGACTGGCGGGTGCATCGCTATCCGCAATGCCGTCGGGCATTTCCAGGCTGTTGCGCCAGATCCATCCTCGCGATAACCCCGAGATGCGCACGTGAACCCAGTCGCGATTGAAATCGAGCATCTCGAATTCGTCGTGGGCGTCGGCCAAGAACAAAGTCTTCGCGTTCAGGCTGGCGCTATCGACAACCGGTGTTCCCGATTTTTTTACCGCGACTAGATTCCTGGGGTGTGCCTGGTTCTTCAGAATCTGTTCCAGGCTATCAGCTTCAGCGCGCAGACTGGCGTCGCTGTCAGCAGAAGCCTTGTTCCCCTTCTGCTGCTCGGCCAAAGTTTGTGCCAGGGACGATAAGATGCCCCCGCCGCTCGAGGGAAGCTGAGGAACCGGAGCCAAAACCGTTGGAGCTGTCGACGTTGCCGATGTGCCAGCCGTTCCGGGAACCGATTGTGGAGTGGGCGGTTGTTTCGCCGATTGCTGCCGAATTGTCGCCTGTGGAGCCTCTTGCCCTGAGACGGATTGTTGTGGCTTCGACGTTTGCAGAGCAGAATTAGCCGCCGGCGCAGAAGATGGCTGGGCGGCCTCTGGGGAAGTGTTTGTGCCGGCTTGCGTGTTCTTGCCGGCCAGTTGGTCCGCCAGTTGATCGAGCATATCGGCTTCCAGGCGGCCGGTGGATTTCAACAACTGATAACCCGAGGCGCCGGATTTTGGATCGGCATACCAGGCGGTCACTTCCACGCTCACACGCACGACCGAACCACCGGCGGGCAGCGCGCTCACCTGAAATTTGGCCTGGTAGTAGCCCCGACGATAGGCCTCGAGCGGATGATCGGTCGAAGTGGCAAAGCCGTCCACAACCGGCAAACGGCCCGACGTGGCTGACTCCATCTGCCTGAGCGCACTCTCGACCGCGGTCTTCGATTGAGGGAAAGTGCGCTCTGATCCGCTGCTTTGTCCCGAACTTCGAATGGCGCTCGCAAAGAGAAAAGCCCCGAAAGCGGCCAACACAAGCAGGGTATAACTTCGGCTGTGGAGTGCCGGCGTCCTCATGGCAAATTCTCCAGTTCGTCGCGCATGATCCAGCCGTGCTGGCCTTCGTGAGTCTCGACGCCATACCAGTATGGTGTGGAAATCACAATCAGAACTTCCGTTCCGGTCGATAAAGTTGCCAGCGCGCTGGCAGTGTGGAATGGAGCGGATCTGAGCGGAGCCCCCGGCGATTTTACCAGGCGCTCGACCTGCTTCCGCAGCGACTTGACGCGCAGTTCGAGAGTCTGACCCGGAGCCGTCGGAGCTAGTGAGGCTACAGGATCTACCGAGCGAGCCGGTGAAGGTTGCACGACCTGAGCTTGGGACGGAGTCGTTTCCGGAAGCGCCGCTTGGGCGGACGGTGGCTGACTGGGTGCGGGTTTCACAGGTGTGGGCGGGGGATTCGGGATTTCAGTGGAAGTCGGAACGGAAGCGGGAGAGTTCAATCCCGCGCTCGAGGCGGATGCCGAGGTTTTGGAACTCGAACCGGCCACGCCTTCCGACCCCCGGCTGGAGCTGTCTGCCACGATGAACGGCAGATCACCTTCGGTGGCCGGATGCTGCTTTTTCTCGAGTAACGCCTCTCGCCTTGATTTGGCTTCCGCGTCCTCCTTTTTCATCAATGCTATGGAATCAAGGTGCTCGCGAATGTCTTTATACTCTTCGCTTTCGACCGAGCCGTTGGACTTGTGAACGATGCCGCGAACGTCCTCTTTGAAGAGTGCGTCGATGCGCAAGATCGTCTTCTTATCGCCCTCTGCCTTTACCACGTAGCGTACCGCAAGCGTACCCTCATCCTGGCTGTCGTGGAAGTTACGGGGATCGAGAGCTTTCTCGCGGACCTTGTAGAAAACCTTGCCGCCTTCCTTCCACGGGTAAAAAAAGTTGCAAGACTGCGCGGCCCTTGCACCGGCGACGTATTCGTCCTTGTTGTACTCCTTCGTTCCGCGGATAATGCCGTTCTGCGCGACATCTTCCACGACCGGTTCGACTTCGCTCTCGGGCTGCGGAATTTCCACCAAGAGGCCTTCGCCCCAGACCATTTTATTTTTTTCGCGGCCGGTGGCAGGAAATACCGCCGAAAGCAGCACCAGCAAACACAATGCGATATGTTGTCCAGGGGGCGCGAGGCGATCAATTCGGTCCGATACAGCGCAGTACACTCGACTCTCCATTTGCGCGACTCATGAGAGTTTCATCCCGCAGCGCAAGACTGTCAACCCTGTGCCGTGGTTTACCGCAAGACTCTAAGACGGAGAGGATGCGCCAAGGAATGACATTGTAAAAAAAATGTCAAATCCCCCTTGAACTTTTACCGTCGCGGGTAGTAGGATTCCACCCCGGTACGGTGGTACGACCTATTTTCAGTTAGTCTGCCGCCAGCAGATTGCTGCTGGCTGTCCGATTCACCCGTGCTTTGTGGGAGCACGGCCCCCAACATAACAGCTCATGGATTTGATTCTTTGCCGAGGAGTTCGGTCATGGACGCTAGTCGTTTCCGTCTTCGCAAAGCATTTCACTCCGCGCAATCGCTGTTTGCCGTCACCTTCGTTCTAACGTTCGTAGCGCTGGTCTGCAGCCAGCGAGCCAATGCCCTCCCCGCGTTCGCTCGCAAGTATGGCTTGCGTTGTTCTGCCTGTCATGAAACCTGGCCCATTCTCAACAACTTTGGGCTGAAGTTCCGCGACAACGGCTACCAGATCATGAACGACCGCGATGCCCCGATCTGGCAGAACCCATCGTATTGGCCGGTCACGTTCCGTATCACACCCGTTTGGCACCGGTACGCTGCGAATAGCGATGTGGATACTTACGCGGTTTCTTCCTCAGGTGTCACCATTACTCCCAACGGCGCTATCCAAAGCATTGAGTCCTCCGGATTCGATCTCAGCGGTCTCGATTTCCATACTGGCGGCACGCTGGAGAAAAACATTTCGTTCTATGTGCTGCCTTCCTCTGATTCCACTGCGGCCTTCCATTTTGAGACGGTAATGGCGCGTTTCGATAACCTTCTCGGCAGCCCCTGGCTCAACGTGAAAGTGGGCCGGTTCGAGCTCAACAACCTGCTTTCGGAGAAGCGTGCGGTGGGGCTGACAGCGGAGGGTGGCATCTACCAGACCTACCACTTCATTCCGGTCGCCGACGGAAACATTTTCGGGCAACTGGGCGACAACCAATTGGGGATGGAGTACCTGGGCCACTCGTGGGATGATCGAACGCGAGTATCGGCGGCTCTGCTCAGCGCAGTCGATGGCAACGAAAACCTGACGCTGTGCTCCAACTGCTACGCTGGCTTTTTCACATTTGATCAGGCCATTGACACTGGGAAATGGGACGTGCAGCGGCTGGGCGCCTATGCCATGGTCGGCCAGGCTGCAACCTACTACCGAACCCAAAATGGCGGCGTGCCGATTCCGGGCTCGGGCATTGGCAATCACAGCTACTATCGCCTCGGCTTTACTGGGCAGCTCTACTTTGGACCTCACTTCGACCTGAACATCGTCACCCAACATGGTGAAGACAATGCTTGGTTTGGCCAGGGTTATGGCAACGCGGTCGCCACAGACGGCGACGGAGGCGTAACCTGCACGGCCGCACCTCCTAATGGCTGCCCGCCGAACAACACGCCCGGAACAACCCTTCCGGTCGGAGCGCAAGGACCAACCTGGAACGGAGTCACTTTTGAGGCCCGCTACGTTTTCACTCCGCAACTGATCGCTATTGGCGACTATGAATTGGAAAAAATGTCGCGGCAAGCTGATGGTCCAGGATTCCTGGGTGTCAACCCGACTGGAGCCACGGGGCCATCCCCGTCAAACCTGGGAAACATCAACAACTATAACTGGCTCATACGTTGGAACCCGTTCATGACCAACAGGGCCGGCATGGCGGTGCAGGCGGAATACACGCTATTCCATCAAAACGGCACGGGGCCGACTTCTCCGGTTACGGGTCTTTCGACAAGCACCACCAACAGCGAGTTCATGCTCGCGTTTGACTTCGATTTCTAAACATCGATTTCTTGAGACGTATGAGAGGGATAGACATGCGGACAAGATTGCAAATGTGGATGCTGGCATTGGGCGCGGCAGCATTTTTCATGTTGCCGCTGGCTTCAAGGGCACAACTTTCGACGGAAGATATAGCTTCCCGCGACAACATGGAAAGCCATATCGGCGGCTACACCGGACATGTACATGACGCCGCCTACGACTACCGGCGCTATTGCGTGAGTTGTCATGGCGAACTGGGGGATGGAAATGGAGAAGTCGCGCAGTGGCTCGATCCGCCGATGTGGCCGAAACCGCGGGACTTCCAATTAGGCGTGTTCAAGTGCCGATCCACTCCCACGGGCACGCTGCCTACGGACGAGGATCTTTTCGACACCATTGCCCGCGGTCTGGACCGTTCCGCCATGCCGCAGTGGAGCCAGTTCACCAAGTATCAACGTGCGAACCTGGTGGCCTACATTAAGCACTTTTCGCCGCGTTTTGTGACCGAAAAACCTGGAACGCCTATTACAATCCCTCCCGAGCCGGAAGTGACTGCGGAGCGCATCAAGAATGGACGCGAAGTCTTTGCCCGCGTACAGTGCTGGAAGTGCCATGGTGTGCAGGGCATGGCCAACGGTCCTTCGGCCTCTACTCTGCAAGACGATCTTGGCCGCCCGATCGCGCCCTTTAACTTCACCGAAGGTTCGCGCCCGAAATGCGGCGACACCGATCGCGATATCTACAAGATCTTCATGACCGGCCTGGATGGCACGCCCATGCCGTCTTTCGCCGACAATATCAAGCCAGATGAGGCTTGGGACCTTG
>JASHQM010000130.1 GCA_030039165.1 Candidatus Sulfotelmatobacter sp. | reverse complement strand
GAATTGTTGCCGAAGAATGGCTTGACGGTCGATGACTGATAGCCACTGTAGATCGGCGCCGCAGGAGATGTGTCGACAGGCAGGCTTGTAGTCGCCTCGTCGACGCGGTGATGGAAGATGGAAGTTGACGGAAAGATGCTTGCGAGAAATGCATTGCTCCCGTTGATGGCGAAACTGATCTGTTGAGTCGCCTGCTTGCTGGTCGAGTCTGTCACGATCAATTCCGGTGAGTAGGTCCCCTGACCGCCAATCAGCGGGCTGGTAATGGCGCCCGTGCCTGCATTAAGTGACATACCCTCGGGAAGTGGAGGAAAACTGTCGCTGGTGCTGACGGAATAGGTATATGGAGGAACGCCGCCGCTGGCGACGATTGTGCAGCCTGCATATCCGGCGCCTTGCGTTCCACCCGGGCACGACGTTGTTTCGATCGTGAGTGGACCTCCAGCCGCAGTTACAGTAACCATCGCCGTAGCTGTGGCGACACCGGCAGCGTTGGCCGCGGTCAATGTATACGTGGTGGTAGATGTAGGGCTCACGCTCGTGGAACCATTCGCGGACTTAGATGTGTATGTTCCGGGTGTGATGGTGATAGACGTTGCGCCCGTCGTGGACCAATTCAGCGTGCTGCTTGCGCCGGAAGTTATGCTTGCGGGGCTCGCCGCGAATGAATTGATGACCGGTTTGATTGCGGAGCCCACAGTAACGGTGAGCGTAGCTTCAGTCGAGCCGCTGGCATTGGTCGCCGTCAGGGTGTAGGTAGTGGTTGCTGTCGGGGTCACGCTTGTGGAGCCACTCGCGGATGAAGACGTGAATGTTCCTGGCGTGATGGCGACGCTGGCTGCGCCGGTCGTCACCCAGCTGAGAGTGCTGCTTGCACCGGAACTTACCCCGCTCGGATTTGCCGCAAAGGAAGTGATCGCCGGAGCAACGTTTTTTTCTGAAGGCGAGGGCGATGATCCGCAGCCGGTTAGTGCGGCAATGGCGAGTAGGAGGAAAACCAAGTTCCCTCTTCCAAGCTGAAGATAGCCCCGTCGCGGTATTGAGAATTGGCCGGTGGTAGTCCGGTTCGACGAGTTCATCTCGGCAACTAATCTATTACCGTTGCCGCGCCTGGCTGTAGCTCCCTGTGGTTGTAGTCCCTTGGGACAGATTCTTCATGCCGCAACGCGCATTCGCGTATTTCGACCTTGTACTAGTGGCCCTAACAGCTTGCCGCCTCAGTCCGGGGCGCTGCTAAAATTCGCATAGCATGGCCGCGGCTTCTACCATTTCCGCCTTTCCGCGTACTATCTTCCACGTCGATATGGACGCGTTTTTCGTCTCCGTGGAAGAACTCTCCGATCCCTCGCTGAAAGGAAAAGCGGTTGTGGTCGGCGGGCAGCGCAACGAGCGCGGCGTGGTTTCGGCGGCGTCGTATGAGGCACGAAAATTTGGGGTTCACTCCGCCATGCCGCTGCGCACCGCCGCGAAGCATTGTCCCCATGCCATTTTTGTTGATGGACATCCCGAGCGCTACCGGGAGTGCTCGGAAAAAGTCTACAAAGTGCTAACTGCCTTCTCGCCGCAGGTAGAGATGGCCTCGATCGACGAAGCCTATCTCGACATGACTGGAACTGCCCGCCTGCACGGACCACCACTAAAGGCCGCCCACAAGCTGCATCAGCGCATGAAAGAAGAGACGCTGTTGAACTGCTCGATCGGAATCGGCTCATCACGGTTGATTGCCAAGGTGTCCTCGGCGCAGGCCAAACCCAACGGTCTGCTGTGGATCGTCCCTGGGGAAGAAGCCAAATTCCTTTCGCCGCTCGACGTCCGGGAAATACCGGGGGTCGGCAAAGTGATGGAGAAGCATCTGCACGAGCTAGGTATCAAAAAAGTTGGCGACCTTGCGCGGCTGGAAGAATGCGAATTAGAAGAGCGGTTCGGAAAGTGGGGGCTGGCTCTGGCCGGCAAAGCCCGCGGCGAAGATGCGGGCGGGTGGTTCGATTCCGAAGTCGGCGCGCACGAAGCGGCTAAGTCCATCAGCCACGAGCACACATTTAACGAAGACACGGCGGATGCAACTTATCTGGAAGCCACGCTCATGCGGCTTTCGGAAATGGTTGGCCGGCGCCTGCGTGAAGCGAACTTCCATGCCCGAACGCTCCAACTCAAGCTGCGCTACAAGGATTTCACCACGATCACCCGCGCCCACACGCTGCCCGTACCCACGCAACTCGATGGCGAAATCTTCGAGCAGATACGCGCGCTTTTCCGCAAAAACTGGCAGCGAGAAGGCAAGATTCGCCTGCTGGGTGTTCACGCTTCGTCATTCGAAGATTCCGTCCCGCAGCTGAATCTCCTCGAAACAGCACAGCGGCAGAAATGGAAAAATGCGCTGAACGTGGCCGACCGGCTGCGCGACCGCTTCGGCGAATCGAGCGTAACGCTGGCCTCGGGCATGCGCGGCCAATTCCGCGAACGCACGCATGAGAATCCGGCGGGCCTGCCTGGGAAGGGAAGAGCGAAGCCCGAATAGCTTGGTCTTCTTAGCTACGTGCCCGCTGAGCTTCTCCAATTGTCAGATTTGACCACCATTCCTACATCGCACTAAGATTTCGGGTCACCTTCAAAACGCCAGGAGCTCACATGCTGAAACTTCCCCGAAGCGCACCTGCCCTAATCCCTCTGTTCTTTTCT
>JASHQM010000129.1 GCA_030039165.1 Candidatus Sulfotelmatobacter sp. | reverse complement strand
CGAAAGGTCTTTTCGCTCTTGATCTCGCCAGCGCGGAGTTTTCCGCGAAGCTGTAGGTACCAGTCCTCGGCGATTTCCTTGGCTTTGGAGAGGCTCTCTTCCTTCGTGCTGGTGCGACGATTCTTGCCCGCGAAATAGGTTGAGCACTGCCAAAGGCTGCTATTTGGGCGCTTGTAGACGTGAACCTTGCCGCCAAGGATGGTGTGTTGTTCTGGCATTTTCGTTCCTCGTTCGAAGCGGCGCGAGAACTCGAAAATGTGTAATACATGTGTAAGCTATCGCCAAACTTGCATGTTGTCAATAAATTTATTTGTCTCAGTGAGATATGGACAAGACTGAGATTTTATATAGGATTTTGAGTCCGCTGCGTCTGCCAGTTCCGCCATCCCGGCCTGGGAATTTATCTTAGCTGACCCAGTTCCATGAAATCCACTGACGTTCGAGCCCTCCTAGCTTCGAATTTCAATCTAAGCCACTCCCCAAGCATCCTCATTTCTGACCTGAAAACGTTGTCCTGCCGGCGGAGGCAAATATAATTCTGCCACCACGGGGAGCAGTGTACTCTACCTGTTTTCTTCGGGCGCCTCGTCTGTCGTGATCACTCCCACCACGATTCCCGACGGCCGATCTTTCGTGTGATAGACGCGCTCTGTCGCCTTTACGAAATCCGACGGCTTCGCCCACGGAATATCCAGGAAGGTTTGCGGGTTGCGATCGGTCAGCGGGAACCACGAACTCTGAATCTGCACCATAATTCGGTGGCCGCGGCGGAAGGTGTGGTTAATGTCCTGCATAGTGAAATTGATTTCCTCGATCTTGCCGGGCGTGAACGGCTCCGGCTTTTCGAAGCTGTGCCGGAACTTGCCGCGAAACGGCTCACCGCGAACCAGTTGCTCATATCCCGCCATGGTGAATGACGGCGGCGGGACGTCGGTGCGCGGCTTATCCTTCTCTTCCGGCTTTGGAGCGTCGAACTTGCTATCGGGATAATCATTGGGATAAACGTCGATCAATTTCACGTCCCAATCGGAATCGGTTCCGCTGGTCGAAACGAAGAGACGAGGCGAAACTGGCCCGGCGATGGTTACATCTTCCTCTAGGACGGGAGTTTTGTACACGAGCACATCAGTCCTGCTTGACGCGAATCGCTGGTCCGAGAGCATGTACTCCTGTGGAACGCTGAGCGACGGATAATTCACGAACGGTACGGGTTTGGCCGGGTCACTCACGTATTCGTCGTATTGATGGTCTGAGTTTTCCGGAGGATCAAACGAGATCATGCCATCACCCAGGAGATAAAGAGTCTTCTTTTCGGCTTCTTTGGGCGGCCATGCCGAATACTGCCGCCAAACATTCGTTCCCGTTTCAAACACGTATGCCTTGGGAAGCTTCGCGTCGCTACTACCTTTCAGATATTGCTCGAAGAATGGGAACAGAATGTTCTTGCGGTAAAAATCGCCGGTGTTTGCCGCGAACTCCACACGGCCCAGATGCTCTCCATCGTAATGCCCCCAGCCTCCATGAACCCAGGGACCGACCACGAGGGCGTTGAAGATCCCGGAGTTGTATTTGTCGATGGCGTGGAAGGTGCTGAACGGGCCTTGCAAGTCTTCGGCGTCGAACCACCCGCCCACCGTGAGCACGGCACAATGAATGTTCTTCATGTGCGGAGCCAGATTGCGCGCCTTCCAATAGTCATCGTAAATATCGTGGTGCATCTGATCGTCAAAGAGCGAGCTGTTGCCGTTGAGCAATTTTGAAAGATTTCCAATCGGCCCAACCGTCAAATAGAACTCGTAAGCATCCTTCGTCCTGTAATCGAAGGTCACAGGAGTCTTGGGCGGCAGCGTGGGATTTTCTTGCTGGTGAAAAAACGCATAGAAGCCGAAGTTTGCATTGAGCATGAAAGCGCCGCCGTGATAAGCGTCGTCGCCCATAAAAAGATTCGTCATGGGCGCCTCCGGCGATGCTGCCTTAAGCGCCGGATGCGAGTCGATGATGCTGGCGGAAGTGAAAAATCCCGGGTAGGAAATACCCCAGATGCCGGCGTTGCCGTTGTTGTTAGGGACATTCTTCAGTAGCCAGTCAATGGTGTCGTACATGTCGCTGGCGTCGTCCACGTCCTTGTTCGACTTTTTGTCATCGATGTGCGGCCGCATCTCGATAAATGTTCCTTCCGACATGTAGCGGCCACGAACATCCTGAAAAACAAAAATGTAGCCGGACTTGTCGAACTCCACCGAGGGCCCGAGCTGCTTCCGATATTGATCGACGCCGTAAGGCGCGACGCTGTACGGCGTTCGATTGATCAGAAACGGATATTTGCGGGAGCCATCCTTTGGAACGTAAACCGCTGTGAAAAGATGGACACCGTCGCGCATAGGAATGCGGTATTCGTATTTCGTGTAGTGCTCTTTGACGTCGAATTCGGCGGCCTCAGGCTTGGATTGAGCGGCCACGTAAGACGAAACGATCGCGAAGAAAGCAAAAAACGTGAAATGCCGGCGCAGCATAGAACTCCTTTAGCGGAGAATGGCAGAAACGCAAAGCTACAATTCGTCGGCGGGCGTCGTCAAGGGCTGCCCATGGAAGCCGGGTTACAATAGAAAAATGGATTGGCAGCGCCGATTGGGCTGAGGGGTGCATGTTCGAAGTCACCGTTGAGGATAGTTTCGCGGCAGGGCATTACCTCCGCAACTACAAGGGCAAGTGCGAAAACCCGCACGGACATAACTACAAGATCCGCGTAACGCTGGCTGGAAACGAGCTCGACAGAGCCGGGCTGCTGCTCGATTTCAAGGACCTGCGCGACGTCATGCGGCACGTTATCGAGCGGCTGGATCACCAGATGATCAATGACATCGAGCCGTTCACGGTGGTCAATCCCTCGGCGGAAAATCTGGCCAAGTACTTCTATGATGAATCGAACGCGCGGCTGAAGAGCGCGACCAACGGGCGGGTGCGGATCAAGGACGTGACCATCTTCGAGACGGACACCACGACTGCGAAGTACAGCGAGTAAGCTGCGGTTACGAGCTAACCCGAAAATCGGCTCCCTAACTCTGCACCCGGCAACCGGCGGCTGCTTTCTATGCAGATCACAGAAATCTACAAATCGCTGCAGGGCGAGTCGACCTACGCCGGACTGCCATGCGTGTTCGTGCGGCTGACGGGATGCAATCTGCGCTGCTCCTGGTGCGATAGCGAATACACATTTTATGGGGGGCGAAAGATGACGGCGGAGGAAGTTTTGGACGAGGTAAAACGCCTCGGCCCCGATGAAGGCCTGGTCGAGATCACGGGGGGCGAGCCCATGCTGCAAGAGCGCGAACTGGTGCCATTGATGCGGCAACTGGTCGACTCCGGTTATCGCGTGCTGCTGGAAACCAGCGGCGAGCGCCCCCTGGAGCGGGTGCCGGCGGAGGTGGTCAAAATTGTGGATGTGAAGTGCCCGGATTCGGGTGAGTTTGGCACCTTCAATGCGGAGAACCTGGAGGCGCTTTCTCCCCATGACGAGGTCAAGTTTGTGCTGAGCGGGCGGGCGGACTACGAATTTGCCCGCGATTTCACCCGGCAAAATCGCCTGGCGGAGCGCGGGAATGCCGTGCTGTTCTCGCCGGCGTTTCGCAAAGAAGCCAGGGGAGCGCGCGACAGCTCGCAGTGCCTGCTCGATCCCCAGGAATTGGCCGAGTGGATGCTGGCCGACAAGGTTCCAGCGCGTTTGAGTCTGCAGTTGCACAAGTTTATTTGGGATCCGTCGCTGAAGGGAGTTTAGCAATTGTTGGTTTGGGACTGTTGATTGAAGCATTCCGTCGTTGGACGTTCGAGCGATTCGGGATCGCTCCGTTGGGGTTCTTGAATCACAATGAGGAATCAAAAGAAATCAACAGTGAGCTTTATGTCCGGTTCTCCCAAACGCGCTATTGTTCTGCTGAGCGGAGGGATGGATTCCTGCGTCTGCGCGGCCCTAGCTGCGCGCGATTACAATGCCGCGGCCTTGCACATCAGTTATGGGCAGCGCACCGAAGCGCGGGAGCGGCAATCGTTTCTGGCGATCTGCCGGCGATTGAACATTCAGGACAAGCTGATCGTGAGAAATGAGGCCCTACGCGCGATCGGCGGCTCGGCGCTCACCGACGGGAACATTCCTGTTCCTCAGGCGCAA
Organism: Candidatus Sulfotelmatobacter sp.; assembly: GCA_030039165.1. Taxonomy (GTDB): domain Bacteria; phylum Acidobacteriota; class Terriglobia; order Terriglobales; family Acidobacteriaceae; genus Sulfotelmatobacter. The sequence continues at coordinate 14,192 of JASHQM010000129.1, read as the reverse complement.
GACTTATCTTCCTTGCAGGAGATTCCAGTAACCTATGTTCCCTTCCGCAACGCGCATTTTCTGGCCGTGGCGGTGAGTTGGGCCGAAGTATTGGGGGCGGAGAAGATTTTTATCGGCGCCGTGGAGCAGGATAGTTCGGGTTATCCCGATTGCAGGCCGGCGTACTATGAAGCTTTCAATCGGGTGATCAAGGCAGGGACGAAGGAAGGAAAGATCGAAGTATTCACGCCGCTGATCGCCATGCGCAAGGCCGAAATTGTTCGGCTGGGCCTTGAATTGGCCGCTCCCTTCGATTTAACTTGGTCATGCTACAGCCGCGAGGATAAAGCATGTGGAGTTTGCGACAGTTGCACGTTGCGGCTGCGCGCGTTCGCGTCGGTGGGAGCAAGAGATCCAATCCCGTACGCGGCGCAGCATCAGCATTGCATGATGTAGCTTTCGATTTAGTTTTTCCTCGGAGACCGCAATGAGAAAACATTTTACTGTATTCGCTTTTTTTCTCCTTCTTCTGGGAGTGTGTGCGCCTCCACTCTTTTCCCAGAACACGGGATCGGTCAAAGGCGTGTGCAAGGACGTGAATGGTAACCCGATCCCCGATGCCCTTATCGTCTACACCAACCTCGATACGGGGCAGAAATATCAGCTCAAGGCAAACAAGAAGGGCGAATATTTCTCCCTGGGAATCGTGGCCGGCAGCTACCGGGTCAGCTTGTACCAGAATGCCGACGATCTAAAGGCCAACAAGGAGACTTACTATTTCAATAAGTACCAGGTGGCGGCCGGGGACAACAATCTTGACTTCGACCTAAAAAAAGAGCAGGAGAAAACGGCTCAAGCCCAGGGCATGACTGCGGAACAAGCTAAGGCTCAGCAAGAGGCGAACGAAAAAATAAAGAAAGAAAACGCCACGATTAAGGTTCTGAATGAGAAGATCGTGGCTGCCAACACGGCGATGAAGGCGGGCGATTTCGATACCGCGGTTAACACGATGACCGAAGCGACCCAGCTCGATGCCAGTCGGGACGTGCTCTGGGCGCTGCTTGCGGATGCTTATCGCAGCTCAGCCATAAAGCAGACGGACCGCGCGGAAAAGCAGCGGCGCCTGGATGAGGCTGTTGCTGATTACCAGAAGGCGATCGATCTCAAGCAGAAGGCAATCGAGGCCGACCCCAAGAAGAATCCGGATGATGCCAAGCGGCTCGCGGGCTACTACAACAACCTTGGGGACGCTGCGGCCAAAGACGGTAAAACGGATGACGCCGTGAAAGCTTACAACCAGGCGGCGCAACTTAACCCCGAAAATGCCGCAGGGTATTACTTCAATGAGGGAGCTGTTCTCACTAACGTGGGGAAGGTCGATGAGGCTAATGCTGCTTTTGACAAGTGCATCGCAGCCGATCCCACCAAGGCGGAGGCGTATTACCAAAAAGGTGTGAACCTGATGGGAAAAGCCACGCTGCAAGGGAACAAGACGATTCCGGCACCGGGTACGGTCGAGGCCTTCCAGAAATACCTGGAATTGGCACCCAGCGGTCCCAACGCGCAGAATGCAAAGGACTTGCTGGCTTCGCTCGGGGCCACGATAGAAACCAGCTTCGGTAACAAGAAGAAGGGTAAGTAAGTACGGCGCTTCAGGATTGGGCGCTCCTCGGTGCGGGCAGGGTCGTGCACTGACCTCTTCTGGTGGCTGAGTTACGTTACTAAGGGCTATCGTCCTACGCCCCCTTACACTTCCCGTTGCGGCGCGGTAAAGTCCTGGCAATGGCCGCTTCCGGTATCGCGCCAATTCCTGTCTCTTTGGATGCAGCTTCGGGCAGCGGCAAGGTGGCTACGTCCGCCTTGCTGGGTGCCATGCTGCGCGCTCACGATAAGGTCAGTGATCTGATCTTTTCTCCCGGTAGGCCCGCGCAAGTGCAGGTTTATGGGCAATTGATTCCGGTGCAAATTGATGGGCTGGCCTCACTTACCCCTGACGATACCCGGCAGATTGCCTCCGATCTGATCGGCGAGAACAAGCAGGCCATGGTTAGCCTGCGCGAGCAGGGATCCTGCGACATTTCCTACGGTATGGCCGGTGTGGCGCGCTTTCGCGCCAACATCTTCATTCAGCGCGGCAGTTGTGCCATCGTCATGCGCGTGATTCCGACCGCGATTCCCGATTTCACTTCGCTACGCCTTCCTGCACATTTGGCGGATGTCGCCAAATTGCGCGATGGCATTGTGCTGGTTACGGGGCCTGCGGGGTCAGGCAAGTCCTCGACGTTGGCTGTGCTGCTCGATTGCATCAACAGCGAAAAGAATTATCACATCATCACGATTGAAGATCCGATCGAATTCCTGCACAACCACAAGAACTCGACGGTCCATCAGCGCGAATTGCACAGCGACACTCCCAGTTTCGCGCATGCGCTGCGCTGCGCGCTGCGGCAGGCCCCGAAGGTGATCTTTGTCGGCGAAATACGCGACCGCGAAACCGTGGAGATCGTGCTGGAAGCAGCGGAGACCGGCCAACTCATTTTCTCCAGCCTGAATACCATGGATGTGTCAAAAACCGTGGAGCGCATCGTGGGCATGTTTTTGCCGGAGGAGCAGAAGAGCGTGCGCGAGCGCTTTGCGCGGACATTTCGTTATATCGTTTGCCAGCGCCTGCTGCCGAAAGTGGACCGCAGCGGGCGGGTGCCGGTGGTGGAAATCCTCAAATCAAACCCGCGAACCCGGGAGTGCATCGAAAAAGGCGAGCGCGACGGCAAAACCCTGCTCGACTCCATGAAAATGGGAGCTGCCGAAGGCATGCAGCATTTCGATGGTGAAATCGCTCAACTGGTGCACGACCGCGTGGTCGACCTCGAAACCGGCCTCTCATTTGCCAGCAATCCCGCCGTGTTTGGGCAGGAACTGGCAAAATAAGACCATCTGCCTCTGGCCTTTTTCCCTCAACATTTTTACCAAGTAACGCCACAACGGCCGAAAAAGGCAGCCTCTAATTTTCGGCTTGCCGATTTGCGCCATCGCGAAAGCGTCGTATTGTATCTGTATGCGATCCCGCCAGAGCGCTGCCCGGGTTCAAGCCGCTGCGGCGCCGTTCATCGAGCCGGCACTTGCCATTATTCCCACAGGCTGGTTCCTGATGGGCTCATCGACGGGCCAGGATTGCGAGCGGCCGGTTCACCGAGTGTGGGTCGACTCCTTTCTCCTGGCGGCTACGCAAGTCACCAATGCAGAGTATGAAGCCTTTGTGAACTCGACTGCGAGTGATAATCCGCCATTCTGGCAGGATAAGAATTTCAATCACCCACAGCAGCCGGTCGCTGGGGTGTCGTGGTTCGAGGCCGATCGCTATTGCCAGTGGCTGGCAGAGCAAACCGACAAACCATACCGCCTTCCCACCGAGGGTGAATGGGAACGCGCAGCGCGGAGCGGTGTGGAACAGAATGAGTTTCCCTGGGGCAATGATGCCCCGCAGTCGCTTCCAGACTATGCAAAACGCTGGGCGACTGGGCCTGAGCAGGTTGCGCGATACGATCCGAACGCGTTCGGTCTTTACAATATGTGCGACAACGTACACGAGTGGTGTAGCGACTGGTACGATCCCAACTATTATGCGATTTCTCCGCAGCGCAATCCGCCGGGGCCGGAGCAGGGCAAGCGCAAAGCCTCGCGCGGCGGATCGTGGCGGCACCACGTTAGAGTTTCCCGCTGCGCGGCGCGCTCCAGCATTCCGCCGGAATTTCAGTATGCGGACTATGGATTCCGCGTAGCGTGCGGGATTTGGTAATTGGGAAATCTGGTAATTTTGTAATTTGAAAAACCGGTGACTAACAGGACAGGGTTTTTGACTGCAGAATTACTAAATTACCAGATTACAAAATTTCCCAATCTCCATGTTCTCCTCAGATCTTCTTGCTCAAAAACGCATTCTTATCACCGGCGGAGGTACCGGGCTGGGCAAGGCCATGGCCCATCGCTTTCTCGAACTCGGCGCCGCAGTTCACATTTGCGGACGCCGTGAGCAGGTCCTTGAAGAAACCGCTGCTGAACTGTTCGCCGCAACCAAGGGCACAATCCATGCCATTCCTTGCGACGTGCGCAATCTTGAAGCGGTTGAAGCGATGATCGATTCTATCTGGGGCGAAGCACAGCTCGACGTTCTGGTCAATAATGCGGCCGGTAATTTCATTGCGCGTACAGAAGAGCTTTCGCCACGCGCATGGGAATCGGTGCTCGGCATCGTGCTCATGGGTACGCTGCACTGCACGTTGGCTTGCGGCCGCCGCTGGCTCAGGGAAAAACGCCGGGGTACGGTTCTCAGCATTTCGGCAACCTACGCGCCGGTGGGATCGGCGTACGTTGTGCCCTCGGCAGTTTCGAAGGCGGGAGTTGAGGCCATGACGCGTAGCCTTGCCGTCGAGTGGGGCAATCGAGGCATTCGGATGAATGCCATCGCTCCCGGGCCGATTCCCACCCAGGGGGCGTTTTCACGCGTGCTGCCTCGCCCGGAACTTGAATCGCTGGCTCTCGAGCGCAATCCCATGCATCGCTTCGGTACGACAGAGGAGCTGACGAATCTGGCCGCGTTTCTGGTGTGCGATGGGTCGAGCTACATCAATGGCGAAGTCGTCCGCATGGATGGCGGAGAATTCCTGCAAGGCGCGGGTGAGTTCAGCAATCTGGGTCGAATTCTGAGTGACGAAGACTGGCGCTCGTTGAAACCGCGGAAGAAATCATGACGATTCGGGGTTAGAAGAAAAGTTTGGCCAACCTGCCCTTCCGTGCGTTTATGCACAGAATCCAGCACCTGCCCTCGGCATCCAACGTCGTAATGGAGGTCGACATGTACGTCGTTCTTGGAGCCAGCGGTCACACGGGACAGGTCGTGGCGCAGAATCTTCTTGCCCGCCAGCAAAAAGTTCGCGTCTTCGGAAGAAATGCAGCTCATTTGCAAGGCTTCGCGGCCAAGGGTGCCGAGGTCTTTCTTGGCGAAACCACGGACACGGGCGCACTCAGCAAAGCGTTTCACGAGGCGGACGCCGCCTACGTCTTGATCCCCTCACACCCAGCTATCCAAGATCCGCGCGCTTTTCAGGAGCGCGTTAGCGATGCCACCGTCGCAGCGCTGCGCAACAGTGGAGTTAAGCATGTGGTTTTACTCAGCAGCATTGGCGCAGACAAGAGCAGCGGCACCGGCCCGGTCGTCGGTTTGCACAATTTCGAACAAAAGCTCAGTCAACTGGAGAACACGAATGTCCTCTGTCTGCGCGCCGGTTATTTCATGGAAAATACGCTGCCTCAGGCGAGCATAATACGCAACACGGGCTCTGCCATCGGGCCGGTACGCGGTGACCTTAAACTCTCCCTGATCGCTTCCCGCGATGTCGGAGCAGCCGCAGCCGATATTCTGTTGCGCCTTAGTTTTCATGGCAAGGAAGCCCACGAGCTTCTCGGAGAACGCGACCTCAGTTACAACGAAGCGTCGGCCATTGTTGGCAAGGCCATCGGCAAGCCCGACCTGAGGTATGTACAGGCGCCAGACGATCAGGTTCGGCCGGCGCTGGTAAGAATGGGCATGTCGGAAGCCTTGGCCGGGCTGATTCTTGAATTGGCGGCTGCTCTGAACTCGGGGCACATCCGCGCTCTCGAAGCGCGTACCCCGAGCAACACTACGCCAACAGCATATGAAGCTTTCGTCGCCGACGAGTTTATCCCCGCGTACCAGCAGCAGGCAGCGGCTTGATTTTCAGAATAGAGAATTGAAGTCTTTCAGATTCTTTCTTGAATTGTCCCACGTTGCGGGATTCGCGACGTGGGCTTTGATTTTAGACGAGCTTTCGTCCCGCTGATCAAACGGATCGGGCGCGCAGCGAATAGCGAGTCGTCAGTCGAAGGCATCCTTTTGCTATACTTCTGGCCGTTCCGGGTTCGAGCCTGGAAGGAGGGGAAAGACCATGCCTCCACCCCCCGAGCGGCGGGCCGATGCGCGTCTGAAACTAAAAGTACCGGTTGAGCTAAATATCGAAGGCAACCCCACGCCTTTTCGCTGCGCCACTTCAGACCTGAGCCTTCACGGTTGCTACATCGAGACCATGTTTCCGTTTGCGGCGGGAACAGAGATGGAACTCAGGCTCCAGGCGAACAGCACACTCCTCATTCTGGGTAAGGTCGTTACATGTGATCCGCAGGTGGGGAATGGCATTCAGTTTGTCCGCATGCTGCCTGAGGATATCGATGAGCTGCGTGACTTTCTCGCGGCTGCAGAAAAAGAGGCGGCACAGGCAAGCGGCCAGGCGGCAGGGCAAGCTGGCGCCGAGGACAGCGCGAAAGAAGATTGAAGATTAATGTGAGTGTGGCGGCGTGGAAGTCGGATTATCCGGCCAATGCTCCCCCTTTGCCGACTTCGGATTGCCTCAGGCAGCGTAACACTGTGTGCGCCAGGCTACTGACCACGGCAATATCTCCCTCGTCAAAGTTAAAAGGCTGGGTGGAGAACACCATCAGCAAGCCTACCGTAGCGCGCTCATAACGAATTGGCGCGGCAACAATCGATCTGACTGCGAGCTTGCGGCAAATGGCCAGGTCTACTCGCGGATCGTGCTCTGCATCATCGCAGCGTACGGGATGTGCTTCACGAAGGCAGTCGCCGGAAATTCCCGAGTTCACGTCGAGGGGCGCGCCTAAAGGCGGGGCGTTCGCGCCAACGCTGGCACGACACAGGACGTTATCTTTGTGCGCCAGCGCAACCGCGGCGCTGGTGCCTCGTGTAAGCGCTCGCGCCCGCTCAGCGATCAGCCGCAGGGTAGCCGCTAAGTCGGTACCGAGCGAGTTGAACTCATATTCTACTGTGGCCGGAGTTGCGATTTCCGTGGCATGCTCTCTTGCAGCCGGTTCCGCTTCGAAGCTGACAGCAACTCGGCCTTGACTGTTTCGGCCGGTGGCCAACCCTCCGCTCCCGGGCCAACCCAGAGCTATCTTGGGCGCCGTCCTCGTAGGAGTGGAGGCATTTAACGTCAGCCAATGATTCAGGCGCTGGCGCGCGTCTTCCGGCAATTCGGAGAAGCGAACTCCCGCGCGCCCCAAAGCATCAGCCCAGGCGACATATCCGGTTGTTTCAAGTTTCGAAGATGACATCTGCCCTTTTGATTCGGGAAAATCCAGCTCCAACCTCAAATGGCGGCCACGGGTGAGCTGATTGTTGGGAACGTCTTCACCCGCAGAGGGGTCGAGAAGCTGGTCTGTTTGCATCGCCAGGCCTTCCTCGCTCAAGTCGAGGATCATGCCTCGGCTGACGCCGTCGAAGCTGGCGAATACAGGCGCATGTACTTTTTGCCGTAGACAGTGCCGCCGCTCCGGAATAGGTTCCAGATATCTCCTCCGTAAACGTTAGGAGTCCTCGTTTTGGGAAATGATGGAATGTGCCGGGGAGATAAGAAAGTGCCCACGCGGATTCCTCCGCCTGCGTGCTGACACACAATTGCCACCAAATGTTTGAATGACGCCTTGGGACGCAGCCAGGCGTCAGCTTGATGTTGAGATCCCCAGATAGTTGTTTACCAGTTCCATGCTCAGGCTGAGAGCGGTGGCTATCTGAGGCACGGTTTGACCCTGATTGTAAAGCTGATAGACCTGTTGGGCTTCGGTAAGCGTGACACTATCTTGAGGGGCAGGTTGTTCGGCGGGTTGGGGAGGTGCCGCATTCGGGGCTGTGTTGCTAGCGGCAAGCGATGTGACGGAAAGCGCATTGGAGATGGCGATGCTCATGAATCACTCCTTTCGCTCTGATGCCAACAGCGTCGGCAGGCGGGAGTGATTTCGTGAGCGGGAAGAAGGCACTTTCGATAGCAATCGGGATTGTTATTTCCTCATTTGAGACAACGTTCTAAAACGAGAAACCGCCAGCCATCAGATTTCATGGGCTATGTGAGCGTTCGCGTGATCCAGCTGTGCCTTTCTCGCTGAACGGGCCCTCTGCCGCGCCAGACACATGGCGCAACGAGCGGAAAACAACGCCTGCAAACCGAATCTCATGATTCTCTGATGCGGACTCCCGTTTGCGCGCTTGGTCGAGTGCAGTAAAATGATGCGATGGTGGTCCGGTGGTCATGAGTTTTCCTCAAGAGGTTCATTCCACGTCTGGCGGAGGAGTATCCACAACTTCACGGCGGAAATCGGGTTTTGATTCATTAATGAATGGATTCTCTCTGCGGCGGCAGGCGCCGCGGATTCTGGTGGTGGACGATCAGCCCAGCATCGCCGGGCTGATGAGCCAGTTGCTGACGCTGCGGGGCTATGAGGTAGTCACGGCGTCGAATGTGGAGCAGGCGGAGGCGGAAATTCGTCGCCAGGCTCCCGATCTGATTTTGTCGGATGTAAAGATGCCTGGTAAGTCGGGATATGACCTCTGCCGCAGCGTCAAAAGCGATCCCGCGACGCGGCTGATCCCTTTTGTGCTCATTACCGGCTTGACCGACAGCGCCGACAAATTGCAGGGAATTGAGGCGGGCGCGGATGACTTCCTGAACAAACCTGTGTTGGCGGAAGAGTTGACGGCGCGGGTGAAATCTCTTTTGCGAGTGAAGGAATTCACCGACGAGTTGGAGACCGCGGATTCGGTCTTGTGCACGCTGGGCCTGATTGTTGAGGGCCGCGACCCTTACACGGAGGGTCACTGCGAGCGGCTGGCGACGCGCGCCTCTGACCTGGGACGGCATTTGGGACTGGACGAAGATTCGATTATGGCGCTGCGGAGGGGAGGCTACCTGCATGATCTGGGCAAGATCGCGGTGCCTGATGCCATTCTCAAGAAAGGCAGCGACCTGACGCCACAGGAATGGGTGATCATGAAACAGCATCCGATCACCGGGGAAAATATCTGCAAGCCGCTAAAGTCGTTGCGCCCGGTCCTGCCAATCATCCGCCATCATCATGAACACTCCGATGGTTCCGGTTATCCCGATGGGCTACGTGCCGGAGAGATTCCGCTGCTGCCAAGAGTTCTGCAAGTGGTCGACGTTTATGACGCTCTGTGTACCGCCCGGCCGTACAAGCCGGCGTTATCCCACGACGAAGCCGCGCAAACCATGCGCGAGGAGGCCCGCCAGGGCCTATGGGATGCGGAATTGGTCGATGAGTTCTTCAGCATGCTCGTCGAACAGCGCAGCGTCGCCTGATAAATCCCCGGGGCAGTCTTCAGCTTTTGCGGCCCTCAGCCGCTCCCCGCGATGTTCCCATTCCGCGCCGGTGCCTAACAATCCTAATGGTCTGAGCTGTGCTCCCTGGGTAGTTCCAGGCTGCGACGTACATGTATTTCCATAACAACGTGGTTTCCCAAGGCCGGCATCTTAGGTCGCGTCTGCCAGCGGGTAGCCTTCTCCCTCTCCGTCGAAAGTGAGCGAAGCGCGCCTAACACACACTTTGTTCGAGGGAGAGAGAAAACCAAATGAAGCGTTGTGTCTGGTTCCTGTTTTTTTCGCTATTGCCAGCGGTAGTGCCTGTACTGGCGCAAGATCATGCTGAGGTGGGAGCGTTTGCCGACTATACTCGTCTCACTTGGACCAATCCTGGGGAGAACTTCCTCGGTCTGGGAGGCCGCGCTGCCTTTAACCTCAATTCCGATATTCAGATCGAAGGCGAAATGGCCTACGGCGGGCTGCGGGGAGCCATGGATTCCTTTAGACTGCCAGCGCGCAAATGGGGTTTTCGCGCGATTCTGCTCGATTTGCGCAGAGGCAAGGAATCGCGAGAGATAGTTTCGACGGAATCGAACAGGAATGGCCGGCGGGGACTCGCCGGCGTGTACTGTCTACGACGACGATTCGCCGGAGCCTTCGGAAAAAGGCACGGAAGCCGTGACCGTTGCACCCTTGCCGTTGGAAGAGATTTCGAGTTTGCCCCCGAGTTGTTCGAGGCGCTCTCGCATACCGCGAAGGCCAACGCCGACCGAGCGCTGCCAATGGCCGGCGGTGGGATCAAGAATCGTGGCGGCGAATCCCTTGCCTTCATCCCGGATTTCCAGCGTAACCCGGGTGTCGAGAGCGGCAAGCATTACGTGCGCGACCGGACTTCCGGAGTGCCGATGGACGTTGGTCAAGGTTTCCTGCAGAACCCGGAAAAGCGCAAGTTCAGTATCACGGGCCAGCCGCGGGAAGTTGGCGGGAGCATCGAATTTGACTTGAATTCCGCTACGATCTGTGAATCCTTCCAGATACCAGGCGATCGCGGAGCGTAGGCCAACTTCGTCGAGCGCCGGGGGATAGAGCAAATGCGACAGTGTGCGGACTTCCTTGACGCATTCTTCGGCGATGCGCTGGCAGGCGGCAAGCTGCACAGCGAGAGCAGGATTGGCCGGATCAACTTGTTGGGAGGCCGACTCCAGGCTGATTTTGATCGCGGCCACAGATTGGCCAAGAGTATCGTGCAAATCGCGGCCGATGCGCCGGCGTTCTTCGTCCTGCAGTTGCAGAAGGCGAGACGTGAGCTCACGAAGCGACTTCTCCCTCTGCATTCTCTCCGTCATATCGCGAGTGACTTTAGTGAAACCGATCAGGTTTTTGCTTTCGTCGCGCACGGGAGTGATAACCACATTGGCCCAGAATCGGGAACCATCCTTGCGAATACGCCAGCCCTCATCTTCAAGCCGACCCTCGCGGAGGGCCATTTCGAGTTCGCGGGCGGGTTTGCCCGAGCACACATCTTTTTCGGGATAAAAGCAGGAGAAGTGCCGTCCGATGATTTCCGATGCCGTGTAACCTTTGATGCGGCGAGCGCCAGTATTCCAGCTGGCTATATTGCCGACGGGATCAAGCATAAAGATGGCGTAATCCTGAACCGCATCGGCCATCAGGCGAAAACGGTCTTCGCTGCGGTGCAAGGCGATCTCGGCGCGCCGGCGTTCGGAGAGATCATGGGTGACGCTGCCGAAGCCGATGAGCTTGCCGTTTTCGTCGCGAACCGCCGCGACCGTCAGGCTTGCCCAGAACGTGGAACCATCCTTGCGTAGATGCCATCCTTCTTCCTCGGCGTGATCGTTGCGCGTGGCCAATTGGAGAAGATTCTGCGGCTTCCCTGAGTGCCCGTCGAAGGGCCAAAAACGCGAGAAGTGTGATCCCACAATCTCGCTGGCTTTGTACCCGTACAGCCGCTCGCCGCCCACGTTCCATGTACCGACACTGCCCTCGGGATCGAGCATGAACATGGCGTAATCGGGCACGGCTTCGACAAACAGCGAGAACTGCTGATGCCGGCGGTGAGCTTCGATTTCCGCCAGCAGAGTTTGTGTACGCTGCTTGAACCGAACCGCTTCGCGCGCAGACTCGTGCACACCTTCGGAAAGGCCGGTAAATTCTCCCTCGGGAAGAACGTGGGAATGTTCAGCACAAATGTTCAGAAGGGCCTCGGCGTGGTCTTCACGGCAAAATCCCTGCATCGGATAGGCGCAGCGCAGCGAAAATGAATAGGTGCGGGCGGCCTGATTCCACAGCTTTTCGAGTTGGACGGCGGCCTCAGATTTTCCTTCGGCCCAGAGCAGGGCGACCATTTCTCCAAAGGCGACCACGCGATGATTCTCGTCCTCCGCGGCGGAAGCGGCGCGGGCGATTACGCCCCCCAGAAGTTGGCAAAAGCGGCCAGCATCAGGCACGCCATTGATCATGAATCGGGAGAGAGTTTCACCCGCGTCCAGGACGGTATAGCGGCCGCTCACGATGGCCTGCGCGAGATCGATACCTTCAGCCATCAATCGCTGGGAAAGGCTGTCTTCGTGGGCGGGGGTAGCAATTACTACCGCCGAACTGCCAGCGGTGAGAGCGGCGCCGATGAACTGCCCAAGTTCATCCAGAAGGAATCGGTCCTCACTATAGAATTGAACGGAATGACCGTGGGCTACAGTGTTGGATGCCGGCATGGCTATTGGCATTCGAGAAGCGCTCATTGGGAGTCCCGGCGCAAACGCTCCTGCGGAGTCGGGATCGACTAAATTACTAACTAAACTATCATTCTAGTGAGAGTCGGACCCTGCTCCATACAGCAAATCCCTTACAGATCGATGCACTTGCGTGTGTTGCGCTCAGGGATTCTCCGGATTGATCGCGCGCATCACCGTGCGATAGCTTCTACAAGTTAAGCTTCTAGACAGCCATGGGTTAGCGTCATTCCACGGGATGACATTCGCGACCCTCACGGCTGTCTTTTTTATCTCCTACCTGTGCTGCCTGCGAATCCGCAATCGATTTCCCTGGCAACCAATCCGCATCGCCTTATTTCCGCGTTCGACTCGGGTCTGTAAAGTTTACGTTTTGCGGCTTTCCACAAGTATTTGCGGCCACTGGGCAAGTGGTTGCGAAGTGCCGGTTTGCGCGAGGCTGCATGAATGGTGGCGTAATTGCAGCTCGCACGAGGAACCGCCCACTTCCCGGGAACCGGCTGCCTCGCTGACACGAATTCGGCGGCACGATGGAGGTGTGACTTGGGTGAAGCCAAAGAGCGCTGGAGAGAACTGTGCGAGAAGGCGGTGCGAGAACAGGATCAAGAGAAATTCCTGGCAACGATTGAAGAACTGCTTGAGGAACTGGAGGCGAAAGAAGCAAGAGAGGCAAAAGAGGAGAAGATGGATGGCCTCGGCCAGAGGATGCTGGGAAATGTGCTTCCGACTCACTAAATCACTGAACTAACCCTGTCTAATTCGTTCTTTATTGCCACTTCCAAGTTGCGTGAGCGCTTTTCTTCTGTCCCTGGCTAGCTCCGCTTTTCCAGGTACTGTCTTAAACACTGCCACGACCGCTTTTCCACCAACCCTTGAATGTGAGGTGCTCTTTCTGTTAGAAAAAGAAACAGCCGCTTCTCATAATGGTTTGCTTGGGGATACGAACTGGGGCAACTGCCTCCTTAGCTATCCGTCTCCAAGAGCGGATACAGAAAGAAGTCTGTGGCGCGTCAAACCCGGCGATGCCGCAGGCACAAGAATTAGGGCCCCCAACCGAAGTTCTTGGAGTTCGAATGCGGTTCACTGGCAAGTCAAAACTCGCTGAAATATTTTTTTTGCAATCCGCCCCCGTTCTGTGCCGTCATCTTCTTCAGGCACAAATCTCCACCCTAGGCAACTCGAAAACCTTTACCCTTTACCCCACCGCCGGAGGAAGATATGGCGACTAATCTCGTCCAGATTGAAAACGAATCCGAAATCAAGCAACGACTGGAAGCCGAGCGCGCGCGCCTGCGCAAGATAGCCGGACTCGACGCGCCCACGCATTTTCATCGTCCGGTAGAGCGGGCCTTCACCGCGGAGCAGAGGCCGCACACGACCATCCTGTTCGGCGGCTTTACCTGGAAGCACGAAGACCTGATTCGTGCTGTCTTCCAGGGCTGCGGCTATCGCTGCGAGAAGTTGCCAGTGCCCGATGTTCCCGCCTTCCAGATCGGCAAGGAATACGGAAACAACGGCCAATGCAATCCGACGTATTTCACCGTCGGCAATCTGGTGCAGTATTTGCAGTTCCTCGAGAAAGAGGGACTGTCGCGCGACGAGATTCTCAACAATTACGTTTTCTTCACCGCCGGCTCCTGCGGCCCCTGCCGCTTCGGCATGTATGAGGCTGAATACCGTTTCGCGCTGAAGAACGCCGGCTTCGATGGCTTCCGAGTGCTGCTATTCAAAGACAGCGACGGTATCAAAGCCGCCTCGGGCGAGCCCGGCCTGAAGTTCACCATCGATTTCGGTTTCGGAATGCTGAATGCCCTGCACATGGGCGACGTAATCAACGATCTGATTTATCAGATTCGTCCGTATGAAGTGAATAAAGGCGAAACCGATCGCGTCTTTCACGAGATGGTCGAAGATCTCTGCAAAGACATGAAGAACCGCAAGGCGTTCGAGATCGAGCAGAGCGCGCCGAACTGGCTCAAGCCAAAGGTCAAGAGCAACAAAGTTCTGCGCAACACCTTCAACGTGTTCGGTAAGTGGCACGAGCACATGTGGGGCAAGGATTATTTGAATGCCCTGAAATCGGCGCGCGACAAGATGGATGCCATCGAAGTCGACCGCACCCGCGTAAAGCCGGTCGTCAAGATCACCGGCGAATTCTGGGCGCAGACCACCGAGGGCGACGGCAACTTCCACATGTTCGAGTTCCTCGAGCGCGAAGGCGCGCAGGTGCTGGTTGAGCCGATCGCGACCTGGGTTGCGTACCTGATGAATCAGGCGAAAG
>JASHQM010000128.1 GCA_030039165.1 Candidatus Sulfotelmatobacter sp. | reverse complement strand
CCGCCGTGGTAGATCTTCGGAATGTTGAGTGGTCCCCCAACCGATCCGCCGAAACTGTTCTGCTGGTATGCCGGGTTGGTTGGCGGCGCGCCGACAAGAGTGTAAGGCGTAGCATTGAAGGCAGAATCGCCAATGCCGTAGTAAATCGATCCATGGGGATGGTTGATGTCGAAGCCACGGCGTCCCATGATCATCATAGGTCCGCCGCCGCCGCGGCCACCACCGCCGCCGAATCCGCCGCCAGGCCCTCCACCTGGTCCACCGAATCCGCCGGGCGCACCGAAACCTCCGCCTTGCTGACGAGCCTCATCGATACGTTGCTGAAGTTCGTCTCCGCTCATGTTGTTGAACGGATTGTTGGTGTTGCCTGCTATAGCAATGGATTCCGTTGCACTGTTGGGGTCGATTCCAGGGACGGGCATGCCTGACGGCACCACATCACTCAGTCCATTTCCGCCAGCGCCCTGATCGGCTGTGTTCTGCATGGCAAGCATTTGAAATCCGCGCTGCGGCGGACGTTGCCCTGCAGGTCCTCGCGGCTGCGGAGCGGCTTCGCGCGTGCGTGATACAAGCGTGAGTTCAAAATTTGCCTGCACATTCGCGTGTGAAGCATCAACGACGACTTGCTGAGAACTATTCGCAAACGCCACCATTCGAACATCAACAGTGTAGGAACCATAGGAAGAAACATTCGCGGAATAACTTCCGTCAACATCAGTCCAAGTCGAAATATTGTGAGTGGAATCTGCAAGAGAGATGGATATGGCCGCGCCCGGAATCGGCATATTGCCTGATTTCACAATGCCGTGAATTGTTCCTGTTTGCACGGGTTGCGGCTCCGACTGAGCGTGCATGTACGCAGAACTAAGCAGGAGAAACAGCCCCAGCAGGAGGTACTGAAAAGCAAAGCGGCAGCCGCGCAGTCGGTCCATCATCTCTGTTTGAAGACAACAGGGTCCTCTTTTGATGAATCATAGACTGGTTCCGCGGGCGCGCAGGGTAAAGTTTTGTGTCGCTGGTTACGGTTGGGTGCGTCCAATCTGTAAAGGTAAAGATTCGTAAAACTCGTGACGAATGCGCGACTGTCATTCGATAATTCGCTTAGTACTAAGCAGCCAAGGAGGAATCTGCATGTTTAAACATTGCTTGCTCGCGCTGATGCTGGTGGGGCTCTTGTATATGGCAGCACCCACACTCATCGCTCAGAACAACCAGACCAATGACCAGTCGGCCCAGGAAGGCGCGCCCCCAGACCACCATGGCCGCGACCATTTTGATCCACAGCGAATGACCGACAGGCTGACGAAACAGTTGAATCTCACATCAGATCAGCAAGCCAAGGTGCTCGACATTTTTAAGTCGCAGCAGTCGCAAATGGAGAGTGTGCGATCAGATACTTCGCTGTCTCAGCAGGACCGGCGACAGAAGATGATGGATATTCGCAAGTCATCGGATGAGCAAATCCGCGAAGCGCTCACGCCCGATCAGCAAAAGAAGTGGGACGAGATGCAGTCCAAACAGCGGCAGTGGCATGAACATGGACAGCAAGGCGCTCCAAGCGGTTCGAGTCAGCAGTAGCCAACGAGCGGGTGGCCTGCTGTCGCGCTTAGGCCACTCGCTGTAGACCTAATTGATGTCGTTTCACTTCCGAAGAGTATCTTCGCGTGGTATAGAGCCTACTGGCAAACGCATCGGAGCACGGGCCGACGAAATGCTCAGATGGCTAATAGCAAAGCACTGTTAAGACAATACTCCGGCTCTCGCTTCGGACATATAATGTTGGTATCTCGCAGACGACCTGTGATATCGACGGGGTGGCGGCATGAAGCGAGAGCGAAAACGCGAAGGTCAGTTCGAAACCCTGGAGAGTGCGCAGGATTTTGTGACTCTGCTTTCCGAGACTGCGGCTGAGGCAAAACGAGAACTCGAGCGGGATGTTCAGCGTGAGTCTGTTCCTTCACGCCGTTTGGATGCACTCAGACTCGCCGCCTACAACGTGGACAAGCTCCAACTCCATCTAAATCGGAGCCGCAGGATTCTTAACGATCTGAGAACGCTCAGACGTCTGTTGTTTGAGGAGCGAAAGGTCGACAAGGCTAACCCTGTTAAGGGCGCCGATGTGAGGCAAGCTTCGCTATTGCGGCTGAATTCGCGCTAATAGTGAAGGCCTCTCTGCGCATTCAGCCCATCCTGTCGTCTCCGAGAGAACTAGCCGTACTCAATGGGTGTGGGTGATGGTGGGTTTGCAATTGATGTTTAAGATGGCTTAACTTCCTTCAGTAGTTTCTTGATCGCATCTTCGAGTGATTTGGCCCCATCGTAATCAGTGCGCAAGGCAAGCGAGGATCTGCTGCGCGAACTCCGAACGGCTTCGCTCGTTTTCATCTGAGCAACCGCGTGCTTGAAAACGCTTTCATCCCCATTGCCAAAACTGCAGAATCGACTACAATCATTGCCGTCCTGCAAGCCCGGGGACCGCTCCATTCCAGTAACTAGCCGGTTTCAGGTTGTATTCGAAGGCCGAACAAGGGGGGATCCATGCTTCGAAGATTCAGCGCGTCTTTGCTGGTAGTTGGTGCAATGGTAATGTTCAATGTCTCAGCGGCAGCGGCGCAATCATTGCCGTTGACTCGTCATGTGCGTGAAGTGACTTTGAATGGCCGAGCGCCGCTGGTGGGTCGCTTGCCGGAAGGACAATCGCTACGCCTGGTTTTAGTTTTGCCGCTGCGCAACCAGCAGCGCTTACAACAGTCCCTGCAAGAACTTTATGACCCCTCCAGCCCGAATTACCGCAAGTTCCTTAGCGTTGAAGAGTTCACTTCCACATTCGGGCCGACGCAACAGGATTACGACGCAGCCATCGCCTTCGCGAGAGCGAACGGCTTGAAAGTAGTCGGTACCTCACGCAACCGATTGAATCTCGACGTCACAGGTTCGGTCGCAGCCATCGAGGAGGCTCTTCACATCACACTTAGTCTCTATCAGCATCCCTTTGAGAACCGCATTTTCTATGCTCCTGATCGCGAGCCTACTCCCGACCTTTCTTTTCCGCTCTGGCACATCACTGGTCTCGATAATTATTCGATTCCTCGACCAATGCTGGTGCACAGGACTAGCGCTGTCAACGCCAAGAAAAATGCGACTACCGGCTCCGGCCCGGATGCCTCCTTCCTTGGCAGCGACATGCGCGCTGCTTACTATGGAGGAACGCTGACTGGTTCAGGACAGTCGCTTGGCCTTCTCGAGTACGCCGGTACGGATCTGAGCGATCTCGATACTTATTACGCGAATGTCAACCAGACCAACAATGTTCCCATCACTCTGCTTTCCACAGATGGCACAAGCACCAGTTGTGTCTACGACGCCGCAGGCGATTACTGTGACGATACCGAACAAACGTTGGACATGACGCAGTCCCTGGGCATGGCGCCTGGCTTGTCAAGCCTGGTGATGTACGTGGGATCGAGCGATTCCGCGATTTTAAATGCCATGGCGACGGCAAAACCGCTGAACGCCCAGTTGAGTTCTTCCTGGGTGTGGGGGCCCCCGTCGGATCCCGGTACAGATGACCCTTATTTCAAAGAATTCGCCGCGCAGGGACAAAATTATTTCCAGGCGGCGGGCGATTGGGGCGAGTGGTCGCAGACGTTGTTAGATGAGGGAGCGATTTATCCCTCAGACGATGTTTATATTACGTCGGTCGGCGGCACCGATTTGGACACCAAGAGCGCAGGCGGTCCCTGGAAGTCGGAAACTGCGTGGTCCGACAGTGGCGGTGGAATTTCTCCGGACGACTTCAAGATTCCTTCCTGGCAGACGGCGACCGCTGCGGGCTGCTCGAGTTGCTCGCAGAAATATCGCAACGGCCCTGATGTCGCAGCCAATGCAAACTTCACTTTCTATGTGTGCGCCGACCAAAGCGGCTGCACGGCGAACTATTGGGGTGGAACCAGTTTCGCCGCGCCCATGTGGGCAGGCTACCTGGCACTGGTGAACGAACAGGCGGTCACCAACACCGCCGAGACGCTGGGGTTCATCAATCCGTCTCTCTATACTATTGGATTAAGTTCGGGCTACGATAGCGATTTTCACGACGTCACCAGTGGCTGCCAAGAGAGCGGCGGATTCTGCGCAACGACCGGCTACGACCTTGTGACCGGGTGGGGCAGCCCAAACGGGAGTGCGCTGCTCAACGCCCTTGCACCGGCGCCAACTCCTGGATTCAGCCTTTCGGCTTCACCGGCGTCGCTCACGCTCGCACAGGGCAATTCGGTCAGTTCCGTTATTACGAGTACGGTCGAAGGCGGGTTTGATTCACCCATAACGTTGACAGCCACGGGCCAGCCGGCGGGGGTAACCGTAAGCTTTAATCCTGCGTCGATCACTGGAGCCGGGAACTCGACGATGAAAGTGGTGGTAGCACCCTCGACGGTGCTCGGCACTTACGCCCTGACAGTGAAGGGAACCTCAAGCAGCACCACTGAAAACACAACTGTCACGCTTACGGTGGAGAAGGGGCCCAATATTCATATTTTGTCGACCAAGTAAACACCGACAATTTTAGATCTGAGGACTTCATTGCTACTTCATAAGGCGGCGAGGCTCGTTGGGATTGGAATTGATAAGGGGCAAAACTGATTGCGATCCTTCCAATCGGCGGGCAATTAGTTCAAGAAGAGTCTCGACCGAGAGTCCAGAATTGAGCAAATCGATCATTTGCTCAATTGTGAATCCGGCTTGCTCTCCGGCAATGGCCAGCTTGCCTATTGCGATCATCAATGAGGCTCTGCCATTCCTATTCTTCTGTGAGGCTCTGGCCACTCCTATTCTTCTGTTTTTGCGGCGAGGATCGCATGCTGCGATGTGGCCATCTGCGATGGGAATCACAGTCGCCTGTGACGCACGCACTCTAGCGTACTATTCGGTTGTTTCGTCGTCCGCCTCGGGGCCCGTACAGGTGCCATCGAAGTTTGTTGAGCGTCCATCCCAACATCCGGGCTGCTTTGTTATGATTGCCACCCAACATTTGCAAAGCCGCGCGAGCCTTCACTGCCATAGGCTTGGATTGAGGCTTTGAAAACAGAGTACTTGAAAACTGAAGAGGTTCACTACGAACTAGTTTTGGGCTTCCCATGCACTGTGCTCACACTTCGGGAAGTGTTGGTTCCGACTCCTCACCGAAAACACCGCAAAGATTAATCCCGATTACCTGTGAATAACAAGCCCCGAAATAAGCAGACCTCCAAATGAAATCACGCTTGTGATCGGCTTTTCTGCGATTGTGTGACCCTCTCTGTACATCCGCAACAGCCTCCCGTCGGTGTCAACGTCCTGGACAGCGTTCTCATTGGCCGGTTTTGAAGTGATAACCGTTGGCCGCTTTTGATCTGATCCCTGAGGGGTTCAACCGCGCCCTTGGGTGCTGCAACAAATGCGGGCTCTATCCCCTCTGGAGTCTGGATTCGCTGGAAACGGTATTTCTCAACCACGAAACCGGCTCCAGGCATTTTTTCTCATCTGAGGGGAGCAGCGAGTCCGAGGTGGATCCTGCTGAGAAAGCGAAGCATCCCACTTAGCTCGGATTAGCTCGGACGTTTACCCCTTGGTCTGCTTATCGCCGGTGCGTGACGCGGTGGCACGCTGCACAAAGCGTGATGAGATTCTGTTCTACATCTTCGCCAGAATGACTACGAAATCGCTGATGGTGAACCTCTAAATTTGAGATCGAGCCGCACAACTGGCATCTCCACCGGTCACGACGGAGCACCTGTTGTCGCAGATGTTCGTAGGAGACTCGATTGAGTCGAGCGGGCGCAGCCTTCTCAAGATCGCGTTTCATGATGCTTTCGGCAACGCGTCATGAAGAAAACTTTCTTGCTGTTGCGGCGACAAAAATTTGAAGAATCGCCGGATGGAAAACAACAGCATGTCAGGATCGCCATGGTCCAGATTCGCTCCAGCTAAGAAGTCCGCACAAATCATTTCAAGACAGTAACCGCGCGAGCGGTCGCTTCCCAGCATCAGCGCTGCTGTCTCAATCGCTTTCTCGATCACCGGCATTTGGCTCTCATACAATTTGAAATAGACAATCTCCCAGGGTTCTGCTATCTTTCCGGTGAGTTCGCGCTCCACCGCCTGCTGAAAATCCTCCTTGGACGACTGTTGAGCTTTGTGCAACCAGGTTGCACAATCAAAGTGCTGCCGATCGCGGCGTGCCAGTTTGGCCAATTCGATCCCCTTTGCCCAGCCTACTCTAATCAACTGCTTCCTAGCCGCTGGCGGCAGATGTTCGTGAATCGACATGAGGTAGTAGGCCTTGCGCCGCGACTCTGGAAATTTGCGTTCCAGGAACTCATCAAATGAGTTCAGGCTCTCCAGCCGCCAATACTGCGCGGCTCGGACTTCGCACAGGTAACGCCCGAGTTCCACGAACTTGGTATCCCGTTCCCGCTCGCGCTGCTGCTCCCAAGCGAGAATCTCGTCAATCTTGGCCAGAACAAACAGCGCACGACGGCGATTGAATTTCGGCGGCATAGGCGGATGTTTAGTAATTAAGCTCGTCAAGCCAACCAAGGTCTTGGGTTCCTGGACGCCGCAGCAGGGCAGCCTCCACCATTTCCTTTCTGTCCAGGCACAAGCCAACGTAGGGGCAGGTGCTG
>JASHQM010000127.1 GCA_030039165.1 Candidatus Sulfotelmatobacter sp. | reverse complement strand
GCCTCGTAGCTATAGGCCAGGCGCGAGATGGCCGCGCCATGCTCGCCGAGGATCCGCTCGAATTGCTGTTCCAACTCGCGTCGCGTTTCTTTCACAAGCGTCACCCCGCTAGCGAACGAATCTGTTGACTGAGTGCTCATAAGTCATGACCTAACAAAAACACCGCGGCTGATCACAAAGCTGCGCCCTACATGGTGCGAAGTCTCTGCACGGGATAGCGATTCTCACGATAGCAGCGGCTGAAAACCAGAGCTACCAAGGCTAACGCGATCGGAGTTAACACACTGGCCTCGGGGCCGACGATCCCGCCCGTCAGCCAGCGCGGCCCGCTAAACGCGGAATTGAAAAGGTTGTGGTAAGGCGGGATACCGCTATCAGGAACTCCGAACAATGTTTGTCCCCAGTCATAGGCCGCATGAAAGCCGACGGCACACCAGAGATTTCCGCTGCGCCGCAAGAAAAGGCAAAGCAGAAGCCCGAACAGCACAACGGAAGCGACTCCTGCGAGAGTCTCGTGGGGATTGAAGGCGTGGCCGAAAGCGAAGAACCCCGACATCACAAACGCCGCTGGCCAGAAGCCGATTCCGGAGGCCAGAGTGTACTGAAGGTATCCGCGATTCAAGAATTCTTCGCACAATCCCACCATGAGGAAGGTGATGGCCCATCCGGCGAGCGCAGAGAGAATTGCCTTACCATGAAGCGCGAAACCGGTAATGCGGAATCCGTGGAGCAGGAACATGGCGAGCAGAGTTCCGCTGATCGCGAGAAAACCGCACAGGCAGCCGATCCAAAAGTCTTTGCGCAAAGCCTGGCGCAGGGGCAAACCGTATTCGCTCAATTTGCGATGTTCGAGCCTCCCCATGACGAGGGTAGCCAGGCACAAAAGCGCAAACACGATGGCTTCTGAGGCAGCCAACTTGAACGGCGTCACCGTAACGTTGCTCAAATGCTTCTGGGCATCCCGAAAGCCTTGCGGTCCACCAATGCGGACTAGAGCGATTCCGCCAAACAGAACCACCAGTAATCCAATGAAGATCAGCAACCGCCAGCCTGCTCGCAGCCCATGCGGCCCGACAAAAAGCGACCTCATGCCGGATGCGGGATGGGAAACACTGGCAGGCGCAGCTGGTTCGAGTGCATATTCAACGGCCTTCAGTTGATTTAGAGGTGTCATTTTCTTCTCCAGCGGGACGGTCCAGCAGTTAAAGAATCGAGGATGCACTCGGCTCAAACGATGCCCAGCTCTGCGCTTCGGTTCCCAAACGTCCCTATTCAGGTAGTACCAGGCGTGCGGAAAACATTACAGGAGAGAATCCACGCCAGAACGCTGCCAGAAAGCGAGAACACAGGTAGGAAAATCACAGGTAGAAAACTGCGCCGGAACTTTGCAGAATGCGCTAAGTGATTAAAAAGATGGTAGGCCCGAATGGATTCGAACCATCGACCTCTTCCGTGTCAAGGTTCGGTCAGGCCACACGCACAACGACTTCCGCGTTTTACAGGAACCCGCTAAACACCTCTAAACACGCGCAACGTGGGCTGATCACGGGCTAGAATCGCGGGCTGATATGTTGGCGAACAAAAAGCGAATATGATAAGCTCCTTCACGTGGACGAGGGCCGCAAACGCGTGCTGGCGATTGTTGCCGGAATCCTCGTGGCGCGGCACTTGAAAACCGCTGACGACTTGTTTGGTGGACCGCAGGGGAGTCCTCGAACCGATGCGATGATCGCTGCTGCGGTTCAGTGGGCGGAACGGATCATGCGGAAAATTGACGACAACGTGCATCCGAAGTGACGCTTTTCGAGGTCTGTGCCACCATGTCCACTCGTGTGTTCTTCGGGAGCCACGTATGACATCGGAGGCAGCAGTAGGGCCGATGTCTTCCCGTTGCACCTCTGTGCGAATTGCCCTCTCGATACTATCGATCCGGAGGTAAACGGCAGAGCATCTCTTCGCTACAGCTTTGGCGAGCGTGGTCTTTCCCGTTCCAGGTAATCCCCCAAATGCGATCAGCAAGAGATGATCCTCTAGGGAGATTGTACTGGCAGACAGGTGAGACTGGTCTCGACCAGCTAATGTAAACCAGTACATAGAACGCGACGAGCTGTGGCCGAGTCGTGCGTGGTTAATGAGTGTAAATGAGATTAAACCAATTGATAAAACAAGGTTAGAATAGCCGCTGGTCGCGGCGTTCGCCCGTACTCAGTGGTTGTTTCGCTAACAAGAACTGGGCTGAATCGTCATAGTAGAATCGGGAGATGCTTCATGATACGTAGTTTTCGTCATCTCGCTGGTTCGGGTCCTTGCCTTTTGCTTGTTCGCGACCTGCCTTGCATAACTGTTCTCCTAGGTGCCACTCTCCTTTCGGCCACGCCCGCTATTGGACAGTCCCTTGATGGCGTCTGGCGCAGCGAGGGGTATGGCTACGCGTTTAAGGTTCAGGATGGAAAGTGGACGGCCTTCGAAATCACTTCGGCCACCTGCGTATCAGGAGTTACGGCAACTCGCACGGGTGGCGCTAGGTCTGACCGCGAGGCCAGCTTCACAAGGACAGACGGAGTGTCGTTCTTTCTGCGTCCGGGCGGCAGCAATGACCATAGGGTGCTGCATTTCGATGGTTCAGCCTCCGACATGCGGATCGACCGCCAGTCGCGGATGCCGGCAGTCTGCGACCACCTCACACCCAATACTCCCCGGGACAACTTCGAAGTCTTTGCGAAGACCTTTGCCGAGCAATACATTTCCTTCGATCTCAAGAGCGTGGATTGGGAAAAGGTGGTTGCAGAAAATCGACCGAAAGTGACCGCGGAGACGAACCCATTTGCCTTGTTCGCCATCCTTGCCGGCATGATTCACCCCTTCGGGGACGAACATATCAGCCTCGATGCCCCGGCCATCGGCATGAGCTTTCATGAATTTCGGCCAGGCACTGAACCCGCGACGGAGAGCGTGTTCAAAGTTACTGACGGCGCGTACCTGAAGAGCCCGTTGCAGAGGTTTTGCAATGACCAGGTGAAGTATGGGCACATCGACGAGACCACCGGGTATCTTCGGATTCTTTCGTTTAGTGGCTTCAGCGGCGCTGGCAATTTCGCATCTGACTTGGCGAAACTGGAAAAGGCGATGGACACGATCTTTTCGGATCCGAATTTGAAGCGCCTTGTGATCGATGTTCGGTGCTGCAGGGGTGGGTTTGATCCGTACGGGCTAGCGATTGCGTCTCGGCTGACGGCGCGTGAGTATTT
>JASHQM010000126.1 GCA_030039165.1 Candidatus Sulfotelmatobacter sp. | reverse complement strand
TTTGCCGGCCGGCTCGGGCGTTTCTTCGAAGCGGCGTTTTCGTTTGTATTCTTCGAGAGGCATAGGGAAACTATTTTAAACACACAGGGCGCCAAGGGACACTGAGGAAACAACAGGTCTCCCGCCCTCATGCGGTAGAATCCTCACGCCATGCAACGTGAATTCCCCGAAGTGCCCCTGATCGGCGTCGGCGCGATCATCATCGACGGTAATCGTGTTGTGCTCGTCAAGCGCGCACATCCGCCGTTGCAAGCCGAGTGGTCGATTCCTGGGGGCGTGCTCGAAGTCGGCGAACTTGTCCGCGAAGCAGCAGTACGCGAGACGCGCGAAGAAACTGGACTCACGGTTGAACCCGTCGAGCTTCTCGGCGTCTACGACCGCGTTCTCCGCAACGCAGGGCAAAGGGTTCAATATCACTACGTTCTGATTGATTTTCTCTGCCTCCGGGTTGCGGGACAACTTGCACCTGCGAGCGACGCCGCGGAGGTGCGCTGGTTTAGTCAGGACGAGCTACCAGATCTGAACCTGGCGGAGGACACGATGGACGTGATAGGCAAAGGATTTGCCCGGCTCGCGGCTTCTCTCTGACTTATTTTCGCTCCTTCCAGCAGCTGATCCTGCGCTTCTGTGGTACTGGGCTTAAATAGCACTATTTGAGGCATTACCGCTTGTTTCCGCGCCTTGACACTCAAAATCCGCGCCTTTATTCTTGATGTTTGCTCCTTGTGGCACTCGCGCTGTCTTAGCGTGCTTCCGCGAGCCTGGGTGGCAAGACGGGGCGCGGGGGTATCCCATGCTTTTCGAGATCAAAGACCTGGAAGTTCAGCCCATTGATTTCGAGGAGAGCTTCGCGCCGGGCTTGATCGATCTGGGCCAGGAACTGCGGCAGCGTACTCCGTTGAACAGCAGAGGCCGCGCCGACCTGGTGGAAGAGCATCATGGCAAGAACCTGATAATTAAGGATATACGCGTCAAGGGCCGCCTGGCGACCAGCCTTGAACTCAACTGCGCGCGCTGTCTTGAGCCGACTGTTCAGGATGTAGAGCGCGAGTTTGACCTGCTGTACCGGCCACTGGGAGCCGATGCCGGTCGCGATGAGCTCTCGGTGACCGACGCGGAGGCCGAGATCAGTTATTATCAGGGCCAGGGAGTCGCGCTCGAAGATGTACTGCGCGAACAGGTATTGCTGGCCGCACCGGTTAAAGTGATTTGCCGTGACCGCTGCAAGGGACTGTGCCCGCAGTGCGGCAAGAATCTGAACGAGGGCGCATGCTCCTGCGCAATCGAAAAAGAGGAGCCGCGCTGGGCAGCGTTGAAGGAAATTCGCGGCAAGCTGGCACATTAAAGCCTGGGGCCGTTATAAGCCCAAGAATCAGACCAGGTGCGATGTCCCTCGCTCCGCCTGTGAGACAGTCGTACAAAGCTTTTGTGCCGGCACAACCCCGGTAAGAGGACTTCATTCATGCCAAATCCAAAACGTAGACATTCACAACAACGCACGGCCACCCGCCGGGCGCACGATGCCCTGAAGGCACACTCGCTTTCGGAGTGCCCCAACTGCCACGAGAGAAAAATGCCGCATCGCGCCTGCGTAAAATGCGGTTACTACAAAGGCCGAGAAGTGGTCAGCGTCGAGGAAGCCAGCTAGTTTCCTGCCACCATGCCTAGCGTGATCGCGCTGGATGCGATGGGTTCCGACCGGGCGCCCAAGCCTGAAATCGAAGGGGCAATCCACGCCGCGCGCGGCTACGGAGTGCGTGTTCTGCTGGTAGGCCTGGAAGACACGCTGAGAGCGGAATTGGAGCGGCACGCGTCGGCTTCGCGGCTGCCAATTGAAATCGTGCACGCCAGCGAAGTCATCAGCATGGAAGATAAGGCGGTGCAGGCCGTGCGCGCCAAACGCGATTCTTCCATGCGTGTGGGACTGCGGCTGGTGCGCGAGGGGCGTGCTGACGGTTTTGTTACAGCCGGCAATACGGGCGCGGCGATGGCTTCGGCGAAGATGGTGCTGGGCGCGCTGGCGGGAGTGGATCGTCCGGCGCTGGCTGCGGTTTTGCCCACGGCTCCGGGCGCAGCAGCAATTTTGCTGGACGTTGGCGCCAACGTGGATTGCAAGCCCCACAATCTTGAGCAGTTCGCGGTTATGGGGGAGATTTATTTCCGCGCCATGTTCGGTCAGGGCGGAAACTTTTCGGGTAGCTTTCGTTCGCTTTCAGGTACGAGAGGACCGCGGGTCGGTTTGCTTTCGATCGGCGAGGAAGAAACCAAGGGCAACGAACTGACGCGTGAATCATTCCAGTTGCTGAAGCGGCTGCCCTTGAATTTTGTGGGCAACGTCGAGGGGCGCGATTTATTCAACGGTCATGTCGATGTGATTGTTGCCGACGGGTTCGTCGGAAATGTTGCGCTGAAGACCTCGGAAGGTGCCGCAAGGCTGATCCGAACGGTCTTGAAAGAATCGCTGAGAGCGACGATTACCAGCCAGGTCGGCTATATGCTCTCGCGCAGCGCATTCGCCGACTTCAAGAAGCGCGTCGATCACACTGAATATGGCGGTGCGCCGCTGCTAGGAGTAAAAGGCGTGTGCATCATTACGCACGGTTCCTCGAACGCGAACGCCATCAAGAACGCGGTGCGCGTGGCGGCGGAGTTCGCCAGCCGCAAGATCAATCAATCGATTGAGCTGGGGTTGGCGACGCTGCATCCCCGAGCCGAGGAACCCGCCATCGCCCCGGCTCACTGATTCTTTGTACTCGAAAATGATTGGATCACCAAACGGACATCCCATCGCATTTCTCTTCCCAGGCCAGGGATCGCAGATCGTGGGCATGGGTAAAGACCTCGCCGAAAAATATCCTGTGGCGCGGCAAGCGTTTGAAGAGGCAGACGACGCGCTCGGCTACAAAATATCGCAACTGTGCTTCGAGGGGCCGGAGGAACAGCTGCGGCTAACGGAAATCACTCAACCAGCAATCCTCGCCGCTTCGGTCGCGGCGTTGCGAGTTCTGAATGGGCGGATGCCGAAACCTGGCTTTGTCGCCGGGCACAGCATGGGCGAGTACACCGCCCACGTGGCTGCCGGAACTATCAGCTTTGCCGATGCTGTGCGCACCTTGCGCAGCCGCGGCAAGTACATGCAGGAAGCGGTTCCGTTTGGCGTGGGCGCTATGGCGGCCATCCTGGGCATGGGTCTCGAGAAAGTGGTGGCCGTTTGTGACGATGCTGCGCAGGGCGAGGTTTGTTCCCCCGCGAACATAAATTCACCGGAGCAGATTGTGATTTCGGGCAACACAGGCGCCGTTGGACGCGGGGCGAAACTTGCTGATGAGCGCGGTGCAAAACGGGCAAAACTGTTGCCCGTGAGCGCTCCATTTCATTGCGTGCTGATGAAGCCCGCGCAAGACAGGCTGGAAGCCGACTTGAATGCTCTGAAAATGGAAAAGCCAGTGCTTCCCGTGGCCTGCAACCTTGAGGCAGCCTTAGTGTGCGATGAAGGGCGTGCCCGAGAAACCCTCGTCGGCCAGGTTACGGGTTCGGTAAAGTGGGAGCAGAGCATGCGCCTGCTGATCGGCGAGGGTGTCCGGACTTTTGTAGAGATTGGCCCAGGGAAGGTTTTGACCGGATTGATGCGGCAGATCGATCGCTCTG
>JASHQM010000002.1 GCA_030039165.1 Candidatus Sulfotelmatobacter sp. | reverse complement strand
GAGATGGCGGAATAAGAGGAAACTGTTTCCCCGAACGAGGTCGGAAGGAGGCAGTTATGTCACAGGGACCGATGTCTCTCGCCAAGCCGATCAAGCTGTTGACGATTCTGTTGATCTGCATCTTGCCGATGTTGTCGAAGGCTGAGGCTGCAAAGCGCCCGCTGATCACGCAACCCATCGATGAACAGAATCTGGTTGTGCTCGCCGGCAACACGCGGCCGGAAGTCACAGCGAAAAACGATCGCGGTCCGGTGGCGGATAATCTCCTGCTCGATCACATGTACCTGCAGTTGCGGCGGACGCCCGAGCAGGACCGCGCGGTCAAGGAGTTGATCGATCGCCTGCACGATCCGAAGGCGCCGGAGTATCACCACTGGCTCATGGTGGAGCAGATTGAGAAGCGATTTGGACCGGACGAGCAGGACCTTCGCATCATCACGGGATGGCTGGAATCCCACGGCCTTAGGGTGAATGTGGTGTATCGGGCAAACGGGGTGATCGACTTCTCCGGCCTGGCAGGTGCGGTGCGGAGCGCATTTCATACGGAGGTCCACAATCTCAGTGTGAAAGGTGAGGCGCACATCGCGAACGTGAGCAGTGTGAAGATTCCGGCCGCACTGGCGCCGGCAATTGTGGGCGTGGTTTCGATCAACGACTTCCGGCCAAGACCAGCATCCCATGGGAGATCACAGATTGTGGTTACGTCCCCGGGAGGCTATTATGCCGTTACCCCCGGCGACATCGCGACTATATACAATTTCAATCCGGTTTTTGCGGAAGGCATCGCCGGGAAGGGACAGACAGTTGTGGCGGTCGAGGACAGCAACCTTTACTCGCCTAACGACTGGACCACGTTCCGCAAAACATTCGGGCTAAGCGAAAATTTCCCGTACGGGTCGTTCAGACAGATTCATCCTCAGCCGACAAGTAATCCAGGCAATGCGGGCCCTTGCGCTGACCCCGGGGTGAATGGCGATGATTTTGAGGCCACACTCGATGCCGAATATGCGAGTGCTGCGGCACCGAATGCCGCGATTGTGCTCGCGACGTGTGCCAACACAAACACGAACTTCGGCGGCTATATCGCGCTGCAAAACCTGTTCGCCGGTGGGGGCAAGCCTCCAGCTATTGTCAGCATCAGCTACGGGGAGGGCGAGCCCTGGGTACAGGCAACCGGCGTTGGGGTGGGAAGCGATCCTGTCCTCGCCGAGGCATATATAAATGAGCTGTACGAAACTGGGGTTATGCAAGGCGTGTCCATCTTTGTCGCTGCAGGTGATGAGGGCGGTGCCAGTGGTGACTCTTTTTTCGATGACGGCGCAGAACAGGGCATTGAGGTAAACGGCCAGGCCTCGACGCCAAACAATGTTGCCGTGGGCGGAACGGATTTTGGCGACTACTACCTGGGGGAAACGTCGACTTATTGGAGTCCGACCAACGGCAAGTATTTCAACTCGGCGCTGTCTTATGTTCCGGAGATTGCATGGAACTCCACCTGCGGGAGCCAACTGCTGGCAAACTTCCTCGGATATGCGACGACTTATGGAGCCGATGGCCTTTGCAATTCCGCCCTGGGCGAGGAATATTGGTTAACTGTATACGCGGGGAGCGGAGGCGCCAGTAGTTGTGCAGCTGGAATCCCAAGCATTCACGGCTCGGGCGACCTTAGCAACGGTGAAGAAGGTTACGCCGTGGTGAGCGGTACGTGCCGAGGCTTCCCGAAACCGGCGTATCAGCGTATTGTTTCGGGGAATCCAAAAGACGGGGTACGCGATCTTCCCGACGTATCGCTTTTTTCCGCCAGCGGTCTTTGGTATCACATCTATGTGTTTTGCTTTTCCGACCCGGATAACTATGGTGTTCCGTGCGTCGGGGGCCCTGCGACGTGGGAGGTCGGCGGTGGTACTTCGTTCGCAACGCCAATCATGGCTGGCGTTCAGGCGCTGCTCAACGAGGCGAGCGGAGGCTATCAGGGAAATCCGAACTACGTCTACTACGCTCTTGGCGCGCTCGAGTATGACTTCGGCAGGGCTTCCGCCTGCGACGCCACGCGGGGCAATAAGGTCAACCCCGGTTGCATCTTCCATGACGTGACGCTCGGAGATGACGACGTGCCTTGCCTGCCGCTCATGGCCGACGGGACTACCATCGGCACCTTCAACTGCTACTTGACGACTGGCACGTACGGAGTGCTTTCACTGTCCAACACATCTTACGAGCCGGCATATAAGGCGACTCCGGCGTGGGACTTTACCACGGGACTGGGCAGCGTCAACACCTACAACCTGGTGCGGGCCTGGCCGGGATCTCGCTTGCGGTGAGGGACGGCTAGCGGCTGGACAAAATGGGCAAAACGGCATTCCGCCGCTAGGGGCAAAGAAGCGAGTGCGCAGGAGACGGAAGCCTTCGCCAATCAGAGGCCTTTCCGATCCAATGAGTCGGGTTAGCTGTTTCCGGCCACAGTCCGCAGTTTACCGGGCAGGAAATGATAGGGCGGCCAAGGGCCGCTAATGGCGACCTCGCAGTTCTTAAGCTGCTTGGCAGCCGTCGAGTAGCGGTTCTGATATTTCTCGACGGACTTGCTGTCGATAAGGTGGGCAATGTCAATCAACATGCCCTGGGGGGCGACCTTTTTGCAGCTCACCTCTTCTTCCAGCGGATTGAAGAGTTTGTGGACCTGGACGGAGAGCGCCCGAGCCTTGGTCTGACGCTCGCGCTCACGCGATGCTTTCTCGCGCAGCTTGGAAAGATAGTCGCCGCCGACGGTGTCAGGCAGAACAACGTCGATCATGGCTTCTCGCAGCGAGCCGTCTGTGACCATGAGCTTTATATGCATTTCGGATTTGCCGCGGAGCTTCTCCACGCTTTGGCCGAAGGTACGGCGATTCACGCGAACCGCCTGACGCAGAGCATCGTCGCTCTCAAAGATAGTACCGAAACGGAACGGCAGAACGGTGGAGTTACGGAAGCAGCCACTGACCACGCGGGCGTGGTCGATGGCGGCCTTTTGGTCGAGCGGCCCGGTGGCCGGATCGTATTCACTCACAATGACGGCAAACTCGCCGCTGGGATAGCTGAGTATCGCAGCGCCGTTAATGCCTTGAATGTTCTCAATTACGAACGGTCGACGGGAACGGGTTCCATTTGGGAGGGTCTGATGCTCAGTAAGGCAATACGCATACCACGCCATAGTAAACTCTCCGAACCGGGTACGGAGGCTAAAACTGGCTGGCCTCGTTGCTTTGTTTGCGCTACGAACAACAAAAAATTGGAAGTTTGCGAGCGGTACAGGGCTTGAAACCTGGGAAACTCAGTGGAATTAAGCCCCGCAAACATATTACTTTGGAGCGACACAAAATGCAACTTTTTTGTAGCACGGCGCATCGCGAACTGTTGCCGGCGAGTGGTGGTCCTCTCTCCCGTTTCGGGAAAAAGTGAATCGTCAACGGTGCGGCAGGGGAATTGGGCTCGCCCGATGAGAAGGCCGGGTCGCGATTCCACCGCCTGCCAGGATCGTCAACCCATAAAATCAGCGACTTAGAGCAGAGACTGTCAGCTTCGCCGATGCCTTCCCGCAGCGAGCAGCCCCGGCCAGAGGGCCATTGACTGTCATTTTGTATGTTCAGTATATTCTGTCTTAACTGAAATTATAGGACGCTTTATGGCAACGCTGACTGGCGTGCAGAAGCAATACATCCTTCATTGGGGAGAGATGGGCACGCGGTGGGGGATCAACCGCACTGTGGCGCAGATCCACGCCCTGCTCTATCTGTCATCCCGTGCGCTGCCGGCGGAGGAAATCGCGGAGACGCTCAGCGTAGCCCGCTCGAATGTGAGCACGTCAATCCGCGAACTCGAAACCTGGGGCATCGTGCGCGCGGTACATGTTCTCGGCGACCGGCGGGAGCATTACGAGTCGATGAAAGATGTATGGGAGATGTTCCGCTTGGTGGTGGAGCAGAGAAAGCGGCGGGAAATCGACCCGACTCGGGAGATGCTGCGCAGAAGCCTGGAAGAACTCGACCCCAAAGAGCCGGGCGCCGAGTTTACGCGCGAACGCATCGCGGCCATGGCAGGATTTTTTGACGCAGTAACCGAGCTACACGACCAGATGAAAGCATTGCCGACTGGGACGGTGCGGAAATTATTACGGATGGGAGCGAAGGTGAAGCGGGTCAAGGCAATATAGATTTTTCGGCTACGCTTTCCCACCCACACCGTGCGGGAACGAGGAACCGCCGCATATGCCGCCCCGTTCCCTTGGTAACCCGTTCGTACACTCCCTTTTGGTAACCCTTGGTAACCATGCGCTTCCTAGCGCCCAGCCGTACAATTGCCCTTGTCCGACTGGCCAATTCCGCCGAGGAGATTGGTCACGCAGCGCTCCCGGATCAATACTTTTCGGGTGTGATTTTAAGGCGCAGATTAGTACATAACGTCCGCGCTAAGGCGTTTGCCTAAGCGGGTTTCTCAGCAACACCAGGCTCTGGAGTTCGCTCTCTATGGCGTTCGGTTTCGGGTTCAATAAACAAAAGACGCTCAGCGCTGCGGAGAAGTATGTCCAGCAGGGCAAGATACAGAACGCCATCGCTGAGTACGAAAAGGTTCTCAAGTCCGATCCTAAAGATCTCACGGTCACCAACACCATCGGCGACCTCTATTCGCGCCTCGGGGACCCCGAGAAAGCTACCGAGTGCTTCAAAACCGTCGGCGATGCCTATGCCACGCAGGGATTCACGGTCAAGGCGATCGCCATGTACAAGAAGATCACCAAGCTGAAGCCCTCACTCGAGAGCTCGCTGAAGCTGGCCGAGCTTTACACCCAGCAGGGACTGTTCAACGACGCGCGCGCGCAATATCTGCAGGTCGCAGAAGAATTTCTGAAGGCGAACGAACTGGATAATGCAGTCCGGATTTTCCAGAAGATTCTGGAGATGGATCCGGAAAACACGAACATGCGGGTTCGCCTGGCGGAAGTCTACCTGCGGCTGAATAAAAAGAATGATGCGTGGCAAATCTTTTCCGCAGTGGCGGAAACGCTGCGCTCCAAGGGTTCGCTGGAGGCTGCCGAAGAAGTTCTCCGCCGAATGTTGACGCTTGACCCCGGCAACAGCTACGCGTTGCTCATGCAAGGGCGCAATCTGCTGGAGGCAGGCGATGCCGAAGCGGCTGTCGGCATATTCGAAAAAGTCTCCGATCTCGATTCCAATCCCGATGGCCTTCGCGACCTGCTCAAGGCCTATTTGATGACCGGACGGCTCTCCGAGGCCGGAACGTTAGCGGGCAAGTTGCTGGCGGTTCACAATGATCTAGCCGCCATCTCGACCTTCGTCGACGCTCTGATGCAGGCTGGGCAGTATGAGAATGCGCTTCAGGTTTACGATCAGCATGCCGAGCGATTGCTGGCGGAAGACTCCGCAAAAGTTCTGAAAAATCTTCATTCGGTTATCGGGCACGTGCGCGATAACCCCGCTTGCCTGGAGAAGCTGCTGGATCTCTTCCAGAAGGCCGGCGAGTCGACGCACTTGACCGAGGTGATCGAACTGCTGGCGCACGCTTCCGTGCAGTCGGGCGATTTAGTTCGCGCCCGCGATCTATATCAACGCCTGGCCACGATGGAACCGGGCAACCCCCTGCACATGAGCAATTACCAGCAGGTGGTCAGCCAGATTGGCGGAGCCTCTGCCGCCGGGCTCATCACGGCCGAAGAGGCGGCCGTTATCGTGGACGAATTGGAAGCCACTGCGCCCGCGGTGCACCAGCATTATTCCGATGCGGTCGCGTTAGGCGTGCGGTCAGCTCTGACTGACGCCGAGCTTTTCATCTCCTACAACATGCCTGCGAAGGCGTTGGGGCCATTGATGGCCGCGCTGCCACAAGCGCCCAGCGACCTGCGATTGAACCAGCGTCTGGCCGCGCTGCACACGCGCGCTTCGCGTTTTGCCGAAGCCAGTGTCTGCTGCCGGACGTTGCAGAATGTTTATTCGGAAGCAGGCTATCCCGACGAAGCTACGCGCTATGGCGATCTCGCCGCCCGCTACGAAGAACGCGCGGCTGCGGGTGAAGTTTCCGCGCCAGTTATTGCGGATTCGACCGTCGAGGCTACTCAAGACGCTGCTTCCCCCTGGCCTGCCAGCCAACCTTCGGAGACAGAAGAAGGCGAATTTGCAGTGGTCGGTGACGCCGACGAAACTCAGGATGTTCCGGAAGAAGTCCATGCCGAGGGCTCACCCGCGGAGGCTGAGGTCGCTCCTGCCGAGATTGATTTGTCCTCCGAGTGGGATCAGGCCATTACCGGCGAAGCAGAAGATACCCCGGCAGAGATGGCACGCATGGACGCTGAGGCGGCCGATCATGGCCCGGCCTTGCATGTGCCGGGCGAGGCGGCGAAGGCGGCGAAGCATGATCCCGAAAAGGCCGCCGAGACCATCGAAGAAGTGCGCTTCTATCTCGAGCATGGCATGCCCGAGCAGGCCGCGGCTGCCTTCGAGAAATTACAAACGCTCACTGACGACGAGGCCATGCTCGCCGGCCTTAGGGCTGAAATCGAAGCGGCTTCCGGACAGCCTTCCAGCGAAGAAGAAATTTCCCCGGTGGAATCCATCACAGAGTTCAGTAGCGAGGAGACATCGGCCGAGCCGGCGGTCGAGGAAGCTCCCGCTCAAGAGCAGGTTGTTCATGCCGTTTCTGAAGCTGAGGCTCCGGTAAGCGAGCCTGCACCCGAGCATGAAGCCGCGGCGCTCGAGGTGGCTGCAACCGAGCCTGCGAAATCGCCCGGCAATCTGAAAGAATTTGTCGCCGATCTCGAATCCTCGCTGGGAGACCAATTCCTGCCGAGAGCGGAGCAAAAGTCTGAAGGGCCGGATGCCGCCGCGAGAAAGACCACGAAGAAGGAGCCGAAAACCGCGGCTGGGGGCAAACTCCAGCCGGTTGCTGAATCGGAAACGGCCCGGGCGGATACCAGCAAGGGCCCGATCATGGGCGAGTTCGTTGCCGATCTGGAAGCTTCGCTTGGGGATGATTTCCTCAAAGGCGCTCCGGTGGCCGCCGCCCAGGCTGCGGCTCAGGCTCATTCCGCGCCAGTGCAGGCACCACCTGCCGCACCCGCCAGCGCACCTGCGGTAGCCGCAGCTGCAGCATCTGGCGGCGCCAGCGCCATGGCGTCGCGTATTGTGGCCGCTTCTCAGCCGCAACCGGCGCCAGCGAGCGCGCCACCCGCTAATTCCGCAGCCGGCGGGGCCGGGATCGACCTTGCCGAAATGTTTGGCGAGCTGAAGCAGGATCTGGAATCCGGGGTGGCGACAACTCAGGAAGATCCCGAAACGCATTACAACCTCGGGATTGCCTTCCGCGAAATGGGCCTGCTGGATGAAGCCATCGGCGAGTTGCAGAAGACCTGCCAGGCGGTCGATCGCGGCCATCCTTTCCCGCAGGTCATGCAGACTTACACCTGGCTGGCGCAATGCTTCCTCGATAAAGGCGTTCCGCAGGCCGCGATCCGCTGGTATGACAAGGCTCTCACCGTCCCCGGCGTCGATGAAGAAACCCGCACCGCTCTCCATTACGAGATCGCCTCCGCCTACGAACACGCCGGCGACAAACCCTCCGCTCTAAAGCACTTCATGGAGGTTTACGGCCGCAACATTGATTATCGGGACGTGGCCGAGCGCATCAAGCCATTGAAGTCGTAAAATAACCCGATGGGTTCTGTCCCGCACAGTCTTTTTTCGGATCGCCGTGGATTTCTTCTCCGTCTTTTCGAGCGGAGCGTCCGGTGAGCGCAAATCAGAAAACTCCCGTGGAGAATGGGAGCGATGCCTCTGCCCGGCAGGACAGCACCCGAGCTGACCGCAGTACAGCGTTGCTCAACCCACCCCCATCGCAACCGGCCCAGCGACAGATTCCGGCAATGAATTTCTGGCTGCATCGCATTTCTGTTTTTCTGTTCGTGCTGATCAGCGCCGTAGCCGGTGTTCTGCTGCTGATTCTGCCCTGGACACCGCAGTGGACCGATAACTATCTGCTGCTTTCGTTTCCCTGGCTGCGAACGTTTATATCCCATGGCTTCGTCCGCGGCCTGTGCAGCGGGTTGGGATTGCTCGACATCTGGATTGGTTTCTGGGAAGCCCTGCACTATCACGAAAATCCCTGATGCAGTGACTGCCAGTCAACGTGAGTCGATTGATGAACGAAAAAACCGACAAGCTGAAACGTGCGCCTCTGGCGTACGAAAACGAACCGTTTCTCAACAGCGCTGATGGACGAATTCTTCGCATTCTCTCCGAGTATCAGGAACCGCTGGCGCGCTTCCGCCGTGAGCAGATTCAAGACACGGTGGTCTTCTTCGGATCGGCACGCTTTCAGGGAAGCGTTGCCGCTAAAGAATATCTCCACGCGCTTGAGAAAAATGATGCGCCGGCCTCCCGCGATCACCGAGACAATATGAAACGCGCCGAGGCGGCCGTCGATATGGCTCGCTACTATGAAGACGCGCGCCGCCTGGCTTTTCTCTTAACCGAGTGGTCGATTCAGATTCCCGCCCGGCGGCACCGCTTTGTGGTAACCACCGGCGGCGGTCCCGGCATCATGGAAGCCGCCAATCTGGGCGCTTTCGAGGCGGGGGGCAAAAGCATCGGGCTTAATATCAATCTTCCCTCCGAACAATATCCCAACCGCTATATCACTCCGGCGCTCAATTTCGAGTTTCATTATTTCTTCATGCGCAAATTCTGGTTCGCCTATCTGGCGAAGGCGCTGGTAATTTTTCCCGGCGGTTTCGGCACGATCGACGAGCTCTTCGAAATCCTTACCCTGGCGCAGACCGACAAGCTGGCAAAGAAGATTCTCGTCGTTATCTATGGCAGCGAATACTGGCATCGCGTAATCAATTTTCAGGCTTTTGTCGATGCCGGCACGGTCTCTCCCGAAGATCTCAACCTGTTCAAGTTTGTCGAGACTCCGGAGGATGCATTCCGATTTCTTCGCGACGGCCTTACACAGTACCACTTGGGCGGCGCGCCGAAAAAAGAGAAAGAACAGGAAGTGCTGCCGGAAATCGCCAGAACCAGGCCGTAGGCTTGCCTGCAATCGTTACTCGTCAAATCGATTGGTCCCTGTCCGCCGTTGCCGATATGAACCCGGAAAGGGCTCTCCATCATTGCTTGCCTTAGACTAAAGCGTGATGGCTGAAAACTGCCTCCTTTACTACATCACTGATCGCGCGGCGTTTGCGGGGAGCGAAAACGAGCGCCGCCGCCGTCTTCTCGACAAGGTTGCGGAAGCGGCTAGCGCTGGTGTGGACTACATCCAGGTTCGAGAAAAAGATCTGACAACCCGCGAACTGGAATCGTTAGCTCGGGAAGCGGTCCACGTCATACGCGGACTGAAAACGTCCGCGAGACGCAAAACATCTCTTCTCATCAATTCTCGAACCGATGTCGCCCTGGCGAGCTGCGCTGACGGCGTTCATTTGCGCAGCGACGATGTTACTCCCGAGGATGTTCGAACGGCATGGCGTATCTCGGGCACGCTGGCCCACGAAAACTCACATAGAGATCCGGTGATTGGAGTTAGCTGCCACTCACCTCAGGAGGTGATCCAGGCTGCCGCCGGTGGTGCCAGTTTCGCCGTCTTCGCTCCCGTGTTCGAGAAAAAGAACTCATCGGCAGCCGGACTCGAAGCTCTAAGTCAGGCCTGTCGCGCGAAGATTCCCGTTCTCGCTTTGGGAGGGGTAGCTCTCGAAAATGCCGGCTCCTGCCTTCACGCCGGCGCCGCTGGCATCGCCGCCATCCGATTGTTTCAGGAAAACGATATATCCACGGTCGTGCGGGCCTTGCGCGGGTGAGCGGGCCCGAAACAGAAACGCAGCAATCAAGGGCAGAGCGGCCATGCACAAAACAAAAAAGCCACGCTGGCTTGCAGCGTGGCTTGCGTTGTACCCGGTTTACTTTGCGGGAGCGGGAGCGCTGGCCGCTTCCTTCTCCGCCTCGATCGGATTGACCTTCACCGTCGCCAGAATTCCTCGCAGGCGGTTGAAGATTTTGTCGCGGTCGACATGTTTCATTTCCCCATCCTCCTGTGACGCGACCGTAGTCACGTTCAGGGCGAACTCGTAGCAGGCGCCATTCTGATAGGCATGAAAGTACTTCGTGTCGCTTTGCCGGTTGCCTTCCCCCGTAACCGCTTCGGTTTTTCGCATCTCCATATCGCTCAGCATCACCTTCGGCGCTGGAGCGACTTCAGAACTGGTACCCGCCATGACTGCATTCTCGGGCGCAGTTGCCGGTTTGTCAGACGAGTTCGCGTTTGACTTCGCGTCGACCGTCGCCGAGTCGGATGGCTTCGCGACCGTTTTGTCCGACGCCGCATTCTGCACCGGCGCCACAGGTTCCGGTGAAGCGGCAGAAGCCGTCACCGGCGCAGTCGCCAGAACTGGAGTTTCCGGCACAGCAAATCTTCCGCAGTCTTCTTCACTGATTCTGTTGTTGACGCTCACATCGAATAACGCGGAGGAGAAATCGGTGTTGGCGAATCCGCTTTCAGGAAGTTCGACCACCGCCAGGGTCGTACCGCCCGGCAATGAGAAGTTCATGGGCGAATCGCTCGAACCGAGCAGGTCGCCGGCGGCGTCGCCGGTCTCGATCGCGTAGCGGCGCGGATACTCGAACGAAACTCCGTACGTCTTATCCACATATGTCACCGTTGCAGGCCGTTTTCTTACGACCTTTTTCGCCACGGGCTTGGGCTCTGGCATCACAGGCGCCGGGACACTGGAACTCGCCAGTGTTTGCGCCGGTGCGCTCGGGCGCACATTATTTGAGTTTGCGGGTTTCGAGTGGTTGCTCGAGCATCCCACAGACATCGAACAAGCAATCAATAGCGCGGCAAAGACTGCTACGCCGCCGGTCGTTTCAAAGTTAGTCTTTCCCCAGGCAAAGAAATTACCTTTTGCTGGATTGTTACGGTTTGCAGCTTCTGCGATTCTCGCGGTGCGAAACAGGTTGATGCGGTTCATGGTTGGTCACCTCCTGCTGCTGGGCAGCGCCGGTGTCAGTGCAACCTCGTGACCGCGACTACGGTTGTTGATTCAGCGAGGGTTGTAAGGGAAAGCAGCTATCGGCTCCGTGTCGCGGGCGATACGCTGTTGCCGGCCAGACACGCCAGAGAAGCATGGCAACACGGAATTAATTCCAGTGGTGGGAGTGCCACCATATCTTCTGAATGTCGAACTCGACTCCCCGGCACAAATAGATGGGGGTGTTCTCCTCGCCCATGCCGAAGCGTTCGTAGTGTTGGAACGCCTGATATGACGTGCAGTTGTCGCGCACGTCATCGAGGCTCCACTGAATGACGATCAAATTTTTGTAGACCTGCGGCGGAGGACCCCAGTACCAGTGGTTTTGGTGGCGTGAGTAAGCGCGCGGCAAGCCATATTGCGGACCGAACAAATTGATCGCCCCCGCTTCCCCGTAGTTCCCCGCCCAAATGCCGGTTTGCGCGCGCTCGTCCGGCGGCAGCGAGTCGTAGATGCCGGCAACTTCGTGCACCATCTCCGGCCATCCGAACTGGTCCGCCACTGGCTGCGGCAAGAGCGACTCGTGATGAACCTCGGCTTTCGAAGGCTTGAATCCGATCGCATTCTGATAAGCCAACAAGCGTTCCGGTGGCAGCATCCAGGTCACCATCGGAATCGCTGGAAGCGAGGCCAGCACAATGACCGCAACCACCGCGGCCCGCGTCCATGCCGCGCGGTTGGCCAGCCATCGCTCGATAACAACGGCTCCCCCCGCGAGAACCATTGGGTAAATCGGGAACACGTAATAATTCTTGCCATGTGCCACTTCCATCAGCACAAAGAAGATGAGAAAGGTCAGCCCGAGCACACGCCAGCGCTTCTCCCGCAAAAACCAGATCAGGCCAGCCAGCCAGACCGGAAACAAGATGGGATGGATATCAATAATCTGTTCTTTGACAAAAGCGAGGGGCCCGAGCACGACGTTCTTGCCTTCGCGCCGAACGTTCGCCAAGTCTTCAATCGTCGGAAAATGGTGACGAATCTGCCAGATGAGGTTCGGCAGAAACAGAGCAAATGCAATAGCGCCGGCGATCCAGATCCAGCGTTTCGTAAATTCTCGACGCTCATCGGTCAGCAGCAGCGCAACCGTGAGGGCGAACCCGAACGACAGTGTGGAATGCTTGTTTTCCAGTCCCAGTCCCGCGAGCAGCCCAAACCAAAGCCATAGCTGCGAATCGCCGGTGCGCAGAATGCGGGCGACCACAAGAATGCAGCCCATCCAATACAGAGGTTCGAATGCATTCATGGTGAGCAGGCTGTCCACCGACAGGTTGGCCGGACATAGAAAAACCACAAGGCCGGCGAGAAGCTGCGCGTAGCGGCCGCCCCCGAGCTCGCGCGCGATCAGCATCGAAACGACTATCAATCCCGCTCCCGCCAATGCCGGTAAAATACGCAGCGCGGCCAGCGAACCTCCCAGCCAAAGGGCGATCTTCGCATAAACCGCAATCAGAGGCGCCGCATCAACGTAGCCCCAGTCGAGATGCCGCGCCATATCCAGGTAATAGAGTTCGTCGCGAAAGTAGCCATAGTGGCGCAGGCTGGTGAAAGCATGCAGCAGCAGTTTGGCGGCGCAGAGGCCAATCAGGATGGCAACGGGCACAGGCTTGAGAGCGACGCTTACACCCTCAAGGCGGCTCTGGTCAGTGACAGCGCTGCCGGCAGACATAATGGAAACAAGCTCCTGGCTGAAGGAAGAATTGGGCCTCAAGCAGTATATTGCGGCCGGCAACAAAACGAGGGGAGACTGGACTACCGGAATGCCGCCGGCTTAATGCCAAGATGATCCAGTTTCGATTGCAGGGTTGTGCGTTTCAGACCCAGGCGCGCGGCCGCCCCATCGGGACCGCCGAGGCGGCCGTGGCATTCGCGCAGGGCTTGCACGATGCGTTCCCGATCCTTGTCGAGAAGAGTTCCCGCGATGGGATCGCCATCGAAGGCATCTCTGTGCAACTCGTCCAGGGGTACTTGCAGGACCGGCCCCGGGGTCAGAATCACTGAACGCTCGAGGAAATTTTCCAGTTCGCGGACGTTCCCCGGCCAATCCCATCTCACCAGTTCCTCCAAGGTTTTCGCCGGGATGCTGGAAATGGTCTTCTTCATCCTTTGGGCAAATTTGCGCACGAAGTGTTCCATCAGAGGTTTGATGTCTTCGCGCCGGTCCCGCAAGGCGGGCATGACAATGGGAAAAACGTTCAGACGATAGTACAAATCGTTACGAAACTCGCCGTCGCGCACGCTCTGCGCCAGGTCGCGATTGGTCGCCGCCACCAGGCGGAAGTTGACCTTTAATGTATGCGTGCTGCCCAGCCGCTCAAATTCCATGTCTTGCAGCGCACGCAGCAGCTTGGGTTGAAGATTCAGCGGAACCTCCCCGATCTCGTCCAGAAATAAGGTGCCGCCATCGGCGAGTTCCAAGCGCCCTATTTTTCGCGCCAGGGCGCCGGTGAATGCGCCTTTCTCGTGGCCGAACAGTTCGCTTTCCAGGAGCCCGGAAGGAATGGCAGCGCAATTCAGTTTCACGAAGTTCTTGCCCTGCCGCTGGCTCATGCGGTGCAGAGCGCGGGCCGCGAGTTCCTTGCCGGTACCGGTCTCTCCCAGAAGCAGCACGCTGGCATCGCTAGGCGCGACCTTAGCCAGCTTTTTCATTACACCTTTTAATGCATTGCTGTGCCCGATAATCTCGCCAAAGCCCAGTTCGGTGTCGATCGACTCTTCCAGATATAGCTTTTCCTCGGCCAGCTTTTCTTTGGCTAAGCGCAGCTCTTCGGTTACCGCCTGTAACTGAGCAACGTGCCGCTGCAACTCCTGCTCGGTTCGATTGCGCTCGGTGACGTCTTGCAGAATGCACGCAATCCGATCGACTCCCGCCGGACCCTCGACGGGAAAATACGAAACGAATAAGTCTCTTTCTCCCAGTGCCGGAAACCTGTAACGCAACTCGTATTGAACGACCTTGCCCTGAAGGCATTCCTCGAACTTTTGCCTGATGAGTGCGAGATCCTGCGCGCTGGTTCCTTCCGAGGCTAATCGCTCCATGACCGTAAGCGTGCGAAGCTGTTCGTTGGGTATGCCCCGGTATCGCAGAAAGGCGCGGTTCGCGATCACATAGTTGAATTCGCGGTCGACCACGACGATCATCTCTTCGAGGCTTTCGACTACCCTGGCGTACTCGCGCAGGCGTGCTTCGGCCTGCTTGCGTTCCGTGAGATCGCGGGCGATCGCGAGGACGTATTCGCGGTCGAGTGGAACCCGGGTCAGTCCGACCTCCACTGGAAAAGTCGAACCATCTTTCCTGCGGTGAACACCCTCAACCACGGCCGATCCATTTTGGCGCAACAGTTCAGCGACCTTCGTGGCCATATCCCCGGTGACGACAGGATCAATATCGGGCACACCCATCGCGAGAAGCTCCTGCCGTGAGTATCCCAGATCGAAACATGCCCTCTCGTTCACGTCCAGAAACCGCAAAGTGTCGGGATCTACGATTTCGATCGAATCGCGGCTCTTATCCACAAGCATGCGGAGCAGCTTCAGTTCTGCAATTGTGCGCTCATGCTCCCTGACCCGTTGAAGGAGATTCTCGCCGGCTTCGCGCAGCAATTTCTCGATGCGCTTCTGCTCGGTCACGTCGTGGGCGATGCCGCGAACAACGGGCGAGGATACGCCTTCCCGGCGTAGTGTGTTGTGGTATTCCCAGAGCCGCCTTTCCCCAGTCCGGGTAAGCACGCATAGGATGCCGCTGGACTCGCCAGTCTGCGCGATCTCGCGCAAATAGTCGTCAAATTCGGAACGAAACTCGGGAGGTAACAGCTCGCGCATGGGAATGCGCAGCAGTTCTTCCACGTTGTATCCCAGCAGACGGGCCGGGGCGGGATTTAGCGATAACAGTCGCCCTTCAAGATCGTGGGTACATAGCAGGTCGTGGCTGTGCTCGACCAGATCGCGATACCAATCTTCATGGTCGTAGATATCCCGCCGGATGGAGTCGATTTCGAAAGGTTTTGCAGCTGTTGCTTTCTCTCTCCCAGGGTACAATTCCAGCTACCCCCCTTGGCGCAGCCCTTTATACTTCATTCTGTTTGCAGTTTTCAACTATTTATAAACTGAGCAAACAGCGAACTTAGACAAAGCTCTAAGACCACTAATGGCGGACTTTAAGGGACGACATGTATCTGTAACTGGCGTGGACGTTATAACTCTAATGAACCGGAATTAGTTAGCAAGAAGCGGAGAGGGGGTTTTCGAAGCGGTGTGTTCCGGCATTCCAGCTGCCGAATATGGGAGGTTACTTCGCCATCGGGGCGGCGGCTTCGCCGCCCTCTTCTGCCCTCTGGGTCGTCGATGCCACGGTCGCATTGGTGTCGCCCACTTTGAAACGCGCGAACCGCCGCACACTGATGTTCTCGCCCAGCTTGCCGATCTTCGCGGCAATAAGTTGTGCGATTGAGACGGTCTGGTCCTTGATGAATGGCTGCTCGAGCAGGCAGACCTCTTCGTAAAACTTTTCCATCTTGCCCGCAACCATCTTCTCGGCAATGTTCTGCGGCTTGCCGGAAGCGACGGCCTGTGCGATGTAAATTTCGCGCTCGCGGTCGAAATCGGCCTTGGTCACATCTTCCTTGCGAACAAACTTGGGATCACTGGCCGCGATGTGCATGGCGATGTCGTGCGCGAGTTCCTGAAAATCGGGAGTGCGGGCGACAAAATCGCTTTCGCAGTTTACTTCGACAAGAACGCCGA
This sequence comes from Candidatus Sulfotelmatobacter sp., assembly GCA_030039165.1. Classification (GTDB taxonomy): domain Bacteria; phylum Acidobacteriota; class Terriglobia; order Terriglobales; family Acidobacteriaceae; genus Sulfotelmatobacter. The sequence continues at coordinate 2,413 of JASHQM010000002.1, read as the reverse complement.
TTTTTCCACCGGCGTGGATGTAGCTGGTGACCGCGCCTTCACTGGTCACACGGCTAGCTTTCTTGGCCGCGACCGAGACGCCCTTCTTACGTAGTACGACGACGGCTTTTTCCATGTCACCATTGGCTTCGGTGAGGGCCTGTTTGCAATCCATCATGGGAGCCCCGGTTTTTTCCCGGAGCTCTTTGACTTGCGCTGCTGAAATGTTTGCCATACTAGTGCTCATTGCTCAAGAGTCCTTATGAATGCTGCGTTTGTGATCGAAGTTGCGAGGTCTCAAGGAGGTAAATTCCGCCGAATGACAAGCCGGATTTAACTTTGAAATATTGAAAACCTGCAAACTTTTGAAACCTGCAAAATTAAACCCGCGCCGGGAATTTTATAATCATGACCCGCGCGGGTCCGAACTTCCACGTGCCCGGTTTTTGCGGGAACCAAGTTCCCTGAGGGCTAAAGCCCCGGTCTGTTTTGCGATCCTGAAGCACGGCTGGAACCGCGCTCTTCCGCTAAACGGTTTGACTCTCAACCTTGCGAACGTCCGTTTCCTCGTTCGCTACCGGCTTCTTGTGTGCGCTGGGACCCATCACGTCTTCCATGCTGATGTCCTCCATCGTAGCCCCGGCCTCAGCCTCTTGACCCTCGGGTTCCATATCTGCGCCGTCATATTGCCCCGGAGCAGCTTCCTGCGCCTGCGCTTCTTCGGTTGCGGTCGACATCTCAGCGACCTGCTTGTCGCTCATCAATTGCGCGCCTTCAGCAATTGACTCCGAAATCTTCGAGGTAAACAGGCGGATGGCGCGCAACGCATCGTCGTTGCCGGGAATGACATAGTCGACTTCGCTGGGATCGCAGTTGGTATCGACCACGGCGACGACCGGGATACCCAGCTTGCGCGCTTCACGCACCGCGATCTGTTCTTTGTTCGAGTCGATGACAAAAATCGCATCCGGCAACCGGCTCATGTTTTTGATGCCCGCCAGGTTTGCCTGCAAGTGCTTGCGCTCGCGCTCGAGCTTGATCACTTCTTTTTTGGGCAGCAGTTCATAGCGGCCATCGGTGGCCATATCATCGAGCTCTTTCAGCCGCTTGACAGACTTCTGCACAGTGACCCAGTTGGTGAGCAGGCCGCCGAGCCAACGCTGGTTGATGTAGAACGCGCCGCATTTTGTCGCCTCTTCAGCGATGGCGTCCTGCGCCTGGCGCTTGGTTCCCACGAAGAGCACGATTTTGCCTTCGGCCGCCAGGTCCTGCACGAACTTCGACGCTTCCTTGAACATCTTCAGCGTCTTCTGCAAATCGATAATGTAGATTCCGTTGCGCTCGCCGAAGATGTACTCCTTCATCTTGGGATTCCAGCGCTTGGTCTGATGCCCGAAGTGAACACCCGCTTCGAGCAACTCCTTCATGGTGATAGTAGCCAATCAACCTCCTTGTTTAGTCTGCATCCCGCTGGTTTGATTCCGTTCGCTCAGCCGAAACCGGACTAAGCAAAACCAGCGGAATTGATTTCCCGTCCCGCACGGGGCGGGAAGAATTGAACACCTAAATCGAGCTGTCAGCTATCAGCCGTCAGCTTTCCAGCAAAAAACCCTAAATCGTTGTCGGTTCCGAACCAGGCGGAATGCCCGATGAGGAACCTGCTTTCCACGCAGTGCTCGCGACCTGGTGCTAGCGCTTCGAAAACTGGAAACGCTTCCTGGCCCCTTTTTGTCCGTACTTCTTGCGCTCTTTACCGCGCGAGTCGCGGCTGACCATGCCTTCGGACTTCAGCTTGCCGCGCAGCTCGTTGTTGAACTGCATCAAAGCGCGTGCCAGGCCCAGCTTGACGGCATCGGCTTGCCCGCGCACGCCCCCGCCAAGCACACTCGCGACCACGTTGAACGAGGCCGCGGTGTCAGTGGTGGCCAATGGGGACTTCGCGCTTGAGCGTTGAGCCGGAGTCACAAAGTACTCCTCAAAAGCGCGCCCGTTGACTTTGAAATCTCCACTGCCCGGGCGCAGATACACGCGGGCAATCGCCTGCTTGCGGCGACCTGTTCCGTAGTACTGAACTAACTCAGCCATTTAGCTCCTAGCTGCTAGCTTCCAGCTGAACCTAAGAAGCTGCGCTTGAATCTCAACGCGACGGCATTCCTCGCGAGATCCCTCGTCCCGCTGGCGAAAACACGGGCCTTCGGGATGACGCCTTAAGCTCTCGCCTCTGCTTTCAACTCCACCGGTTTCTGCGCCTGATGCGGATGCTTGTTGCCTTTGTAGACATTCAGCTTCGAGAGCATGTGGGCGGCCAGCTTGTTCTTGGGCAACATACGCTTCACCGCATCTTCAACAATTTTCTCCGGACGCCGTACCGCGCGCTTCTTGAACTCTTCGGTGCGCAAACCGCCCGGATATCCCGTGTAATGCTGATATACCT
>JASHQM010000125.1 GCA_030039165.1 Candidatus Sulfotelmatobacter sp. | reverse complement strand
TCAGCCGCGATTCTGGGCGCAATTATCCTGATCCGCAGAGGCGAAAGCCCGCTCAAAGCGAAGCTGCCCATAAAGGCGCAGGTGGAGACCTCGGAAGAGTGCGCCTGACAAGTGGCGCCTTCAGCGGCTCGCACGGCCTAAACGTTCGGTTGGAAGCCCAGATCGATTGGTGCTGAAGTCTCGAGTGGGTTTGGCGCGAGAATCGCGCCGACTTTTTCGAGGAGCGTCACACTGGAGAATGGTTTCGGCAAATGAATCGGACCAGTGCAAGTGGGCAGGCTGGTGAGTGGCTGGGCATGGCCGCTCATCAAAAGGACGCGCCCCTGTGGACGGAATTGCACAAACATACGCGCCAATTCCGACCCGCTCATGCCAGGCAGAACCAGATCGCTGAGCAACAAATCAATGGCTGCGAAACTCTCGGAACATAATTGCAACGCCTGTGCGGAATCCCTGGCGGCAATTACGCGGTAGCCAGCCGCTGCGAGCACTTCAACTGCAGCGTCGCGCACAAATGGCTCGTCTTCCACCAGCAGTATGGTTGAACTGCCGCGTTCGTTATTCTCGTTCACTTCGCACCGAGGGTAGTGACGTGCATTTCACGCGCCATGCGTGTCTGACCCAGCACCTTGGAGTAGTCGAGCGCAGGCAGGCCTCTGACCAGTTTAAATTCCAGTGCGAGTTTTCTCAGGGTTTGGGTGCTGTTAATACGGTCTGGTAAGGATCGATCAGCAACTTATGCGTTCCGGCGGGGGCGGACAGCCGGAACAAGGTTTCCGGACCATCGGCAAACACACGGCCCAGCAGAACTGGACTCTTGCCAGCGACGACTGCATAAATGGGAACGGACGTCACCAGCGTGGGGGGTGCGTCCTTCTGCCGGATAAGTCCGGTAGCAATCGTCGTCTGCCCCTTGGTTGTGAACTTGGCGCCTTGTAATTCCAGTGTGGGTAAAGACGTCCCGTTCACCCAGCCATCGAGGAACCACTCGAGCGAAGGCTTACCCTCATAGCGCAGGGAGGGAGGCAGTTCCTCAGAAAAAACATCGAGCAACTCGCGAGTGGTGACAGCTTTGCCTTCATAGCGGCTGCGAATTTTGCGCAGCGCACGCACGAAAGGCTCCTCGCCGGAACTAGTTTTTTCCTTAGCGCTCCCGTCCTGCATCATGGTGCGCAACATGTGAAACAGCCACGTTCCCCGGCCGTAGCTGATGGCTTCGTAACCTTCCGGAAAATGCGACGACAGCAACCTGTTGCCGAGGGTGACCGGGCCGGCATCCTTGAGAAAGTTGCCGTTCTTATCTTTTTGCCCCAGTTGCTTGCGATAATTTTCCATGATCAGATGGAATCCGTCAGGATTTTTTTCCTGCTCCATCATCAGCGCACAGTAATTCGCCAAGCCTTCAGAAAACCATTGATCGCGATAACTGGCCCAGGTAACCAGGTCTCCCCACCACTGATGGGCGGTTTCGTGCGCGGGAATCAGGCGGTCGATGAGTATGGCCGTTTCATTCATGTGCAGATCTGCTTTTTCGTCGCGATTGAGGAAAGCGTAAGAAGAGAGAAAAATAAGACCGGGCCATCCCTGGCTCTCTTCTCCAGGCAATTGCGTCAAAAAAAGTTGACTGTAGGGAAAGGAACCAAATCGCTGGGAATAGAAGCGAATCGCATCGGCGGAGATTTCGGCGACTGCGGCGGCATTGTGCGCGGGAGAAGGAGCAGGAGGGGTGATCAGCGTGGGTGGCAGGCGGGGAAGCGGAGGTTTTGGATCGAGAGGCTCGGTGGGCAGGGAGGGTTGCGGGAACTGACGCTCCACTCCGAGGGTGGCGTAAGCCTCAACTGGAATGTCTCCGGCGTGCGCCGTGGCCTCACGATATTTGCCGAGATTAAAGCCCGCGACCGGAATTTGACGCTCTGAAATCCAATGTGAAACCTGCTCGCCGTCACTTTGCGGCGATGCTGCTGGGGGCGCCGGTTTGCCTGTCGCCAGAAGAGTCCAGCCCTGTGGATAGTGAAACGTGAGATCGAAATTCGTCATGGCTAGCCCACGATTGGGATACCAGGTGCCACGCGCGCCCACGTATAGCAGACCGGGACCCGCGTCTGCGAGGACCTGGCCGCCATAAATAAAGTGGAGCTTGATTTTCTGCCCCTTGTGGGTTGGCTCCGGCAAAATGACCGCCACCAGATCGTTGCCGCTGCGCGCCCGCCGGGTTCCTTCGACCGCGGCATTGTGGATGAATTCGACCGGCTTTCCATCCGCTTCGACGCTTTTCACCTCGAGAAATCGCGACAATTCGAACGAGAGGAATCGTGATCCGCTACGTTCCACGGCGAGCTCAACACTCACGTCAGCGTCGAGTTCCTTCGGCGGTTTCACCTCCGCGTCGATCACGTAGCCGATGGTGGTGATGGGATCTTCCCGCGGCTGGGTTGCCGAAGGCATCGCCTGCGGAACTTCTTTTTTCCCGCCAGCTCCGTGATCCGCATCTTCGATCGAGAACGAGGCCCATACGTCGTAGAACTGAATTCCGTTTTCTCCAGTTTTGCTCTGTCCAACTTCAACCTGTTCGTCGGCAGTCGAGTCGAAAAAGATATCGAAGACGCCCAGGCGAGTTCCTTGCAGGCGGGCATGCAACATGCGGTCGTTGGCGTCGATTGCGGCTGCGGTCTGGCTACCGGTCTGTTCGGCGGCCGGCAGCATTCTGCTGAAACTGGCGAGCAGGCGCATGGCATCGATTTGCGCCAGGTTGCGGGCGGTCTGGTCCCATTGCGCGACAAATTCCTGCGCGTTTTCGGGAGCCCTCAAGCCGGGCTGAAGTTGCACATAGGAATCGTCATTGAAGCGGAAGTAAGCGCTGGAGAAACGCTCCTCGAGAATCGCCATGCCGGTGAACAGGCTCATCGATTTGCGTTCAACCTCGTTCCTGGGTGTCAGCAGAACTTCGCCGTCACCTTGAAAGAATGCGCCGGTAATCCGGCCCATCACGTCTTTGGTGAAGGCAATGGTTCCGTCATCAAGGCTGATTTCAATCGATGGCCGGTCGAGCGACGCATCCCGCACTTTAAACACGCGAGCCGGATCAAGCCCCACGTTGCCCAGTTGCATATAAAGCGAATCCGCCGGACCCGGCTGCCGGGGCGAGGCTTCCTGAGCTGAGCTGGCTTGCGCCTGCGCCGTTATCAACAGGAGCGACGTGAGCGCGCACACGAGCAGCCAGGCGCAATTTACGCGCTGCATTGCCGGTACTTTGGTTACGTGGGTTCGCCCCGTCACGGTTGCTAGAATGCGCTTCGATGCGCCTTCGTGTCACTACCCTGGCAATTTGTGTGATGCTGGCTTGCGCGCTGGCGTCAGCCGATACGATCCATCTGAAGAATGGCCGCACCATTCTCGCCGACCACGTTCGCGAAAACGGAAGCCACTACGAATATGACATCGGCGATGATACTTACGCCATCCCGAAAAGCGCGGTCGATCACGTCGAGGCCGGCGGCATGCCCGCGAGTTCTGCGTCGTCCCCTAAAGGTTCCCTCGATCTTCCCGCATTTACTCCTGCAAATAGCCTGATCAACGAAGGCGATCTTCCCAAAACTATTATCAAAGACGGGCAGGTGGATCCCGACGCGCTGGCAAAGCTCGAAAACAAGGGGAACGTCGAGCTGAGCGCCACGGCTGATTTTATCGCCGGCAAATTCGAGTTCGAACACGGCAATGTCGATAGCGGGCGGCGGCACTTCGAAAGCGCACTTCGCTTCCAGCCCGATAACGCCACGGTTCTCATTTACTATGCTGCGTTGCTGGTGCGCACTGGCGATGCAGCGCAAGCATTGACGTATGCGCAACATGCCGTGAATGTCGCGCCGCAGTCAGCCGATGCCTATACCGTGCTCGGCTACGCGCAGCAAGCGTGCGACCGCACCAAAGAGGCAATCACCTCATGGAAGCATTCTCTGGAGCTGCGTCCCGACGCGGCGGTGCAACAGTATCTGGACAAGGCACAACGCGAGCAGAGCGCGGAAAGCGATTTCGCGCAGCGCGAAAGCAGCCATTTTGTGATGCACTACGAAGGCAAACAGACTTCGGAAGCCTTTCGAGCGCAAATCCTGGCTGCCCTCGAAGCCGACTATGACGATCTGGCGCGCGATCTGGGCACGCCCCCGCACGACAACATTCTGGTCACGCTTTATACCGAGCAGGCCTTCTTCGATGTGACACGAGCTCCTTCATGGAGCGGGGCGCTCAACGACGGCAAGCTTCGTATTCCGATCAACGGGCTTACAGCGATGACGCCCGACCTGGCGCGGGTTCTGAAGCACGAACTCGCCCACTCCTTTATTAATCAGCTCTCCGCCGGGCGCTGCCCGACCTGGCTGCATGAGGGCATCGCCCAGTTTCTGGAGCCGAAATCATTGGGGAGTGATGGCCGTCAGCTGGCCCGCTTGTTCAAGTCGCAGCAAAATATTCCGCTAAATGTCCTGGAAAGCAGCTTTATGCGCTTCTCGGGCGCGGAAGCTTATGTGGCCTATGCGGAATCACTGGCCGCAGTCACCTATATTAATGACGCTTACGGCATGAGCGATATTCAGCGCATTCTTCAGCGGCTTAGCGAGGGCAGCTCCACCGAAGCGGCGTTGCGGGCGACCGTCCACTCCGACTACGGCCAACTTCAGAGCGAACTGGGAAAATATCTCAGCGACAAATACGGGGACTAAAGCATTTGCCCTGAGCGCGCCACCATGCTAGTTTCAGCTCCGGGCGCTTCCCGTGAGCTTCCTTTTCGATTTCGGCGGACCGAAAGAACCCAAGATACCGCCGTCCATTGAGCCGGTCGCCGGTAAGTTGCCAACCATCATGGGAGCCGAAATTGCCGCGCTCACACTGGGCACGCGCGTTGCCGGCGATTTCTACGATTCCATCCGCGTCGCTCCACAACGCATCCTGTTTGGCCTGCTCGACGTCGCCGGCCGCAGCGAAAACAACCAGGCCATCCTTGCGGCGGCGCAGAAAATCTTTCGCAGCGGCGGGATGGAGCTTTTCTCCGAGGAGGACGTTAACGAATCGGATGCCATCAGCGCGCTTTCTCTGCGTCTCAATCGAGGAATCATGGAAGCGGCCGGGGGCGTCCACTCCTGCCCAGCTTTCCTCGGCTGCTACCACGAGCAGTTCGGCACACTTTGCTACACCAATGCCGGACACACTCCGGGCCTGCTTCGTGATGGGACTGGTATCTCTGAACTTGCCTCCACCGGGCTGCCGCTAGGCCTCTTCTCCCATGCCACCGCCGATGCTCCCACTGCCGGCATGGAAAAAGGCGCAGCGCTTCTGCTCGTCTCACGCGGAGTGGTGGAAGGGCAATCCAAGGATCGTAATGCCGAAGATTCGGAGTTCGGATTCGAACGCGTGAAAGAGTTTTTGCAGTCAGAGGCTCTTTCACATGCGCAAGAAATCGCAGAATCGATTTTGAAGACAGCACAGGAATTCAGCTCCGAACCCTCCGTACCGGAAGATATGACGGCGCTATGTCTGCTGCGGACTAAGTGACTCAATCCAAATCGTCAGTTGCTTAAATGTATTGGGCGCGGGTGCGCGCAATCCACACCCATTAGACTCGCGTGTGCTCACTCGGGGCAGGCTTATGCGCCGGAACTGCATGTTTCAGGGAACTGCTGAAGCGTCCTGGGCATGGGATACTGGTGCGCTGTAATAACGCCGGGAGGTTCGTATGCGCAAGGGTCGCTTACATTTGCATTTGTCAGCTTTGATTTTATTGGCCGGGTTGCAGACCGTGGCCTACGGCGGTGGGCTACAGGCGCAGGATGAAGCATTTTACGGCAACGAACAGCGAGCCATTGAGGGCGTCTTGCACAAGCAGCAGGAGGCCTGGAACCGACATGATCTGGAAGGCTTTATGGCTGGATATTGGAACTCTCCCCAGCTCACTTTTTTTTCCGGCGGAGAAGAGCGCGACGGATGGCAGGCTACGCTGGACCGCTATCTAGCCACGTATGCCAGTCCCGGCCACACCATGGGCGAGCTTCAATTCACGAATCTGCGCGTGGAAGTGCTCGGCCAGCAGGGAGCCTTTGTGCGCGGCGCCTGGAAGCTGACCATGCCTGACGGCAAGAGGCCGCATGGATTGTTCACGCTGGTTTTCCGCAAGTTTCCTGACGGCTGGAAGATCATTCATGACCACACATCGGTAGCGAGTGGGGAGACGCCGTCATCTGGTAGCAGCCACATCGGCGACAACGTCAAATAGCACCCGCGGTCCGCGACGCACTTCTTCTATGCGAATGCGTTCGTCGTTGCCGTGTTCGGTGTCGCTTTCCTCTTCGGTTGCGGTGTAGGGATTGAATCCATAGGCTTCGATTCCCAACGGGCGATAACGCTGATTCTCTGTATAGCCGCTGGTGATCTGCGGCACGACAGGCGTGCCGGGGAAATATTCTGCCGAAACCTGCCGAATGGCGGCGTACAAGGAAGTATTCGTGGGCGAATAATTTGCCTGGCGGAATTCGGCATTCAGGGGCTCAATGGTGACGTTGGGATCGTTGACGACTTTGCGGAGCTCCGCGAGCAAGATGTGGGGGTCGCCTCCGGGCAGTATGCGCACGTCCAGGTTGGCCCACGCCTCCGGGGGGATCACGTTGGTTTGCTCCGACCCGCCGAGCATGGTGAGAGAGATGGTGTCGCGCAGAAGAAAATTCAGCGACTCGTCCTCTTCAACCGACTCTTGAAATTTTTTCTCATGCACGGCTTTGCGGATGTCGCGGTATTCACGAGCTTTGTCCGGAGGTTCATAGGGGGCCATGTCATGCAGGAATTCTTCAACCACCGGAAGCACCTGCAGCGGGGTGCGATACGCCAGAATGCGGTCGAGGGCGCGAACCAGCCGATCGGGAGCCGAGTCTGGAATCGGCCGCGAGGCATGGCCCGCGCGTCCGTGCGCGACGACGTGCAGCCAGAAAGTAGTCTTTTCGCCCACATCGACGCCAATGTATTTGACCTTGCCGTTCTCGAGCAGATTTTCGCCCCCTTCGTTGATGAGAAATTCGGCATTCTCCAGCAGATCGCGCTGATGTGTGATGAACCAGTCCGTGCCGGTGCCGTCGACTTCTTCGTCGGCGACGGCGAGAAAAATTACGTCACGATCGAGTTCGATTTTTTCGCGCTTCAACATCACCATGGCGACGAGTTGCGCAAGACCTTCATCCTTCATATCCTGCGCGCCGCGGCCCCAGATCCAGCCGTCTTTGATTTCTCCGCTGAAGGGCGGAACTTTCCAGTGAGCGGCGTCGCTGGTGACTACGTCCGTGTGATTGAGCAAAATAATGGGCCGCTGCGCCTGCGCCGTTGTATGCGGCAGGCGGGCCCAGAGATCTCCGCGCCCGGGTGCGTATTCGAAGACGCGATTCTCAATGCCTTCCCGATCGAAAATCTTTTTGAAGAACTCGTCTGCGCGGAGTTCGTTGCCGGGAGGGTTGGTGGTGTCGATGCGCAGGTATTGCTGTATCCACTGCACAGCGAGATCGGAATACTGTTCCAGGCGCGCTTCCGGTATGCGAGAAGAAGCCAATGCGGTCTGATTTTTCAGAGCAGTATCGAAAGCGGATTGTGCGGGCGCGATCGTCGAACTCACGACGGCGAAAAAGATTGCAAGAAATTGCCACGATTTGGGATTGGACATTCGCTTTCTCAAGTTCCTCCGCCTACAGGCCTGGCAAAATACCCGGCCGGAATCTGTAGTTTTACAGAGTCAGGTGCAACGCAGTTTTTATATCAGGTTTGCCAAAATTACCCGGCAAGGCCACACAAAGTTTATCTCCTGCCTCCGAAGCGATGTACAATGTATTGGATATCAAGGGCTTAGCCCGTCAACTTGAGAGTCGGGTTTGGCATCTAACCTGTACTGTAAAGGAAGGCACCGATTCTCGGGGCCTTGCAGTTTCAGGTCTGCGCAGCGTCAGCGCAGTCCGCACGACGATCTACTTTCATAGTCGCATTGTTTTAGGGGACGCAATCAAAATCACCAGCACGCCGGTTTTGGCGTGTAGAGTGGAGCTGCCAGCTCCCCAAAAAGTTTCGGAGGAAGTCTCATATGAAAAGCTGCATTCTGCTGACCTTGCCTCTGGCCGCGGCGATAGCGATTCCGGCCATGGGACAAACTTCGTCTTCTCAGGCTCAGAACACCCCGTCTTCCAACAGTCAAACCACGGATACCGCCACCGGCAAACAGCCTTTGCAACCGCCGGCTCACGAAGGATTCTGGGGACACCTCAATCCTTTCGCGCGCAAGACCTACGTGAAGCGGCAGACCGAGCCGATTCGCGACCGCATCAACGAGCTCGATGACCTGACCGCCGCCAACAGCAAGGCGATCAAGGACACGGATGATCGTGCGCAGGCCGGCATCAAGCTGGCTTCCGACAAAGCAAATGAAGCCGATCAGCACGCGGTGGACGCAGGCAACAAGGCGCAGGCTGCGCAGCAGAGCGCGACGCAGGCCAGCAACCGCATCCAGACGGTCGAAACTGTGGTCAGCAACATCGACCAGTACAAGGCTTCGAACCAGACTGAGATCCGCTTCCGCCCCGGCCAGATGATGTTAAGCAAGGCCGCGAAGGATGCCCTCGATGAAATGGCGACCGGAGTGAAAGGACAGCGCGGCTACATCTTCGAAGTGCAGGGATTCGCTTCCGGCAAGGGACAGGTTGCCATCCAGAACTCGCAGAAGATGGCCGAGTCGGTAGTGCGTTACCTGGTGCTCACGCACGAGATTCCGGTTTACCGCATTTACCTCGTCGGTATGGGCAACGCTCCCATGACGGGTGAGGAGAATGCCAAGCACATCAGCGGCGGGCGCGTGGAAGTCAGCCTGCTGAAGAACGACCTGGAGCAGCTCTCCAGCAATTCTTCGGCGCCGATGACCACCGCCGATCAGCAGCAGCAACCGAAGTAGGCGGATTGATGCTCTGATCGAAAAGGAATTCCGGGACCGAAGGGCGCCTCGCCCGAGTCCCTCCCCCCAAAGAAAGCCCTCGCTATGCGAGGGCTTTCTTGTGTGGGCTAATTGATGCGGCCGGAGTGACGCCCCTCTTAGGGCACGGGACTAAATTGCGTTATTCCGCTCGCCCCGCGCCTGGAGAAAACGGCCGCACTCGGGATGATCCCGCCGGTGGGGAGTTCGCTCCTGGTTTTTCGAACTGAGGCATTTTTCCGCGCAAGCCGCATCCGCACCGGCGTTCTTATGCTTGGGGACTGGCCGTTAGCCACGCTGGTTCGGGGCAGGCACGAAAGTGCAGTTACGCGTCCGGACGGATACTTCTCTGCTACAATTTTTTACAAGAGATGGTCCGCGAAAGTCGTATCCTTAAAAGAAGCGCATTTTTTGGAAATAATTAAAGAGAGCGCGCGCCCCGCGTTCATAGAGAGTTTACCGGCAAAATGATGTATTGGCGCCGAAAGCGGCGGCCTGGTATTCGTTGAGGAGTGCCCGAGTTATTATGTCATCGCCAAGATATAAATTGCGCATCGCAGGGGCGATCGCCGCGCTGGCCATGCTGGCGTTGGCCGCGAGTTGCACCGGGTTCTTCCAGAACCCGACGGTTTCTTCGATCACAATTGATCCACCGAACCCGACTGTAGGTTTTGGGCCGGGAGCTTCGTCCGTGCAACTGACGGCGGCCGCCACCTTCAATGACGGCAGCACCGGCACTTTGAATGGAGGGACAAGCTGCACAGGTAGCTCGGTTTGCTGGTCGAGTTCTGATCCAACCGTGGCAACGGTCACGACCGGCGGATTGCTGACTGGAGTTTCGGCGGGAACATCCACGATAACCGCTGCTTCCGGCTCAGTCACCGGGACGACGACGGCAACGGCGGCGGAAACCGTAACCACGATGACGATAAGCCCGAGCACTGCGTCCGTCGTCGACAATGGTTCAAACTCTGCTCAGTTCATCGTTACCGGTACGACGAGCTCGGGCAACCAGACGCTCACGTCGCTGGTTACCCTGACCGCCTATCAGAACGGAAGCGCGGTCACAGGAATTACATGTTCGTACGACGGCGTGCAATACCAGGACTGCACACCTGAGTCGGCTCTTGTAACGACGGGTTCCCAAGTTTTCAGCATTGTGGTTACCTACTCCGGCTACACCGGGTCAGCAACCGTCCAGGCGACGCTGACCGTCTCAGCGCCGTAGGAGGCTGGGCGTGGATCGCTTTTTTCGAAGGCGAGGACGCAGAGGATACGCGGTTACTCGACCTGAATCTGATACTTTGACGACGCTCCCAGCTCCCGGGTGCATTCCCGCCCACGCCCACTCGTAAGTTGCAATTCCCCGAACCCCAGCCTTTATCATGGGCACGAGTGGTTCTTCGGCCTTGCCGACAGGCGACTACCGAACGGATCACGACCAATCACCGAGTGATTCTATGCCTGATATTCGCTGCGTCGGCATCTGCACCGGAGGCGGAGACGCTCCCGGGCTCAACGCCGTCATCCGCGCCGCCACCAAAGCCGCCATCATTAAATATGGATGGAAGGTCATTGGCATTCCCGACGGCTTCGACGGCCTCATCTGGCCGGAGAAATCGTTCGAACTGACGCTCAAGCACGTCAGCGGCATTCTGCCGCGTGGTGGAACGATCCTTGGCACCACCAATCGCGGCGATCCTTTTCACTACAAGACGGTCGAGAATGGCAAAGAGATGTCGCGCGATATTTCGCCGCAGGTGATCGCCAACGCAGGCAAACTGGGGATTGACGCGATCATCACTATTGGCGGCGACGGCTCGCAGAAGATCGGCTATGAGCTTTTTAAGAAGGGGATGAAAATCGTCGGCGTGCCCAAGACGATTGATAACGATCTCTCCGCGACGGAAGTTACATTCGGATTCGATACCGCGCTGCACACCGTTACGGATGCGATCGACAAGATTCACACCACGGCGGCATCTCATCATCGCGTGATGGTGGTGGAAGTGATGGGCCGCGACTGCGGCTGGATTGCCCTCGAGGCGGGCATTGCCGGGGGCGCACACGTCATTCTCATCCCTGAAATTCCGTTCACGATCGAGCATGTGTGCAGGCAGATTGTGGAGCGCGAGAAATACGGCAAGGACTTTACGATCGTGGTGGTGGCCGAGGGTGTAAGGCTGCCGCCGGAGATGCGGGAAAACCGCCGCGCCAGCACGATTGCAAATCTGGTTGGAAACGCCATCGCGCACATTGCGAAGAAAGAGGTGAGGGTGAGCGTGCTGGGGCACATTCAGCGGGGTGGTTCGCCTTCCCCATTTGACCGCATTCTGGCCACGCGTTTTGGAGTGGCAGCCGTGGATCTGGTCGCTGCCGGAGGTTTTGGCATGATGGTGGCGCTGCACGGCGGCTCGATTGTTTCAGTCGATGTGGCGCACGCGATTGGACATTTGAAATCGGTGAATCCGAATGGGGAAGTGGTGCGTGCCGCGCGGGCGATCGGGATTAGCTTTGGGGATTAGGGAATGACGACTCCTGAGGATTTCCGCCACATTGCGCTCAGCTTCGAAGGCGCGGAAGAAGGTTCACACATGGGAGCGACGGATTTCCGCGTTGGTGGGCGCATCTTCGCGACGCTGGCTTCCGTAAAGCAGGGATACGGCAACCTGATGCTTACTCTCGATCTGCAGGAGGAGTTTGTGCGCGAAGCACCGGAAATATTTCTTCCGGTTCCGGGCGGATGGGGAAGGATGGGCGCGACGCACATCCGGCTGGCGGAAACGAATGAAGATGTGCTGAAAGGCGCGCTGCATGCGGCATGGGAATTGAGAGTCGAGAAGAATGCAAGGGTCAAATCGCACGCGAAATCTGCAAACAAGAAAATTGGCCGCCGCTAGGGTGGCGCCCTTGGTCTATGATCGGGTTCTCGACATTGATTGAGCAATCCGAGAGTTGAGATTGCGGGTCAATGTTACTTAGGAGCGGCAAATGATTTCAGGCGCTCACGTAGTTGTCTATAGCAAGAACGCAGAGGCGGACCGAGCCTTTTTTCGCGACCTGCTGGGGTTCAAATCGGTGGATGCGGGTCATGGCTGGCTAATCTTCGCCCTGCCACCGGCGGAGGCCGCATTCCATCCTTCTGAGGGCGACACCCACGAACTTTTCTTCCTATGCGACGACCTGAAAGCTGAGATGGCTGCGCTCATGAAGAAGGGGGTTCAGTGTTCCAAAGTTGAAGAGGCGCGATGGGGTTCGATCACTAGAATGCGGCTTCCTGGCGGCGGCAGAGTTGGCCTCTATCAGCCAAAGCACCCGACGGCCCTGGACTTGAAATGAGTATCCAACTGGGACACTATCACCGCAAGTTTCCGGCTGGCGCTGGCCGCCGCGCTGATGTATCTTCGTAACCTCCCCTAAAATTTGAGATTGGTTTACAAACTGGGTTACAGAAAAGAGAGCATGCTCATCAGCGGATACTCGTGACGAATCTCGACCTCTGCGTGGTAGCTCAGCTATGCCTCGCGGTTGGCATAGGCGGTTTGTTCTGGCCGGAGAAATTCATTCCTCTCTTCGACATTGACATTTTGCTGTTTCCGTGGATGGCAACGTATCGTGCGGTGCGAGTCAACAGCGTGGCGGCGATTGCGTTGTCGGGCCTGCTTTTCGCGAGATTGTTGGGTCTCTGATTGTTGACGCCGGCGGGTGCCGTGCAGGATTGCGGCTGACAACTGAGAATCAAACCCATTCCTACTCTTTCATCATGGCGTCAATCAGTGCGTAAAGCTGGCTGCTTTCTTTCATCTCCACATAGGGGCGGTTCGGGTTGCGGCTGCTGACTACAAACACGCTAGGTGTGTGGTCGAGCTTGATCGCCCTGCCAATGTCGCGGTCTGCATTAACTTCGGCGGCGAGTCTGCCCTGCGGATCGATCACAAAAGGCAGGGTCACTCTATGCTCGGCGGCGAACTTGTCGGCGTAGCCGCGCAGATTCTGGGGGTTGATCTCGAACTGGTTGGAGAAAATGTAATCACGAAATTCGTTGCCCAGGCTTTTTGAGGTTTCGTCAAAGTAACGCGCCATCACCGCCGCATCGTACGACCAGTTGTGCATGGGCAGAGGAAAGTCATGGCGAATCAGGGGAATCTTGTAAGTCTTCGAAGCCTGTTCGAGTATGGGCGACACGCGGCGGCACTGCGGGCACTGCAGGTCCTCAAATACGACGATGGCGACCTGCGCGCCCTTGGGCGGACGCAGAGCAGGGTTGACCTCATCAATCGCGGCCCCGGCCAACATCATAGCTAGAACGAACGACAGAACAGGCAGCAATGAGCGGGTGCGGAATAGGTTTTTCATCGGCTGTTGTTGGACAGACTCCCCATCAGGCTATTGGATTATGGTAAACCGAAGCGCCCCGGATTGTCAGGTCATCCAGAACGCAGTAGTGTCCCTGGTTCCGGGATAGCGCGGGGTAATGCGGGGTAATGCGGGGTAATAAGGAGGCGAGCCAAGCGCGCGAATACTGCGCCGCACGCCTGATGATTGTGAAACCTCGTATATAACCCTCCGTGCGGTGAATCTGGCGTAACGGCGCGCTATATTAAATGAGACATCCTGCTGCGGCGAAATTTCTTGTTGTCAGCTTCTTCCATTGCGAAAACTTGGGTTGCGAAAGCATGGGCGCAATTTCTGCGGACTGCCCTGTTCTCTGGTTTGGCTGCGTTGTGCGCGGGCGGTCTGACGGCTTGCAATGGCGGCCGGCATCGCGTTCTCGAAATAAATTATGTCTCAGCCCCGCAGGCTACGCTGCGAGACCAGGTTTCCTATGTCTACAACCGTGCGGGCACGGTCAAGAACGGAGACCGGGTCGAAGTGCTCGAACACGAAAAGCGTTTCTCCCGAGTGCGCACCACGAGCGGCGTAGAAGGATGGATCGAGGATCGTTATCTGGTCAGTCAAGCAACCTACGATGCGTTGCAAAGGCTAACGCAGGAAAATCAGAGCGATCCGGTGCAGGCGCCGGCGATTCTCCGTAACGAAACGAATTTGCATCTTACGCCCGGGCGCGAAACCGAGCATCTGTATCAGCTTCCCGCGGGGGCAAGAGTTGCAGTCCTCAAGCGGGCCACGGCGGAAAAGCAGCCGGGATCGATTCCCCTAACCATTAAACCCGCGAGACTGGGAACGAAGGCATCTAAAGCACCACCTGGATCTGTGCTTGAAGACTGGTTCCTGGTGCGGGATTCGGAGAATCGTGTGGGCTGGGTACTGGCCCGCATGGTCGATCTTGATATCCCGCTCGATGTGGCTCAATACGCTGAAGGGCAACGATTCGTCGCCTTTTTCGTTTTGAATCAGGTGCGCGACGAAGCCAAAGAGGGTGCGGACAAGAATGTTGCGCAATACCTGTGCGCCATCACTGAGCCGCACGACGGGCTGCCCTACGACTATGACCAGATTCGCATATTTACCTGGAACGCCCGCAAGCACCGCTATGAAACGGCGTATCGCGAGCACGGCCTGAATGGCTTTTTACCCATCACCGTGACAAGTGAAAACTTCGACAAGGAGGGCACGCTGCCGGTGTTTATTCTGCGAGTGAAGAATGATAACGGCAAGATAAGCGAGCGCAAGTACAAGCTGAATACACCGATTGTGCGGCGGGTGCTGGCCCCGGGCGAGCAGAAGGAATCGCCGAAGCCGGCAAGCCGACGGCGGCACTAGGATGAGCGCCAGCGTCAGTATGACGAGCGCACCTAGCAATAAAAATCGGCGATGCTCTTTACAACCCAGCGCTGCTCGTCTTCGGTGAGTTCGGGAAATATGGGGAGCGCCAGGACTTCTTTGACGGCACGCTCGGCTTCCGGGAGATCGCCTTCGCGGTAGCCGAGGTAAGCGAAGCAGCTCTGCAAGTGCAGCGGGATGGGATAATAAA
>JASHQM010000124.1 GCA_030039165.1 Candidatus Sulfotelmatobacter sp. | reverse complement strand
CCACAGCTTTGCGGGCAGCGGCAATCGAAGCTATGCAGGCCACGCCCAAAGCAGCGCGCGGCCGGGCTCCTATAACCACAGCGCGATGACAGGATCCTCGCATGGAAGTTCTGGATTCCGCGGTGGATCACATGATGGTGGTCATGCTAGCCACAGCACCGCGCACAGTTCAGGCGGACACTCGAGCGGTGGCCATTCTAGCGGTGGTCATAGCAGCGGTGGCGGACACGGCCACGGACGTTAAGGTGGTTAATCTGATCGGCGTTTGATATAGGCAGGCCCCGGGCAAGTGCTCGGGGCTTGGCTTTTTGGAGGACTCCTCATCTCCCGGTGTAGAATCCATCCCATCTCGGTTCGGACCCGCCCCTTATGGGAGCAACTTCACAAATCGTCAATCGACCTGCAGCGGCTGCGATCGCCAAGGGTGCCTCTGAACCCAAGCGGCACGCCGCTCTTGTGCGTATCACGCATTGGCTTATGACGCTGGCGTTTTTCGCGCTTCTGATCAGCGGCTGCGAGATTGTGCTTTCGCATCCGCGATTTTATTGGGGCGAGACTGGCAACGTGAACATGCAGCCGTGGCTCAATCTGCATCTGCCATCTTCGCGCGACACCGTCCCCACCGGCTATGGATATGTGCTGCCCGACGCAAATGGATGGAGCCGTTATCTGCACTTCCAGGCGGCGTGGGTTTTGGTTGCGGTTGGTCTGCTCTACGTGTTGTGGGGAATTTTCTATGGGCATTTTCGCCGCAATGTATTTCCCGCGCCGGCAGACCTTTCGGTTAAGGCAATCGGCGGTTCTATGATCGAGCACCTGCGCTTCAAGCGGCCCGGTGCGCACGAAGCCTGGTCGTATAACGTCCTCCAACGGCTAAGCTATCTGATTGTTATATTCGTGCTTTTTCCCCTGATGATCTGGACGGGGTTAGCGATGTCGTTCGGGTTCGACGCCGCGTTTCCGCTGGCAGTGCGACTTTTGGGCGGGCAGCAGACGGCGCGGTCGCTTCACTTTCTTGTCACGATATTACTGGTGCTCTTTCTGCTGGTGCATGTTGTCATGATTCTTGTTGCGGGATTCACAGCGCGGATGCGGGCGATGATTACCGGGCGCGTCGTTACTTGCGATCGTTCCGAACCAAAATTTTAAACCGCAAAGGACGCCCGTTCGGTCGCTTTCGCTCTCGCAGGGCAGGCTCCGAAGGGCGCAGAGAGGAACCGACTTTAGGGATTTACCGAGAGGCCGAATCCATGGGCGACATTTCTCGACGCAAACTCATCACTGGCGGCCTGGCAGTGGCTGCCGGAGCATCAGGAGTAGCTGTGGCCGCCAGGCTCGCGCGGCGCTATGGGTTGATTCCGCCGGATTCGCGCGGAATTTATGGTCCGGGCGAAACTTTGACCTATGCCGCACAGAGATTACTGGGCGGACATGCAATGGCGCGTGAATTTACGCGCAAACAGATTTCCGAAAAGCCGTTTGCCAATGAGGTGGACCCATTGGGTCCTGAGTTTGCCCGTTTGCAGCTGGGAGGTTTTGCGGACTGGCGCTTAGTGGTGGACGGAATGGCTGCGCGGCCAACATCGTTCTCGGTCGCAGAGATCAAGAGTTTTCCTGTTCGCTCGCAGATCACCATGATCGGCTGCGAGGAGGGCTGGACTTACATCGCTGAATGGACGGGAGTGCCGCTCTCTTACATCCTCGACCGCGTCGGAACGCTACCTCAAGTCCGTTATGTGGTCTACCGGTCGTTCCAACCCGACTGGTGGGAGAGCATCGACATGTCCGACGCCCTGCATCCGCAAACGCTCGTCGCGCACGGCATGAATGGAGCCAAGCTTCCCGTGCCCTTCGGCGGCCCGCTGCGCCTGCGTGTGCCGCGGCAACTCGGCTACAAGAGCGTGAAATACATCACGCGCCTGACTGTGACGGATAACCTTGAGTCCTTCGGCAAGGGCGTGGGCGGGGCGAACGCCGAGAGCGGCTATGCGTGGTATGCGGGAATTTGAGGGCTTGGTCTGGGTATCTTCGTAGGCTATGTCTGCGGTTGCCAAGAACAGTCAGAAAGGCCACAATCGTCCTCGATTTGCCAGGTAGTATCCGTTACCTGCGTGCCTTGACTCTGCCGTAACTACGAATTATTTTCGATTTTTGGGAGTACTACGTCTGCGCGCGAGGGAACCTTGGCACACCGTCCGATCATCACTCTGACCACCGATTTCGGCAGCAATGACCATTTTGTCGGCGCCATGAAGGGCGTTATTCTCGATATCGTTCCCGAGGCCCAGATCATCGATATCTGTCACGCTGTGCAGCCCTTCGATGTACTCGACGGCGCGCTGACCATCTCGCAGGCCTACTCGTACTTCCCGAACCGGACCGTGCATGTGATCGTGATCGATCCCGGGGTGGGCACGGCGCGGCGACCCATACTCGCTTCCAGCGACAAGTATCATTTTGTCGCCCCTGACAACGGCGTGCTGTCGCTCGTCTACGCACGGGAAGACCGCATGCACGTGCGCCACATCACCTCCGAACATTATTTCTTGCAGCCGGTCAGCAACACTTTTCATGGCCGCGACATTTTCGCTCCCGTAGCCGCATATCTAGCCAAAGAAGTCGATTCCCTGAAGTTCGGCGAAGAAGTCGAAGATTACGTCAAGTTCACCGCGCCCAAGCCGAAGATGGCGGAGGCGAATCGTTTGCGCGGCGTGGTGCTCAAAGTCGACCGCTTCGGCAACCTGGTCACCAATATCACTCCGCAAGACGCCCCTGCTCTTTTCGCCAACGCAGCCAAGGGATTCAAGATTATGGTCGGTTCGCGCGAGATCACTGAGATTCGCAACGCCTACGCCGAGGGATCGCCGGGCGAAGTATTCGCCCTGCTCGGCAGCATGGGCTACCTGGAAATTGCCGCCAATCGTGCCGCCGCGGCGCAACTCACCGGTGCCGGCAAAGGGACTGAAGTCAGCGTCATCCTCGGCCAGGGCACAGCGGCAGGCAAGGGCGCGTAAAGCAGAGGCCAGGGATCAGGTTTGGAGAAGTTCACAGAACGCGAAAAGAAATCTGACCTTATTCCACTAGAACGAAATCTTTTTTCAAGTGCGAACTCTCTGAGCTGGTTTCGTACCTGTGGTTGGCCCGGCGTGCTCTTTGATCCCTGCCCTAGTCCCGGGTCCCTTTCGGGTGTGCGTATCGTTTCATCTCAGCGGTCCAGTTAATAAAGCGCCATAGATTGCTGCGTTCGCGCCAGACAAATTCCCAAAATTCCAGAAAACCAATCTGCGTCATCTTCACACCGCAATAGGTTTCGATTCGCCACAGCAGATACGGGCTTCGCCATGGAGCCAGCCGATGCCCTTTGGTTGCATTCCACAGAAACCGTAGCGAATGGCGCATGGGACCATCATAGACTCAAGCTGCGAGGTTGTTGTGCTTGCTCGGAAAGTAAAGATGCGATGGCGGCGAGGAATGTCTCTATAGCTCGTACTTCTTCATCAAATGCCGGAAAGAGCGGTACGAGATTCCTAGCAGGTCCGCGGCCTTGGTCTGCACTCCGTTCGACTTGTCGAGGGCATTTTGCACCAGGGTGCGTTCGATGTTGGCGACGTAGTTTTCCATGCCGACTCCAGCCGGCAGAACCGCCCCCAGTTCAATTTCTGAGGGGCTAGTCGCTCCTACCGCGGCAGCCCTGGCTTTGGGCCGTTCCACAGGCAGTTCCACGTGCAATTCTTCCGATATTTCAAGCGCAACCGCCCGCTCAATCGTATTTTCCAGTTGGCGGACATTGCCAGGCCACTCATATCCGCAGAGCCCTTCCAGCGACTGCTTATTGAGGCGCAGAATGCGGCGGTTGGCGGCGGCGGCATACTTCTTGAAAAAGTGATTCGCCAATAGCGGAATGTCTTCGCGGCGCTCGCGCAGGTTAGGAACACGGATCGGAATAACGTTGAGACGATAATAAAGATCCTCACGAAACAAGTTTTCGGCGACGGCCTTTTCGAGGTCGCGATTGGTGGCGGCGATTACCCGCACATCGACGGCGATTTCACTGGTGCCTCCGACCGGCCGCACGCTGCGCTCCTGCAGCACGCGCAGCAGCTTCACCTGCATGGCCAGAGTCATTTCGCTGATTTCGTCGAGAAAGATGGTTCCCCCGCCGGCCACTTCGAACAGGCCCCGCTTGTTTTGCGTAGCTCCGGTAAACGCGCCTTTGAGATAGCCGAAAAGCTCACTTTCAAGAAGGCTTTCGGGGAATGCTCCGCAGTTGACCGAGACAAACGGTTCGGAAGCGCGCGGGGAACAAATATGGACGGCGCGCGCGACCAGTTCCTTTCCGGTGCCGCTTTCGCCGTGAATCAAAACTGTGCTCGCGGTGGAGGCCACGGTGCGCACCGTCTGTTTTAATTTCTCCATCGTACTGCTGGAGCCAATGATATTGTCCAAGGAATTGTGGGCAGCGGCGTCGCGGCGGAGAGCAAAATTCTGCTTGCTCAGCGCCAGTTTTTCGAGCACCCGATTGATGGCCAGCTTGATTTCGTCGACCAGTCCCGGGCTCTTGCGAATGTAGTCGGACGCGCCTCCGGCCTTCACTGCTTCCACCGCCGCTTCGTAGTCGTCGACCGCAGTGATCAGGATTACCGGCGAATCGGGCGAAACACGATGCGCGTGCCGCAGAACCTCGATGCCATCGACATTGGGCATTTTGATGTCGGTAATAATGAGGTCGTAGAGATTGCCGTCGATCTTGTTCTTGGCAGCCTGGCCCGATTGAACGGTTTCCACGCGGTGGCCATCGCGCCGCAGGGCTATATCCAGCATTTCGCAGATGGAGCGTTCGTCGTCGCAAACCAGAATGTTAGCCACGGCGACTCCCTTCTGCTGCGGCAGCAGCGAGCGCTGCAGGTTTTTCTTCCGCTGCGAGAGGAACTGGGCCAGGGGTCAGGGTTTGCCTGCTTGACTCGATTCTCTCAGCCTCCAGACATCGCAATTTCAGGATCAGCGTTGTCCCCTGGCCGGGTTTGGAGCGCGCCCAGACTTTGCCCTCATGCGCCTGCATGATCTGATAAACAACGGCCAGACCCAGGCCGGTCCCGCCTTCGAAAGTTGATTGGAATGGCTCAAAAATCTTTTCGCTCTGTTGCGGGGTCATTCCAATGCCTGTGTCGGCAAAGCCGATCTGCCAGTCGTCCCCAGAGCGCTCAAGATTTACTCGCAACGTGCCGCCGCCGGGCATGGCGCGAACCGCGTTTTCGCCAATATTCCAAAAGACCTGTTTGATGCGGTCGGCATCGGCCAAAGCCCAGGCCTCCCTCGCGCTAAAGCGGCTTTCGATGGAGATGCCCGTGCTTTCCGCTGTCATGCGATTCCGCATAAGCGTCAGTGTGTCTTCCAAAACGCGGACCAGGTCGGCCTTTTCGAAGCGATACTGCTTCACCCGGGAGTAGGCGAGAAAGTCAGTGATAATGCCGTTGAGGCGCTGCGATTCGCGAGTGACGATATCGAGCAAGTGCCGGTGTTCTTCGCTCATTTCCGCGCTGGCGGAAAGCATGCTAACCGAACCTGCAATAGACGTGAGGGGATTGCGAATCTCGTGGGCGATGGCAGCGGCCAGGCGCCCAACCGCCGCCAGCCGGTCCTGGATGCGCACCTCGCGTTCCAGACGGCGGATTTCCGTGAGATCGTCAACGGCGTAGACATAACCGAGCGCGCCACGATCGGGTACGTTCAGTGTGGCAACCCGGACTCGCGCTGTTTTCCGGAAAGAAGGGCCAGCATCGAAACGAACTTCGGCATGGGTTTGCGCCTCAGGGTTGGGCAGCGCATCGAGAAACAGCGACGCGACCGGCTGCCCGAGCAACTGCGAGGCTGGGCGCTCCAGAAGTTTCTGCGCGGCGCTGTTCACCAGGGTGATGCGGCCATCCAGCCCAGTAGTGATCAAGCTGCTGCTGACTGACTGAATAATGTTTTCGTGGAGTATCTGAAGATCCTCGAGAGCGCCGCTGGTGTTCCTCAACTGCACCCGCGCCTGCCGCAATTTCGAAACCAGCTGCCCGGCGAGAAAGGCAACGGCGAGGAAGGCGAATAGGTTTACGAAAATGATGCCCTGAAGCGCTTTCAGTTGTGGATGGGTGGTGCAATACGAATGCACTACTCCGTAATAATTGAGTTCAAGAACCGTGCCGTAGAGAATGAAGGCCAACGCCGCAACCAGCAACGCCCACGCACGCGGCAGAAGAATGCCGGCGACGATGATGACCAGAGGATAAAGAAAGTTTAGAGAACTATCCCATCCGCCGGTTTCATGCACTACCAGGCTGACCATTACCAGATCGGTCAGCACCTGCAGAGATGCTTGCAGGCGATGCTCCCGCCAGAACGACATCAGAATTACGTGGAAGACCGAAATCGTGTACCACAGCACCATGGTGCCCAGGAACAGGTGCATGGGCAGGTGGGTAGGCGTCAACTCCGTGACGGTCAACTGAATTCCAAGCAGGAAGGTCAGGATCAATATCCTGACCTTTACCAACCAGGACAGCCAATTGCGCTCATCGAATGTCGATTGCATGGAATTGCGCGAAATCTCGGAAGCAGCCGGCAGGCGCGGATGCGAAACACGCCCGCCGGCCCAAATTGGTTTTACCCAGCCAGCTTGGCGATCATGGCAAACAGCGGCATGTAGAGAGAAATGACGATGCCGCCGATGGCCACGCCGAGGAAGCCGATGATCAAGGGTTCAAGCATCGCCAGCATGTCTTTGGTGGCGGCGTCAACTTCCTCCTCGTAGAAGTCGGCGATCTTCTGCAACATGCTGTCCATGGCGCCAGTGGCTTCGCCGACGCCGATCATCTGCGTCACCATGTTGGGAAAGACGCCGCACTCTTTGAGCGGGTCGACAATGGTACGTCCTTCTTCGATGGCCTTGCGAACCTTCATCAGCGCTTCTTCCAGAACCGCGTTGCCTGAGGTTTTGGCAGTGATCGCCAACCCTTCGAGGATCGGCACGCCGGAAGTGATCAGGGTGCCGAGAGTGCGGGTGAAGCGCCCGACGGCGATTTTGCGCAGCAGCGAGCCAATCACCGGCAAATAAAGCAGCATCTTATCGAAGTAGTAGCGGCCCTGCGGGCTCTTGCGAATCTGCTTGATGCCAAAGAAAACGCCCACGGCAGAGCCGAGAATGACCCACCAGAAGCTGCCGATGAACGCGCTCAATCCGATGACAATACGCGTGGGCAAAGGCAGGGCGACGCCGAGTCCGGCGAACAGATTGGCGAAAATCGGGACGACCCACTTTAGCAGTGCGCCGACGATCAGGCCGGCAATGACCACAACGGCCACCGGATAGATCAGTGCCGACTTCACTGCCGCTTTCAAGCGCACGGCTTTTTCCACATAGGTGGCCAGGCGCTGGAGAATGATGTCGAGGATACCGCCGGTTTCGCCTGCCTCGATCATGTTGGTGGTGAGGTCGTCGAAGACGTTGGGATATTGCCGCATGGCATTGGCCAACGTGGAGCCGCCCTCAACGGTCGTGCGGACGCCGGTCAGCACTTTCTGGAACGTCTGGCTTTCCTGATTGGCCGCCAGAATCTCCAGGCACTGCACCAGCGGCAAGCCGGCGTCGATCATGACCGAGAACTGGCGAAAGAAGATGGCGATCTCTTTGACCTTCACTTTACCGGAACCGAAAGTCGGCAGGGCAAATTCCTTACCCTTTTCCCGGATCGCGCCCGGAGTGATGCGCTCGCGCCGCAGTTGCTGGTTGAGCGTCTGTTTGTTTGGTGCCACACGCTCTCCGGAAACTTTGTTCCCGGAAGCGTCTTTGCCGGAAAATGTAAAAACTGGCATGTTTGTTAGCCTCTCTTCAGCCGTGGTTCGTGGAAGTCAGAAGTCAGAATGCAGAGGTAGATACTTCGCGTTATTCCCCATCCTGAGTTCTTAAGCTTAAGTTTCTTATGTCTAACCTCACGTCTTCTGATTGCTCTCTTGCTCTTTACAACCTTGAAATCTAGCGTTTCGTGGGCGCCGCTCCTTTTGCCAGCATGGAACTCGCAGTCGTCGGGCGGTTCAGCAGGCTGGCGCCGCGGTTGATCATTTCCTGTAATTCGTCTTGATTGCTGGAGCGTTGCAGCGCCACTTCCAGCGAAATCTGCTTCTGGAAATAGGCCGTCGCCAGCGCCTGATTGAACGTTTGCATGCCGAACTTGTCCTGGCCCGACTGCATGGCGGAATAAATCTGGTGGATTTTGTCTTCGCGGATCAGGTTGCGCACAGCCGGATTGGGGATGAGAACTTCCATGATCATGCTGCGGCCCTTGCCGCTGACCGTGGGCAACAGGCTTTGGCACATGATGCCTTCCAGCACCAGAGAAAGCTGCGCGCGAATTTGCGGCTGCTGGTGCGCGGGGAAGACGTCGATAATACGGTTGATGGTTGATGTGGCAGAGTTCGTGTGCAGCGTTCCAAAGGTCAGGTGGCCGGTTTCGGCGATGCGCAGCGCGGATTCGATGGTTTCAAGGTCGCGCATTTCGCCGATCAGAACGACGTCGGGGTCTTCACGGAGCGCGGCGCGTAAAGCGTCGGAAAAGCTTTTTGTGTCGGCGTGCAACTCGCGCTGGTTGACCACGCAGTTTTTGTTCATGTGCACGAACTCGATCGGGTCCTCGATGGTGAGGATGTGATCGTGGCGTTCGCTGTTGATCTTGTCGATCATGGCGGCCAGCGTGGTGGATTTGCCCGAGCCGGTGGGGCCGGTGACCAGCACCAGTCCGCGGGGCTTATCACAAAGTTTGCTGACCACTCCCGGAAGACCGAGCTGATTGAAAGATTTGATCTCGAATGGAATCAGACGAAATACCGCCGCCGTTGCGCCGCGCTGATTGAAAACGTTAGCGCGGAAGCGCGCCAGTCCTTTCAAGCCGAAAGAGAAGTCGAGTTCGAGACTTTCCTCGAAGCGGTGCTTCTGCGAATCGGTCATGACGCTGTAGGCCAATTGCTTGGTTTCGGCCGGCGTCATCTGCGGAAGATCGAGCGGCACGAGGTGCCCATGCACGCGAATCTGCGGCGGCGAGTTGGTGGTAATGTGAAGATCGCTGCCGTTCATCTCCAGCATTCGTTTCAGCAGATCACTTAGCGACAGACCCATGGCAAAGTTCCTTCCTTTGACGTCTCGAATTCTTCTCTAAAGTCGTCGGTCCTCGATCGTTGGTCTTTGGCCATTCTCGTTCTTGCTGGCCGACGACCGACGACCAACGACGGTTTAATGAATGGTTTCGCGCGCCACCTCTTCCAGTGTGGTGATGCCCGCAGCTACTTTGACCAATCCGCTGCGTCGCAGCGTAATCATGCCGCGCTCGATCGCCTTCTTCTTCAGCTCGACAGCTGAGGCGCCGACCAGGACGAGCTCTTTGATCTCGTCGTCGACTTCCATCACTTCATACAGGCCGGCACGGCCCTTGTAGCCGGTATTGCTGCACACGCCGCACCCTTTTCCTTTCTGAATCTTGACCGTCTTTGCTTCCTCCGGGCTGAATCCTTCTTCGATCAGGGTTTGTACGGGAACCTCGACCGTTTCAGAGCAGTCTTTGCAGATGCGCCGGACTAAGCGCTGCGCGCAAATCAGGTGCACCGAAGTCGCGACCAGAAAGGGCTCGATGCCCATGTTCATCAAACGGGTGATCGTTTCAGGTGCGCCGTTGGTGTGCAAAGTCGAGAGAACCAGGTGGCCGGTAAGTGCGGCCTTGATGGCGATTTCAGCGGTTTCAAAATCGCGGATTTCGCCGACCAGAATGATGTTTGGGTCCTGGCGCAGGAACGAGCGCAGGGCAGCGGCGAAGTTCAGGCCGATCTGCTCCTTCATCTGCACCTGATTCACACCGCCCAGTTGGAATTCGACCGGATCTTCTGCGGTCATGATGTTGGTGTCGGGCTGGTTCAGGCGCGCGATGGATGAATAAAGCGTGTTGGTTTTGCCCGATCCGGTTGGTCCGGTCACAAGCACCATGCCGTAGGGTTTGAGAATGGCTTTTTCGAATTTGACCAGCGATTCCGACTCGAAACCGAGCTTGGTCATGTCGAGGCGCAGGTTTTCCTTGTCCAGCAGGCGGAGCACGATTTTTTCGCCCCACAACGTCGGCAACGTGCTCACGCGGAAGTCGAGTTGCTTCTTGCGCCCGCCGATGTTCATCTTCAGCATGATGCGGCCGTCTTGCGGCAGGCGCTTTTCGCTGATATCGAGCTTCGCCATGATTTTCAGGCGCGAGGTAATGGCGTCTTTCAGCTTCATGGGAGGCGACATGATCGACTGCAGCACGCCATCAATGCGGAAGCGCACACGGAACTCTTTTTCGTAAGGTTCGATGTGAATGTCGCTAGCGCCGCGTTTGACCGCATCGGTCAACACCAGATTCACCAGCTTCACGACGGGAGCTTCGTCCGCAGCCTTTTCCAGCTGCGAGAGTTCCATTTCTTGCTCTTCCGCCTGGACCTCGATGTCGCTATCGCCCGTCTCTGTCATCGACTGCATCACGGTTTCGAGGTCTTCCTCTTTGGTCGTACCGTAGGCTTTGTCGATTCCAGCGAGAATGGAGCTTTCGGAAGCCACCACCGGCTCGATGTTGAAGCCGGTCATGAACTTGATGTCGTCCATGGCGAACACATTGGTCGGATCGACCATGGCGATGGTTAACGACGCACCGACGCGGCTGAGCGGCAGGATCTGATAGCGTTTGGCGGTTTCATGCGGAATCAGCTTGACCACCGCCGGATCAATTTCGAAGTACGAAAGGTTAATGGCGGGCACGCCATACTGACGGGAGAGAAAATTAGTGACGTCCTCGTCAGTCAGGAAGCCGAGCTTCACCAGGGCGGAGCCCAGGCGGCAGTTCTGCTCCTTCTGCGTCTTCGTCGCTTGTTCCAACTGCTCTGGGGTAATGATCTTCTCTTTGACGAGAAGGTCACCCAGCCGTTGAGACATAGGTCGATCTCCTAACCACGAAGTAAAACCAGGCCGAGGCCATGTCGGCGCGCGCACGAACCCATTCGAAGCGGGGAGAATACACGGCGTCCATGCGGTGACATAAATTGTCACAGCTAGGCGATTACCGCACCAGTTACCGTAGTACTTGGACTCCGCCTCCTCTTTATTTGGGAAGGCCTGGGCCGGTCAAACCCGCGTCAGATGGAGCTTTTTTGCAAGATTTATCTTGCGCTTCCGAGGAGGTACATAGACTTCGGTAAGCGTTGAACCGCAAGTCACTCGGCTGGTATGCCGCTCGGGTACACTCGATCAATCAGGTGGAATAAGGATTTCTCATCTTGCCCGGCCAAAACGAAGAAAAAGAACGGCAGATTCGCAACTACTACGACGCTTTGTACCGAGCCTGGGGAGCGCAGCACTGGTGGCCGGCCCAGTCCCGCTTTGAAGTCATCGTAGGAGCCTATCTGACGCAGAACACGGCCTGGACCAACGTGGAAAAGGCCATGGCAAATCTGCGAGCGGCGCGGCTGCTGAGCGTGGCAGGGATTCGTCGCGTTCCTCTGGCTAGGCTCCAGCGGTTCATTCGTCCGGCGGGCTATTTTCGACAGAAGGCTCAAAGACTGAAACTGTTCGTCAGATTTCTGGATCGCAGGTATCGCGGTTCTTTGCCGCGAATGTTTGCCCAGCCGACCGGTGAGCTGCGTGAGGAGTTGCTAGCGCTGAACGGAATTGGCCCCGAAACCGCCGATTCGATTCTGCTCTATGCCGGGAACCATCCTGTATTCGTGGTGGATGCTTACACCCGACGCATTCTTGCGCGCCATGAAATCTTGCCGGAAGACGCTTCTTATGGACAGATTCGCGAGCTCTTTGACCGGGCGCTGGCGCCGGTTGGCGAGTCAGTAGCTGGATCAGAGAGGGTGAGCGGGCAGTTAGAGAAAAAAGTGGGAGGAGCCGCGCACCCTCCTTCGGCCATGAGCACGGTCCAGCGAACCGCTTTGGTTCAGGTTTATAACGAGATGCACGGGCTGATCGTCGGGGTGGGAAAGAATTATTGCAGAAAATCACAGGCACGATGTGACGATTGCCCTTTACGGGAGTTCCTGCCTTCCCGTATGTAATCGGTCATCGGCCTTCGTTCCAGTAGTAGAAAAACGGTTTGAGGTTCCGCCTTGAGCGAGGTGCATTTGCTGCGAGTTTGGCCCGCTATTCTTCTAATGATTGTTACGTTGCCCTGCGGGGCTCAATCGCTGCGGCAGGAAGCTCAGCAATCTGGCGTGTTGATTGGTACGGCTGTGAGGCCGGCTCAACTCTCCGAAACGCTCTATGCCACCACTCTTGCCCGTGAGTTCAACATGGTCGAACCCGAAGATGTGATGAAGTGGTGGGTTCTGCGGCCCGACCAGGGTACCTACGATTTTCGCCAAGGTGACGAGTTAATTCGATTCGCCCAAGCCCATCAGATGGAGGTTCGCGGGCATTGCCTTATTTGGGGACGAAATAATCCGGAGTGGCTGACGACGGGGCATTTCAACCCAGAACAGTTAGCGCGCATGTTGCACGATCATATTGATCGTGTGATGAAGCACTACGCCGGCCAGGTCTTTGCCTGGGACGTGGTGAACGAAGCCATGGACGAAAAGGGAAATCTGCGCGACTCAATCTGGTACAACCAGCCGGGGATCGGCATGGCCGGGCAGGGAACAGGCTACATTGAGCAGGCATTCCGCTGGGCGCACGAGGCTGACGCTCACGCATTGCTGTTCTACAACGAAGCCGAAGGCGAGGGGATGAATCGCAAGTCGGATGCAATCTATGCCATGGCCAAAGATTTCCAAGACCGGCACGTTCCCATCGATGGTGTGGGATTACAGCTGCATATTTCCACTCTCGATACTGACGCTCAAAAATTGGCTGCTGAGCTTTCGAAGAACATCGCGCGCCTCAGCGCACTGGGTTTGCAGGTTCATGTCACAGAACTTGATGTCTCCGTGCCGGTCGATGCCTTTGGCGTGTCTCATCCTGAAGACCTGGCACGCCAGGCCGAAATCTACCGCAAGATCGTTCGCGCCTGTTTAAACAATGCGGGCTGCACCGCTATTCAAATGTGGGGATTTACGGATAAGTATTCATGGATCGGATCGCACTCGCACGGAACGCATGGGCAGGCCCTGCTATTTGACCGCGAATACAGACCCAAGATGGCCTACCGCGCCGTCCTGGAGGAGCTTTCCGCCGGACGCCAGGCGATGCATTGATCATCACGTCGCCGGACGGCAGATCGACAGCGACTGCTCGCGCTCCTCATGCATCCATCTATAATGTCTTTAGTTTCGTCAATTTCGGCAATTGTTTTACTGTTTGTGAACTCATTTCAGTGCCTCAAACCGATCCAATCCGTCCCGCGAATACTCCCAGCCGAAGGCAGGTAATCATCCTGCTTGCAGTTTCGGTGTTTGTTCTGCTCGCCATACTCGTCTCCCAGACCGCCTTCGAGCTGACGCAGGTGCACGCCGCCAACAACCAGCAGATCGTGGTCTTTTATGCGCTTTCGCTGTTGATTTCGCTATTGTTCGTTGCCCTCACGTTTGTCTTTGCGCGCAATCTGCTGAAGCTGGCGGCCGAGCGGCGCCTTGGCGTGCTGGGCTCAAAGTTCCGCACCCGCATGGTAGTGGGAGCTTTGTTGCTCTCGTTCGTTCCCGTCATCGTAATGTACTGGTTTGCCTACGGACTGATGAACCGCTCCATCGACAAGTGGTTCTCTACGCCTGTGGAGCAGGTTCGTTCCGATACTCATGCGATGGCGGCGCTGTTGGTGGAATATGCCGCGCAAAACGCACGCGCGGAAGCCACGTCAATCGCCTCTAGTGCCGAAGCCCGGCGCAGTTTTGAAGGACATGGATTCTCGCCGGTGGTGGCGGAATTTCAAAGGCATGAGCCAACATTGCAAGGCGGCTTCGCCCTGGCAATTCAGGATGGAGATGCGGAGGCCAGTTTCAATGCTCCTGCCGAATGGCCTGCGTTGAAGACCAAACTGCCGCTTGCCGAAGCGACCGCCGGCAAGCCCGCGCAGTTTACCTGGGGGCAGACCCAATACACGTTGGGCAGCGCCAAAGTTGGAAGCAACGGAAAGATTCTGATCGCAATTCCCTTGCCCCAGCAATTCTCGAAAACTGTCAAAGATTTGGAGATCAGCCAGCAGCGTTATATCGAACTAGCGCATGAACGCCGGCAAGTGCGTCGCACTTATATGGGCCTGTTGCTTCTGCTGACTATGATGGTGCTGTTTGTGACCATGTGGCTGGCATGGTTTTTATCGAAGCTGGTGACACGGCCACTGGCCGCTTTAGCCGAGGCAACCCAGGAAATTTCACGTGGACGTCTCGACTATCGCGTCGAGGTCAGAGCCGCCGACGAGATTGGCGACCTGGTGCGTTCGTTCAACCGCATGGCGGAAGAACTCGAGGCTGGCCGCAGACAGATTGAGACTTCCAGCTGCGAACTGAGCGCTGCCAACGCCGAACTCGAGCAGCGCCGCCGGCAGATGGAGACTATTCTCGAGAGCATTCCGACCGGGGTACTTTCGATTGACGCTTCTCGGCGAGTTACTCACGCGAATCAGGCTTTGTTACGCCTGTTTCATCCAGAAAGCATTGCAGGCGGCGAGTTCGCGCCGCGAGGCGCCGCCCTGGCGGATTTATTCTCGGCAGACGTGCTCGAGGATCTGGAACCCATGCTGCGGCGCTCCGAGCGCTTGGGAATGACTGCCAGCCAGATGGAAATGCCGGTGCCGCGCGGATCGGTGAACGTTGCCGTCACAGTCGCACCGCTGGGTAGTCAGGAAGCACGCTCAGGGTACGTAATCGTTTTCGAGGATCTTTCCGATCTGCTGAGGGCACAAAAGCAGGCTGCGTGGCGTGAAGTGGCGCGCCGCGTCGCTCACGAAATCAAGAACCCGTTGACTCCGATCGCGCTTTCCGCGGAGCGCATTCAGCGTCACCTTGAGCGCACGAAGACTTCCGATAAGATGTCGCTGGGTATTGTCCACAGTTGCGCACAGACAATTGCAAGTGCGGTCGAAACGGTTCGGCGCCTGGTCGATGATTTCGCCACTTTGGCGCAATTTCCAACCTCTAACCCACATCCTGCGGATATCAACCAGGTGATCGAGAGTGCGCTCTCCATGTTCAACGGCAGGCTGGATGGAATCCGGCTTCATAAATTGCTGACGCCCGATCTTCCCAGAGTCATGGCCGATGAGGAAGCCATTAAGCGCGCTGTCGCCAATCTTGTCGACAATGCCGCGGAGGCGATGCGGAATTCAGTGGTTCGTGAGATCGAGATTGCGACTTCTCTGGTGGCCAGCCGCGATGCTGTTGAAATCACGATTGCGGATACCGGGCACGGGGTGACGCGTGAGCTGAAGGAAAAACTGTTCCTGCCTTATTTTTCTACTCGCAAACGGGGTACCGGGCTAGGCCTGGCAATTGTAAGCCGTGTCATCGAAGAGCATCAGGGATCCATCCGCGTGGAAGAGAACAAGCCGGTGGGAGCGAGATTCATCGTCGAGCTGCCGGTGGTTACCGAACCTGCCATTGCCACTGCAAGCGCCCAGCATGTCTAAGATCCTTATTGTCGATGACGAATCGGGGATTCGCGAATCGCTCCAGGGCGTGCTGGCCGACGAAGGCTATGAGACCGCGGCCCTCGACAGTGGTGAGGAATGCCTGAAGGTGTTGCGCCGCGAGCATTATTACGAACTGGTTTTGCTCGACATCTGGCTGCCCGGCATCGACGGTCTTCAAACCCTTGAAGAGATCCGCAAGCTCGATGATCCTCCCGAAGTCATCATGATCTCGGGCCACGGCACGATCGAAACCGCCGTGCGTGCCACCAAGCTGGGCGCGTACGATTTCCTGGAAAAACCGCTTTCCATCGATAAGACGCTCATTCTGGTGAAGAACGCGATCGAAGCCAAGAAGCTGCGCCACGAGAATGTTGACCTGAAAAAACAGCTACTTCCGAAAAGCGTGATTGTCGGAGACAGCATTCCCATGAAGGCCTTGCGCCAGCAGATTACGCTCATGGCCCCGACCAACGGACGCGTACTGATTTACGGCGAATCGGGAACGGGAAAAGAGCTCGTTGCCCGCGCCATCCACGCACAAAGTCTGCGCAAGGATGAGACTTTTGTCGAGGTCAATTGCGCCGCTATTCCCGAGGACCTGATCGAGAGCGAGATCTTTGGCCATTATAAAGGCTCGTTCCCGGGCGCGGCCGCGGACAAGGAAGGCAAGTTCCAGAAAGCACACGGAGGCACCTTGTTTCTGGACGAAGTGGGTGACATGAGCTTAAAAACGCAATCCAAGGTACTGCGAACGCTTGATGAGCAACGTGTGGTTCCGCTCGGCGGGGACGAAAGCATTCTGGTGGATGTGCGCATCATCGCTTCCACTAACAAGGACCTGGAAGAAGAAATCTCGCGTGGAAATTTCCGCGAGGACCTGTTTTACCGGCTGAATGTGATCCCATTTTTTGTTCCGCCGTTGCGTGACCGCGAGGAAGACATTCCGCTGTTTGCGCGTCACTTCCTAAAGGAGCTGGCAGCCACCTACGGCCGGCGGCCCCGCGAAATCAGCGACGATGCTATCGACGCCCTGATGCAATACTCCTGGCCGGGCAATGTTCGCGAACTGCGGAATGTAATCGAGCGCATCGTCATCATGAATCCGCTGACCACGCGATTCGAGCGCAAGCATCTCCCGCCCCTCGTTTACCGCGACGGGCACCGCCGTGCCTTACACAGCGAATTCTCCACCTTGCATCAGGCACGCGATGCTTATGAACGGGATTACATCCTGAAGAAGCTCGACGAGAATCACGGCAACGTTACCCGCACCGCCGAAGTCCTTGGGCTGGAGCGCAGCCATTTGTATCGTAAGATGAAAGCGTTAGGAATTGCGATTAAAGAATGAGGGCAGACTAGCGCTTCACCATGTGGATCTCAGTTCCATTCCGGTGGAACCACACTTTATCCATGAGTTGGTTGATGAGAAAAATTCCCCGGCCATGGTTCGAAAAGAGGTTTTCTCCGATCGTGCACACCGGAATGGAAGCGGGGTCAAAACCGATGCCCGGATCGCGTACAACGATCAGCACTCCCTGTTCATCGTCGCCGCTCACAATGCATTCAACCGTTTTGCTTGCGTCCTCTTTGGCGCCGTGAATCACCGCATTGGCCAGAGCTTCCTGCAATGACAGTTCGATCGCGTCTTCCTTGCCATTGATGCCCTTCATCCCGCGGACGACAGCCATGACCTGCCCTACCGTGGGCTCGACGGCACTACGGTCGGCGGCAAAGGTCACACGCAAAAGCAAATGCAATTTGTCTGGATTGAAATCCTTTTCTGGGAGAGAGTCGTGGGGGCGGTCCACCGGCATGAATAGGCTCGTTTAGACGATGTGCATGATTCTAGCCGCACCCGCCCAAAAGGACAATCTCGATACAAATGTTTACTTTTCTGCCACCCGCGACTTAGGCCTTGCGATCTGCAATTTGCTATGTGTTCCGGTCAGATTCTCCAACTGCCGTCTCCAGTCCAGTTCCTCCACAAATGCTCGGGATTCGCGCCAATTAGGCCGCACCTTTACGAAAAGCTCGAGAAAGATGCGCGTTCCTAACATGCGCTCCATCTGTAACCGCGCTGATGTGCCAATGCTCTTCAGCATCTTTCCGCCCTTGCCGATAAGAATTCCTTTCTGTCCCTCGCGCTCGCAATAAATCGTGGCGGAAATGCGTGTCAATTTCTCGCCCTCCTCAAAGCTGTCAACAATGACCGCGGTCGCGTACGGCAGCTCCTGGCCGGTCTCAATCAACACACGCTCGCGGACGATTTCGCCCGCCATAAAGCGCGTGGGCTGGTCCGTAATCTGATCCTCCGGGAAATAAGGCGGCCCGGCGGGTAGTGCCACAGTAATCATTTGGAGCAATAAGTCCAGGCCATCGCGTTTGAGAGCGGAAATCGGAATGATCTGATCGAAATTGTGGAGCTTGCGGTACTCTTCGATCAGCGGCAGCAGCCTGTCTTTCCCCTTCAGCAGGTCAATCTTATTCAGGACGAGGAAGGTCTTCGTAGCCGAATGCTTCAGCATATCGAGCGCGAACTGATCGTGACGATCGAACTTGCGAGTCGCATCCAAGATGAGCAAAACCAGATCACATTGTTCTAAAGCCTCGCGCATTTCGATTATCATCTTGCGGCCAAGCGAACTATCGGGCTTGTGAGCGCCCGGTGTGTCGATCAGCACGATCTGCGCCCCGTCTTGCCCTGTGTCCTGAGGCACATTCAGGATGCCCAGAATGCGGTTGCGCGTGGTTTGTGGCTTAGGCGAGATGATGGCGAGTTTCTCGCCCACAAGAGCGTTCAGCAGGGTGGATTTGCCGGCATTTGGCCGGCCGAGGATGCAAACGAAACCGGAGCGGAAAGACATGTGAAGATCAGGCATCAGGCTTCGGGAAGGCAGAGCCTGCTCAGGTCAGAGGTCCGGGCGGGGGACAACAGCCGCCCAAAAAAAACCCAAGACGCATGACTCTGTACAGCCGAAGCGGACGCCTGAAGCCCAGTCATATCAGCTTCAACTGCCTCGGCTGCACGGTGCTGACTCTGACCCGCACTACGCGGCGATCGGTCGATTCCAGGACCTCGAAATGAATGCCGTCGTCGTCCACGGTTTCGCCGCGCTGCGGAATGTGTCCAGCAAGCTCGCTGAGGAGGCCTGCAATGGTGGCCGATTCTCTTCCTTCCGGCTTTGTGCCGAACAGTTCAGCCAAACGATCCACATCCATTCTGCCGGAAACGATGAACGAGTGATCGCTTTCGCGCACGATCTCCGGCTTCTCGTGCTCATCCCGGATTTCTCCGACAATTTCTTCAACCAGGTCTTCAATCGTGACCAGGCCGGCGACACCCCCGTATTCGTCGACTACAATCGCCATGCGGATATTTTGTTTTTGCATCTCGCGCAGCAAATCGCTGCCCAGTTTGCTCTCCGGCACGAAGTAGACGTCGCGGCGCATGAGAGTGTCCAGAGTGCGCGTGGGAGCCTCGCTGTCTGGCACCTGCAACACATCCTGCACATGAACGATGCCCTTGATGTTGTGAATGGTGCCTTCGTACACCGGCACGCGTGAAAAGTGCTTTTCGCCGAGCATGCGGACGAATTGATCTACGGTAGTGTCGAGCGGAACGGCGAAGATGTCTGGGCGTGGTTTCATGGCCTCGCGTACTGTCTTGCCGCTGAACTCGACCACCGACTGAATCAGGTCGCGGTCCCCCTCCTGAATGATGCCTTCTTCTTGCCCGGCTTCGATCAACGCGTCGACTGCTTCGGCGGCGGTTTCCGGCTCCTCGCGCGTATTCTGGCGGGTGAGCGATACCACCGATTGCAGGAAACCAAGAATGATGGTAACCGGCAACACAAGATAAATCAGGGCAGTCAACAGCCATGTCCAGCGAATCAGCCATGCTCCATCGGTACGGGAGAAGAAGACAAAGGGAAGAAACTGGTTGAAAATGATGATGATCAGAATCAGACTGACCGCAGCTTGCGCGATTTCGTAGATTGTCCAGCGCTGGTCTGCGAAAACCGCGAATCCCACCAGCATGGCTATGGTCGCTGTGGTCAACTGCTTCAGCACCGACATCGACAGGCATGCCCTGGTACGGCTCACATGAAGTCTGGGCTCGACCTTCTGCTCGAAGAAGTCGATATTCTCCTGAAACTCGCGCGACAGAAACTTGCCGATCTCCTGATAGACACGGTCCACATAAGAGCTCAAAGCCAGCAGGGCGAGCAGCGGGATCAGCGAAATTGCCACACCCCAGTTCATATTGATTTCCGCCTTGCCGCTGCCTTTGAGCGGCGCGCCGCACCGCGCTCAATCAGGCCCGGCTCCAGCCTCAAGCGCAGGCGCAATTGCCTTTCTTTACGGGCCATTTGACCATTATCGCGCTCGTGATCGAAGCCCGCCATATGCAGCAGGGCATGCAGAGCCAGAATCTTCACCTCGCTCGCTACTGGATGCCCCAACTGCGCGGCGTTCTGCCTTGCGATATCCGCTGAAATGGCAATGTCGCCCGCGTACGCCGCGGGGAAGGGCAGAATCGAAGAAGATGGAAATGACAATACATCCGTAGCCTTGTCATTCCCGCGAAACTGCCGGTTGAGCGAGCGCAATTCCGTACTGCTGGTCACGAGCACATTCACCTTTCCACGGAAGTGCAACATTCGCCTGGCGCGCAGCAGAAATGTCTCGAAGCTCGCGGAACTTAAACCGACGATCTTTTTTCGAAAAATCACCACGGAAACTTTCGGCGTTCCTTGGCGTCTGCACAAATGCAAGCAAACCGCCAGGCCATAGTCTTAGTCCGGCTCGGCAATAATGTCTATTTCTCGGCAGGTCGATCGGGTGCGTCTGCGCCGTTCGCCTCCGGCGTATTAGTTTCGCTGCTCTTCCCGCCGGACAAAAGCAGCATTTGCTGCTCGGCAACTTGCGCCTTGCGCTCGTCATAGGCTCGAATAATGCGCTGCACCAGATGGTGGCGTACGACATCCGATTCATCGAAATGAACGAAAGCGAGCCCCTCTACTTTCCGCAACACATCAATCGCTTCGAGGAGCCCGCTGCGGCGCGCGTTCGGAAGATCGATCTGCGTGATATCGCCGGTAATCACCGCCTTGGAATTGAACCCGAGCCGGGTCACGAACATCTTCATCTGCTCGGAAGTCGTGTTTTGCGCTTCGTCGAGAATAACGAACGAATCGTTCAAGGTGCGTCCGCGCATGAATGCAATCGGCGCAATCTCAATCACGTTTTTCTCGAGATAGCGATCTACTTTTTCCGGATCGAGCATGTCATAGAGCGCGTCGTATAGCGGCCTCAGATAAGGATCGATTTTATCCTGCAATGTGCCCGGCAAGAAGCCAAGCCGTTCGCCGGCTTCGACCGCGGGCCGCGCAAGTATGATGCGATTCACCCGCTTGGCGAGCAATGCGGCAATGGCCATCGCCACGGCAAGATATGTCTTGCCTGTGCCGGCTGGGCCGACGCCGAAAACCATGTCGTGCTGTTCGATGGCCTCGAGATAGCGCCGCTGATTCAGGCTCTTGGGCTGCACCATGCGGCGGCCAAGCGAGCGCTGGCGGCCGGCATCGGCGAGTCCTCGTAAAGTGGCCGTGGGGTCCGAGATCAGCACGCGCAACATGCTGTTGAGATCGCCGTTGTTGAAACTGAATCCTGAGCGTTGAAGGCCTTCGTAGTCGGCAAAAACCTGTTCGGCGCGGGCCACGTCGCGCGGCGCTCCCTCCAGTTCAATGGAATTGGAGCGCAGGTCGATATTGACATTCAGTCCGTCTTCCAACACGCGGACATTTTCGTCCCGCGTGCCAAACAGGGTCTCGATGTTGGGACTTATCCCGATGCTTTTCTTCATTCAGTTTCTTTGACAAAACATGTGAGGCGCGACCGATAAGCGTTGAGACGGCCAGTTTGCAGGAAAGACAGAATTATGCTGCAGGATGGAAACCAGCGGGATGGTCATGCCCCAAGGGCAAGTCACTACCATTGGTAAAAGCGTACCCCGCGATGGCTTGCCAGTCAATGGCCCAAACAATTCCGCGCGGGCCGCTGCTGGCCCGCGCCTGCTATTCGTCCAGATCCACAAGACGTCTAATTCGGCTTCCTGGGGTTGTCTTTCTTGGTCGAAGGTGGGAACATCCCTGTGTGGGGATAGCCACCCCCCCGGCTGTCCAGTCGAGCGAAGCTCGACGGCCTTGTGGGTCCGGAACCCTCCAGAACCGTTAGCAGATCAATTGATCGCGGGAAATTCTTAGGCCGTTGAGATTGCCCAGAGCAGTAACGGCCACCGAGTCGGTATTGAAAAACTGGTGCGCGATCGCGCGCAAATCCTGTGTAGTTACGCCTTCGATTTTTTCTACCAGTTCGTCGAGGTCCTGGAAGTGATCGAAGTACATTTCCTGGCGAGCCAGATTGGACATGCGAGCCATGCTGGATTCCAGCGAGAGGACCAGGCTGCCTTTGAGCTGGTCTTTGGAGCGGCGGAGTTCTTCTTCAGGGACCAGATTGTTTTTCAAATTGCGGAATTCGCTCACTACGGACTGCACGACTTTTGGTGCTGAGGCCAGAGAAGTACCGGCATAGACGGCCATGCATCCGGTATCGCGGTAGGGATTGAGGTCGCTGTAAATCGAGTAAGCGAGGCCCTGACGCTCGCGAATGTTCTGGAAAAGGCGGGAACTCATGCCCCCGCCGAGCAGTGTATTAAGAATGTATCCGGCGTGGCGCTTTTCGTGAGCGATGGGATAGGAGGGAACGCCGATGCACAATTGAACTTGCTCCAGCGCCTTTTTGTTTCGCAGCACGATGCGCGGAACGATCTTCGGTGCGGCGGAGTGGAATCCATTCTTCGCCGGCTTCAGGTGCTCGAAATGCTTGGCTACGAGATCGACAAAGTGGTCGTGATTGAGATGGCCGGCCGCTGCGACAATAATGTTGCCGGGCGCGAAGCGCCGCACATAAGTATCGACCACCGTATCTCGCTCGAAACGCTTCACGGTTTCCTTCGTTCCGAGAATTGGCTTACCGAGTGGATGGTCTTTCCAGAAATTCTGGGTGAAGATTTCGTGGACAAGATAGTCGGGGTTGTCCTCATCCATTTTAATTTCTTCGAGAATCACGCCGCGTTCGCGAGCGATGTCCTGAGCATCGAATATGGGATAAAGAACCAGGTCACAAAGAATTTCCAGCGCTACAGGGATGTGTTCGTCCAGCGCTTTCACGTTGAAACAGATGCATTCTTTAGAGGTAAAGGCGTCCATGTTGCCGCCGATGGAATCGACCTGGCGCGCGATTTCCTCTGCAGTGCGATGCTTGGTGCCCTTGAACACCATGTGCTCGATGAAATGCGAGATGCCGTTCGCCTGGGGCGTTTCGTCGCGGGAGCCGGTTTCGAGCCAGATGCCGATAGAAGCCGAGCGGATATTCTCCATCTGCTCGGTAATGACAGTGAGGCCGT
Organism: Candidatus Sulfotelmatobacter sp.; assembly: GCA_030039165.1. Classification (GTDB taxonomy): domain Bacteria; phylum Acidobacteriota; class Terriglobia; order Terriglobales; family Acidobacteriaceae; genus Sulfotelmatobacter. The sequence goes on along the minus strand of JASHQM010000124.1, from coordinate 20,501 downwards.
GAGGCAAAACCTGGCGGCGAATATTACGGATTTCCTTTACCATGGCGCTATGACTGCGGAGCTTTTCGAATGCGGCAACTTCCCCGGAGGCAAGTATCATTGTTACATACTTAGACGCGGCGGCGGGGGCGACGGTTACAGTGCGATTAAGGCAATTAAATCAATAGGTTATGAGATTCGTGGCAGTTTTGGTCGAGGTTGCTCAGGTTGAGGTTGGGTCAGACGGGTGGGTGAAATCGTGGCGGCAACACTGATGGGAATGGACGGCGAAGAGCTGACCGCTCTGATGTTTGAGGCGGGTGAGCCGAGTTATCGCGGAAAACAGATGGTGGAAGCGATCTACCGCCAGCGCGTCGAAGATCTGGCGCAGATTTCGACTCTGCCGGAGAACCTGCGCAAATCACTGGCGCAAAACGGTGTGAGCGTGGGCGCACCGCGGATTGAGAGCCGGTTTGTGTCGGCGGATGGAACGGTGCGATATCTGATTGGGTTCGATGATGGACAAACGGTGGAAGCCGTATGGATGCCGCAAGGGGATGGCGGCGAAACCGGAGATGGAAGCGAGGCAGGAGATGAGGAAGCCGGCGATTTGGCTTATTCGTTTCCGATGCGTCCGAGGCGCTCCACGATTTGCATTTCCAGCCAGGTGGGATGCAGCGTCGACTGCCAGTTTTGTTTGACCGCGCAACTTGGTGTGAGGCGGAATCTAACCGCGGGTGAGATTGTCGGTCAAGTCTGCGCCGTGCTGAAGGACCAGAATATTTCTCCTCCGGAAGATCGAATCAATCTGGTTTTCATGGGCATGGGCGAGCCATTTTTGAATTACGACAATTTTGTGAAGGCCGCGCGGCTTGTGGTGGAGTTGGTAGGCATTGCCGAGCGCCGCATGACGGTTTCGACGGCGGGAATCGTACCCCGCATTCGTGATCTCGGCGCAGAGAAAATCAGGCCGAAGCTGGCGATTTCGTTGAATGCTTCAAACGATGCGCTACGCTCCCGGCTGATGCCGCTGAATAAGAAGTGGAATCTTGAAATGCTGATCGCAGCGGCGCGCGACTTCCCTCTGCGTACGCGGGAGTATGTGACCTTCGAATATGTTCTGCTGGGCGGAGTCAACGACACGCCGGAGAATGCGAAGGAGGTCGTCGAATTGCTGCGTGGCGTGCGCTGCAAGGTGAACCTGATCGCGCTGAATCCGGGGCCGGGAATCGAATTCACCACCCCCGGCGCGGAGCGGATAGAAACATTCCAAGAAATCCTGCGTCAAAATGGAGTGCCTGCCTATGTCCGGCGTCCGCGAGGCCGTGATATCTATGCCGCTTGCGGCCAGCTCAAGCAGACGCGTGAGGTTGCCAAGACAGGGGAGCTGCCGGTTTTCGCGATTTCTCCGGTGCTGGAGTGAGGGGGATTTCGACGCGGACGTTGGTTCTATTACGGCTCTGTTCGCAGGAGATTCTTCCCTGATGTTGGCGCAGGATTCCCTGGCAAGCGGTTAATCCCAGGCCGAGGGGAGTGGAATTATTGGCGGCTTGAAGAGGCTGGCCATCTGCAGCTCCCGGACCCAGGTTCGCATGGCAGATTTTAACGACGGCCTGGTCGTTCTCCTGTTCGGCGGTGAGGGTAACGGAACGATTGCCATAGCGATGCGCCGCGTTGAGCGCGTCATCGATCATCTGGGCGAAGACCTGGAGCAATTGATTGGAGTCGCCCTGCACCGGCAGCAAGCCCTGAGGCAGATCGATGTGCACCTCGATCTTCATACCCTGCGATTGCGGTTCGGAAAGCTTGACGGCAGTGCGCAAGAGAGAATTCAGGTCGACCGTGACCATGGCCGACGGGCGCTGCTTAGCGAAGGTCAGCAGACTTGCTACCAGTGAACGAGTGCGGCGGGCATTCTGGCTGATTTCGTGCGCCAGTTCTTTCTGGCCCGGGGTAAGCGGCGAGTTCAACAGCAGGTCGGAATATCCCAGTAATGCCGTGATCGGATTATTGAGTTCGTGGGCCACGCCGCCGACCAACTGACCGATGGAAGCATGTTTTTCCGATTCGGTAATCTGGGTTTGCAGGCGCTTGAGATGGGCGATGGATTCGCGGGAGTGCGTGAGCAGGCGAAGCAGTTCCCCATCAAGCAGGCGCTGGCGAACAAAAACCAGCAGGCTCATCAGCAAGGCTGCCGAAAGGGTGGCGATCACGCGGAAGGAACGAATGAGCGGCGGGACTGACGTGTTCATCAGAGCCCAGGCGGCAAAAAGGGGAAGGGAAAAAGCGGCGATCATGCCCAGCCGGGCCAGCCACAGGCCATGGGCGGCGGAAATGGAACGAACAGCGGGTTGCGGCGCGCGGCCTTTGATGAATAGTCCGGTGATCGTAATCCAGGCCATCGATGCCGCCAGGGGAACATCGTAAAAACTTCCGCTGTAGTAGACATGGTGGTCGATGGCTGAGTTGGCGAAATGGGAACTGAGGGCGTAAGTGAGGTAAGCCCCGAAAAGATTGGCGTAGAAAAGCTTCCATTCCCCGTTGCTTCCAAGCCATGCCATTACTAGAGCGCCGAGGAACGCGAATTTCTCGATCAGGTAGAGAGAATTCAGATTGTCCCCGTAAGGTCCTACATTAACCGCGAGATACTGCCATGGGACCACGAAGAGAACATAGAGGTAGACCCACCAGACAAGCAAGAGAGCGAAATCGAGACCTCGCAAACGGGCCGCGTACTCATCTTCGGCAGCGTGAGGCCGCAAAGCCAGCGCGGCCATGAGGGGAACGATGTGCAGAAATAAGATCACGTCGCCCGTGCACATGTCGGGCACCGGGACACGCAGATAAATCTCGTAGTAGATCCAGACGAATTGATACAAAAACCAGAGACCGATGCCGCTGGCAATGAGCGACCAGAACACTCGTAGACGCCCACGCGAGCGAAAGGCGTGAGGAAGAAACGACAGGGTTCCGGAAAACAGCAGAAGGCACTGTATTATGTCGCTAATCGCGGTGAGTCGGAAGGATGGTGGCAGGCTTAGGGCAGAAACCGCCAGAATCCCCAGACAAGCGGCCACGGCCGCGATCCAGACTTTGGTATAAGCGCGCAATGGTCCTTCAGTATCCGTCTTGGCAATCTCTGGACAGTTGCGGGATAAGCGGCCATGAACTCCAACAAAACACGCAAGAGTTGTCCAGAGTCCAAGAAAAGCGGTAGCTACGGCTGGATGGCCACCGAAATAGCGACTCCTGGCACGATTGTAGACTGGGTTAAGGTAAGCGCTGGATTACGGAAGTAACCCGCAGCGACTGAAAGAGGATTAAGATAATGTGTACTCCTCGCAAGTGAGGATCGGGCGAAGCTGGTAGTGGTCAACTTTCGCTTGCACCTCGCTTTTCTTGTCAATACTATGCGGAACGACCTGAGAGCTTCAGTTCCCGGGGTAAGTGACCGCAATTGAGCACTAACATAAAGCGGCGTTTTCGTTCACGATGGCAGGCTCCCGGCGACCCCGGGGAAGTGCGGCGCATCGAGCGCTGGTTGGCCACGGCACGAGTGTTTCTAGCAGTATCGGCGTTGGTTGCGATCCGGATGGATCCTACGGAGTTGGGGCATTCCAATGCCGCCTACGGACTGTTTGTCTTTTATCTGGCCAACGGCATTCTGATCATGATGCTGTTGCGGAGGCGCAAGGAGTCTACGCCTGCGTTCCGCTTCATGGTTCACGCCGCCGACATCGTCTGGCCTGCCTTCATTTCCGTCTTCGCCGAGGGTCCGCGCAGCCCCTTCTTTCTTTTCTTCGTATTTGTCCTGACGGCAGCAGCCTACCGATGGGGGATGTGGGAGACGCTGAGCACGGCCGCGGCGGAAGTGGTGCTGTTGTGGGGCGAAAGTTTCGTACTGTTGCACAAGTGGGCTGAGCGTGGAGGCATCCTGCCGTGGCATGTGCTCTCAGGCCTGCAAGTTAATATCTCCGAGTTCGAGCCGAACCGCCTGTTCATGCTCTCAGTTTATCTGCTCGTGATGGGATTGCTTCTGGGCTACCTCGCCGAGCAGCAGAAGCATTTGCGGGCGGAAAAGGCTGCGGTTACGCGGATGCTGGCCAAGATACGCGTCGAAGCCGGGTTGACGGGAACGCTACAGCAGATGTGCGCCGAGATCGCCCGCATGTACGCGGCCTCGCGGCTGCTGATTGCGTCGCAGGAAATTCACAGCCATAGAAGCTTCCTGGGAGAGCTGCGCAATGCCGCGAGCGCGGGGGCCGAGTTTGTGTGGCTGGATTCTAGGCCCCAAGATACGAAGACGTACCTGGAGGATTTTCCAGGAGAGGTTTGTTACGCGAAGGCCGAGGGAAGCCGTTGGAGTGCGACCGCACTCGATGGCGACGGCAATCCTGTAGCCGCCCCCTCGACGACTTCGCTCGAGCTCTTGCACCAGCAACAGCCGTTTACATCAGTGATTACAGTTTCATTTCTGTTTGGCTCCGAGTGGCGAGGTCGTGTGTTCGTCTTCGATCCCTCGTGGCGGGGAGAGACGCAGGAAGAGCTGCGATTCTTGCTGGATGTGCTGCACCAGGTGGGGCCAGCGGTGTACAACGTTTATTTGCTGCATCGCCTGCGACGGCGGGCGAGCGCCGCAGAGCGCGCACGTTTCGCCCGAGAGCTACATGATGGCGCTGTGCAGTCGCTGATTGCGGTTGAGATGCAGGTGGATGTTCTTCGCCGCCAGGCGGAGACTTCGCCGGCTATCGTCGGGGGAGAACTGAAGCGCATTCAGGGCTTACTGCGGGAAGAGGTTTTGAAGCTGCGCGAGCTGATGCAGCAGATGAAGTCGATCGACGTGGACTCGCGGCGTTTGCTCAACTTGGTGATCGACTCGGTGGAACGCTTTCAGCGCGAAACCGGAGTTTCCGCGCGCTTCATCACAGACATTGAGAAGCTGGAGATGCCGGATAGAATTTGCCGCGAACTGTTGCGCATCGTACAGGAGGGTCTGGTGAATGTACGCAAGCACAGCCAGGCGCGGCATGTGCTGGTGCGGTTGACGGCCAATGCGGATCATTGGAGTCTTACGCTCGAGGACGACGGCAAAGGGTTTCCCTTCTCCGGCAGATATACGCCGGAGCAACTCGACAGCCTGGGTAAAGGGCCGACGATCATCAAGGAACGTGTTCGTTTGATTGGAGGCGCACTCACGGTAGAATCGAATCCCGGTCAGGGAACGCGTCTGGAAGTGAAGGTTGCGAAAGATGGAGAACTCCCCCATGAATTTTAAGAAAGCGCAGGTTCGCATCGTGATCGCCGACGATCATCCGATCTTTCGCGATGGATTGCGACGGTTGCTGGAAGCCGAGCCGGACTTGAAGGTAATCGGCGAGGCGTCGGATGGAGCGGAAGCGGTAAGGCTGGCGCGGCAACTGAAGCCGGATCTGCTATTACTCGACTTGTCGATGCCCAAGCATCCCGGGCTGGAAGCGTTGCGCGATCTCAGCGCGCCCGCCAATGCCACGCCGGTGCGGGTGATTCTGCTGACCGCGGCGGCGGAGAAAAGCCAGATCGTTGAGGCTCTTCAACTCGGGGCGCGCGGCGTTGTATTGAAGGATTCGGCGACCCAACTGCTGTTGAAAGCCATTCATACGGTCATGTCGGGCGAGTACTGGGTGGGACGGGAAAGCGTTTCCAATCTGGTTCAATACTTGCGAACGCTGGTGCAATCTTCCAGCGACGAAGCGCGGCAGAAGAAATTCGGCCTCACGCCGCGCGAACTGGAGATTGTGGCGGCGGTGGTAGCCGGCTACTCCAATAAAGAGATCGCCGAGTACTTCAAGATTAGCGAAGACACGGTCAAGCACCATCTCAGCAACATCTTCGACAAGCTAGGGGTTTCCACGCGGCTGGAGCTGGCCCTGTTTGCCGTAAATCAATCGCTTCCCCTTAAAAGCATTGGTTAGCAGTAACTTACACTGAATTCCTAAAGTGTTTCTGTGTGGCACTTAAGGGCTATTGGCGAGCAGCAGGGTGACTTCTATGATTTCTACAGACCAGCCTCGGGATAACAAACTAATCCGGCCACCGATGCGGTAGTGTCCCGGTGACCTGGTGTTCGAGACTTGGGTGAAGAAAACTTTGTGAGGAGAAGGAGCCCGTGGCCAACATTCTACAAAATCTTTGGCGCGATGAGCGCGGCCAGGACATCGCCGAATACGCTGTAATGCTGGCGGTGATTCTGGTGATCGTCGTGGGAACGGTGCGGCTGATCGGTTCGAACGCGAACAACGTGTTCTCGAACGTCGCCAGTGCCATCCAGTAGCGAAAAGACAGATTCCGAAAAACAATTCCGCTTCTACACGAGCGCACGGTCGTGTGCGTTCCTGTTCTCCTGATGCTTGCGAATGTCTTCGCACGCGATCCGGATTCGCTTAACCCGAAATCGGTTCAAAGAAAGCTCCACGTAACTTTCTTTATGCCGTGCAGAATTCAGCATCGCTTGCTCGCTCGGCAATGCTAAAATAGCGGCGAAACCTCGACATACGATCGTGAAAAATTCCCGGACGATGAACCAGCCATCGAGTCCGGGATGGGTTTGCGTTCTGTGCAGCAGCGACGGACGCTTTATGCAGTCCCGCGCTGCGCAAATAGCGCTTGCCCGGAATGACGCTTTTGGGAGAAGGAATGGATTCGGGATCGCTGGTACAGGCCAATAGTTCCGCTCTTCAACTATCCCCGACCGGCGCGGATTTTGGACGCAACCTTGGTCCGCGGATTTATCCCGAACTCCCCCCACAAGACTCGACCTTGGGCGAATATATTCGCGTTCTGCTCAAGCGAAAATGGACTGTACTGGCCTGCCTGATTTGTGTTTTCTCCGTCGTTGCCATCGCCAGCCTGAAAATGACTCCAATTTATGAGGCCAGCGGCAGCATCGAAATCAACAAGCCGGATTCGGGACTGGTCAATTTCAACAATTCCCCGACTTTCAATCTCGATTATTACGACCCCACCGAGCTCGAAACCGAGGTGATGATCCTGCAAAGCGATCTGCTGGCTTTGCAGGTGGTCAAAGAGCTGGGGCTGGACCGGCGGCCGGAATTCGGCGGCAAGAAGCCTTCTCTGCCATCGGCGCTGGATCTTGCGCCCGATCCCTTGCAGGCAGATCCAGTTAGAACCTCAGCTCTCCTGGGAGCTTTCCGGGGAAGTCTGAAAGTCACGCTCTCGCCCAACACGCACATTATCAAGGTGTCATACCGCAGTCCCGACAAGGATTTGACGGCAACCGTGGTCAATACTTTGATGAGCACCTACACTGAGAACAATTTCAAGTCGCGTTTCGATTCCACCATGCAGGCTTCCGACTGGCTCTCGAAGCAGTTGGTCGACTTGCAGATGAAGGTGGAAACGTCGCAGGAAAAACTGGTGCGCTACCAGCGCGAGCACGAGATCTTGGGCATCGATGAAAAGCAGAACATTATCACGTCCAAGCTGGATGAGCTGAACAAAGCGCTCACGGCGGCGGAATCGGAGCGAATGGATAAGGAGTCGGTCTACCGGCTCGTGCAGTCCGGCGACGTCGACAGTATCTCGTCGGCGGCGAGCGCACTTGACGTGTCGGGCGCCGGAGGGCCGCCGGCGTCGTCTTTGCTGGAGTCGCTGCGCACGAAAGAAGCCGACGTCAAAATACAGATGGCAGAGTTGAGTACACAGTTTGGGCCGTCGTACCCGAAAGTTGCGCAACTGAACACGCAGCTCAAGGAAATCGACGCGCAGATTCTGGGGGAGACGAGAAAAGTTGCCGCCAAGATTCGCGGCCAGTACATGGCGGCATTACAGCGGGAGAACATGCTGCACGACGCGCTGGAGAAGCAGAAGCAGGAAGCCAATAAACTGAACGAAAGCGCGATTCAGTACAGCATTCTGAAGCGCGATCTGGAAAGCTACCGCCAACTCTATGAAGGATTGATGGAGAAGATGAAAGAGGCGGGAGTTTCTGCGGGATTGAAGTCGAATAACTTTCGCATCGTCGATTATGCGCGCGCTCCCATGACGCCGATTGAGCCGAATATTCCGCGGAACTTAGCCTTCGCTTTCGTGCTGGGACTGAGCTCCGGTATCGGACTGGCATTTCTGCTGGAGGGTCTGGACAACACAGTACGCACCACCGAGCAGGCGCAGATGATTTCCGGGTTGGCGCCGCTTGGGATGATTCCCATGGGATCCAGGACAGCACGGGAGGGCTCCACGTCCAAACGGCTAGTGATAGCGAGCTCAAAAGAAGTGGTGGAGTTGGTGACTCAGGTGAGGCCGCAGTCGCAGATGGCGGAATCCTACCGGGCGCTGCGTACTTCGCTGCTGCTTTCGAATCTAGGCGCGCCGCCCAAGGTGATCATGATCACCAGCGCGCTGCCGCAGGAAGGCAAGACCACCACCAGTATTAACTGCGCGGTGGTTCTGGCGCAGAAGGGAATTCGAGTGTTGCTCATTGACGCCGATTTGCGGCGGCCAAGCATTCATAAAACCTTGGGAATGGGACCGCGCAGCGGCTTGAGCAACGTACTGACCGGCAGCGCCAAGTTGCAGGATGCGATTACGCGCTCTCCTGTGTTGCCTAACCTGTCAGTATTGCCCGCGGGGACGCCGCCCCCGAATCCGGCCGAACTTCTGGCCTCGACGAATATGCGTGACGTGCTGGATGAGCTGCGCGGGCAGTATGACCACATCGTCATCGACACGCCGCCGACCTTATCGGTGACCGATGCGGTGGTACTCTCGCCGCGCGCCGACGCTATTGTGCTGGTCATCCGCTCCGGGCAGACGACGAAACAGGCGCTGCGGCGCTCGCGCGACATTCTGATGCAGGTGAACGCGAAAGTTTCAGGCGTGCTGCTGAATGCCGTGGACTTGAGTTCGCCGGATTATTACTACTACTACGAATACCAGGGAAAATATTCGCGGTACTATCGCGACGATGAGGCGCACGACACAGACGATGAAGAACAGGATGATGGCGACGCCGAAGATATTGCCGAAGCTTCGTCGAACAGCGCGTAGACCTTGTCGTAGATTTCGCTAGAGCGAAATAGGGTTCGTCCTGCATTTAGAATCGGCCATTTCACATTTGTTTGGCGGTTCTCTGTGGATTTGGCTGCCAAAAAGCTTTTGGCAAAGTTGCCAGGATTTGCCAAGGACTCGGAAAAACCAATCAATTATTGACTCGCAAAGCCCGATGCAAATCGCTCTCAACACGGCCTGGCGAAAACAAGGGATGATCGCTGCGGCAGTGTCGATCGTTGGATTTTACGTGTTCCTGGCCGGGCGATTATTTGTGGCTTCGGAGTACGGCGATAAACCGGAGTTGGCGAGCCTGCAACGGGCCGTGCGTCTGGATCCTCGCAACGCCGATTTCCGCAATCACGTGGGACGTTATTATGCGCTCGTCACGAGAGATCCGGCGGCGGCGATCGAACCGTACAGGGCTGCGGTGCAGCTCAATCCTCATGCGGCACGTTACTGGTTTGATCTGGCTTCCGCGTATCAAGTGCTGGGTGACGTTTCGAATCAAACTTGGGCGCTGGAACATGCAATCGAGGCCGACCCGACCACCCCTGACGTGGCCTGGGAGGCGGCCAATTTTTATCTGGTACAGGGCCAGAACGAGAAAGCGTTGCGCGAGTTCCGGGTTGTGCTGGATAACGAACCGACGCTGGCGCGGCTGGCGATTCAATTCTGCTGGCGAATCGAGCCCGATGTTAATGGGCTGTTGCGGGACGTGGTCCCACGGCGGGCAGTGGCATACACGGAATTCCTCCACTTGCTGATGAGCAAAGAAGATACGCAGGCGACGGAAAAAATATGGGCGGCGTTAATTGCCAGCTCACAATCGTTCGATCTGCATGAGGTCTACGACTACATTCTTTACCTTTTCAAGCACCAGGATGCGGATGAAGCTCGCCTCGTCTGGCAGCAGGCGGCGCCACGTTTTGGCTTATCGGGGTATCTTCCCACGCGGAACAATCTGATCGTCAACGGAGATTTCAGCCTGGATGTGCTCGATGGCGGATTCGACTGGCAATACGACAAGCAGCAGAGTGTGGGCTTGACGCTCGATCCCAGCGATTTCCACAGTGGAACCCGCTCGCTGCTGATTGCCTTCGATGGTCCCGGAGTCACCGATGCCGGAATCCGCCAGTTCATTGCCGTGCAACCTGACACAACTTATGAATTCTCCGCGTTTTATAAGAATGGAGAGATGGAAGGCGCGGGCGGACCGCACATCGTTATTCAGGATGTTTATTCGCAAGCCGTTCTATACGACAGCGACGAGTTGAAGGAAGCGGGCTTCTGGAAATCGCTGGGCGGCGAGTTTACCACGGCAGACGATTGCAAACTGCTGGTGCTGCATATAAAGCGCGTGCCCGAAGGAAGCCCGATACGCGGCAAACTATGGGTCGATGATTTCCGGCTGGTGGCCAAAAGACAGTGAATCTTCACTGCTTAAGAGTTTTGTTCCGACAGACCCCCCATGCAATCAAGAAAGAGTTTTGAGAATCCGCGGCAGCACAGGGCCAAGCAACTCGACTCTGCCCTGCTCTATGGAATTTTCGGGTTGCTGCTGTTTGGTCCATTGGCCTTCGGGGAAGTCGAGCCGTGGTCGATCTTTTTGCTGGAGATGGGATCCGGAATTTTATTTCTGCTGTGGGTGGTGAAAGAGATCTTCGAAGAAGAGCTCAAGGTGCGGTGGAATCCGCTTTTTCTGCCCATGGCGGCCTTCGGACTGCTGGTGCTCCTGCAGCTTGTCCTGCATCTGAGTGCGTATCCCCATGACACCATTTCGCTGGCATTGCAATATACAGCCTATGCTGCGCTTTGCTTTCTGACCTCGCAGGTGCTGATACGCGGCGGGCAGGCGCGAAAGCTAGCGACGATTTTTTCGATCTACGGCGCGGCGCTCGCCACTTTCGCCTTGATTCAGGGGATTTCCTCGAACGGCAGACTCTATTGGTTACGCGAGCCGCGCATGGGCGGATGGATTTACGGCCCCTACGTAAATCACAATCACTATGCCGGGCTAATGGAGATGCTGGTTCCGATTCCGCTGGTGCTGTCGCTCACGCGGTTGGCTTCAACCCGGGCTCGGGCGATGGCGGCAACGGCGGCGGCCGTGATGGCGGGAACAATTTTTCTTTCCGGTTCGCGTGGAGGAATGATTGCCATCATTGCCGAAATGGTGCTTCTGGGGGCATTTCTGGTGAAGCAAAAACGGGGTTGGCCCACGGCTATTGGGATCGGGCTGTTTCTGACCATTGTCGCCGGACTGCTGATTTGGGTTGGAGGAGCTGAACTCAGCCAGCGAATTGCGACCTTGAGCACATCACATTCTGAGCTTTCGAACGACATTCGCGTCACCATCAATCGCGATGGCGTGCGCATGTTTCTGAAACGTCCAGTGATGGGTTGGGGACTGGGGGCGTTTCCGGTGGTCTACCCGCAATTCCGAACGTTCTATACGAATTTCTTTATTAATCAGGCGCATAACGACTACCTGCAACTGCTGGTGGAAATGGGAATACTGGGATTAGTGGCGATGCTCTGGTTTGTGGTTACAGCCTATCGAAGGGCGATTAAGAAAATTGCGAGTTGGCCAGCCGAAACCAGCGGGGCGACAGCATTGGCCTGCATGATGGGGCTGACGGGAATTCTCGTTCACAGCGCCGTGGATTTCAACTTGCAGATTCCGGCCAATGCCGCGCTGTTCTACGTAATCTGCACCATTGCGGCTGCGAAACCATTCGTGCAGCCGCAGCGCAGAAAGCGTACAGTGAGCTCCAAGCCGCCGGAAGAACTGCCCTCGCAGGAACCGCTGCCCCAGCAGACGGCCACGAATTTCTGATTTCGTCTGAAAGCAATTGCTGGAGCCCGGTATTCCCTGCCGGAACCTCTTCTAGGGGTTTGAAGGACTGACCGGGCTGCTGCTTTGCAAAAGAACCCACGTCGTGACCCCGGCGATGGCTGCTGAGCCGGCCGCGACTGCGGCAGTCGAGTCGAGCACCCCGCCATTGGCCGCAGGCGCAGCTCCGCCGGCAGGCTTTTTGTTCTTCTTTTTCCCGTTGCCCTGGCCGGCCTGATCGTCGCGCGTGGTTTCCTGGCCCTGGGCCAGAGTGGTGCTGCCGTTCTGATCAGTGATAGTGAGGTCGCCTTTGCGGGCGAAAATGTGGAGCGTGCCGTCGGTATCGCTTACGTTGAATTCGGTCCAGGAGGTGGAAGCCGGGGCAACATGAACGTCGCCAGCGCTGGCCGCCAATCCTTGGGAGGTCGAAATGCTCAGGCCGCCGCGCTCAATCTCCAGCGAAGCCCCCTGAAATTTGATCAGCGAATCGCCGAGAACGGTGATGCTGGAACCCGGCGCATGGATACTGGCCGCAGAATCAATGCGTGTCTGTACGAGATCGCCAACGAAAAGGGCGGAGGAGTTCGGGACATGGCTACCGTTCAACCAGGCAGCGCCGTCGGCATGAAGCATGGCTACCGCGGAGTCAGCGGCTAAAAGCGAAACAGACGCAATTAATACGAGCACACAACTTGCCAGACTGCGTAAGGCAGACGCGCCCATCCCATGCTCCGTTATTAACTATTTTGGTGACTGTTAAGGCATCCTAACGTTCAATCTTGTTGGCAGTCAATGACTTTTGTGCAGTGAAACGGTGGAAAACTTTTTCGGGAAGTTGTCCGCGCCGTCAGAGGAGAAGCGCAACTACTTCCATTGGTCGATCAGCTCCCACCAGAGCACGCGAACCCACTCCTCGAAGAAAGTCTTGGCCCACTGGCGATGGGTCCACCAGCGAGGGCCGAATTGCGAAGGATCGTAGGCAGCCGCGACTGAGAATCGAACGCCCGGAATCTTGTGGCGGAAAACGCTCAATGCGCGCCGCGTGTGGTGGTCAGAGGTGACGATCAAAACACTCTTCGGTTGATCCTTGGCAAGGCAAACAGCAACATCGTTTGCCTCCCCCTTGGTCGACAGGCCCACGATCGGGCAGATGCCGACCGATGCGCCCTGCGGAAGCTCCCGAATGTAATTTTCGGCGAGCTGAACTTGAGTCAAATCGTAGATTTTGGCTTGCGCCGGCACATCGATGAATACCTTTCGGGCATAACCTTGATCCAGAAGTTCAAGGGCGCGCGCCGGGCGCACGGAGGTTTCTCCGGCCAGAACCACGATGACGTCGGAAGGATGCGGGTCGTTGACCACGAGGAAAGCGCCAGCGTGCCATGCTGCCCAGAGGCAGGCCGCGAGCATGGCCAACGTCAAGCAGGTTCGAGTTCTGCTGTGCAGCATCAGGCCCGGTACTCCAAAATTACTTTAGGAATCAAAACGATATGCGTTATTTTATGCGTTGACAGGCTGCCCTCCTGAAACATAAAGCTTAATCAGATCTTCAAAACAAGCATTGAAATTGCCGGTTTAGCAAACATTCGGCCGTGGCCCGCCGCATAGCGCGGAGAAATCTGCGTGCTAGAATCGTTGAGTAGATTTCGTTCCCAGGAAACGCATGTCTGCCGCAATAATGACTAATCACACCACTCTAAAACGTTCTCCCGATCAACTTAAAAACAAAATCCAGCAGCGCCAGGCCCAGGTCGGGGTTATTGGCTTGGGTTACGTCGGGCTGCCGCTGGTGCTGCTGTTCAGCGAGCAGAGGTTCAAGGTTACGGGTTTCGATATCGATCATAACAAGGTGGAGACGCTCAGCCGCGGCGGGTCGTATATCTTTCGCATTGGGCCGGAAGAGATTCAGGCTGCGCAGGCGCACGGCTTTTCGGCGACTATCGATTATTCCCGACTCCGGGACATGGATGCCGTCATTATCTGTGTTCCGACTCCGCTGGATGAATATCGCGAACCCGATCTCAGCTTCATAACAAACACCGCGCATGCCATGGCGCCACACCTCCAGCCGGGTCAGCTCATTATTCTTGAGAGCACGAGCTATCCAGGAACAACGGAAGAAGTCATGGTGCCCATTCTGGAGAATGAGAACGCGTTTGGACTGAAAGCGGCGCGAGGCGCCTCGGCCGGGGAAAAAGAATTCTTGGTGGTGTTCTCACCAGAGCGCGAAGATCCCGGCAACACAACTGTGGCGCGGCCGGATATCCCAAAGGTGGTCGGTGGATTGAATCAGCAGGCTTCCGAGCTGGCGAGTGCGCTGTATGGGACAATTTTTCATCGCACGGTGCCGGTGTCCTCGCCCGCGGGGGCGGAGATGACCAAGCTGCTGGAGAATATTTACCGCTGCGTGAATATTGCGCTGGTGAACGAGTTGAAGATGCTGTGCCTGCGCATGGGGATCGATATCTGGGAGGTGATCGAGGCGGCCAAAACCAAGCCCTTCGGTTTTCATCCTTTCTATCCCGGGCCGGGGTTGGGCGGGCATTGCATTCCGGTCGATCCGTTCTATTTGTCGTGGAAGGCGAAGGAGTGCGATTTTCGGACGCGTTTTATCGAACTGGCGGGAGAGATCAACACGAATATGCCGTACTTCGTGATCTCTTCGGTCAGCGGAGCGCTGAACCGCCACAAGAAAGCAGTAAACGGAGCGCGGGTGCTGGTTTTGGGCGTCGCATATAAGAAAGACATCGACGATCTGCGCGAGTCCCCGGCGCTGACGATCATCGAACTGTTACAGAAAGAAGGCGCGCAGGTCAGCTATCACGATCCGTATTTTCCTTTCATCGGGAAGGGGCGCAAGTACGATCTTCAAATGAAGCGTAGCGAGCTGGAAAATCTGGGCCAATACGATTGCATCGTAATTGTTACCGACCACTCGGACTACGACTATCGGCGCATCGTGAACGAGGCGCAGCTGGTGGTGGATACGCGCAACGCCACCAAAGGAATTTCGAGTACGAAGATCGTGCGCTGCTAAAGAATCGAGAAGCAGAGACGAAGGTCTTATACTGTTAAAGTTATGGACAGGGTGTTCGTAAATGGGACAGGTGTTCCCGTTTTGGGCGTAAGAGCGGCGGAAAATGGAAAATCTTGCTTTCTCATGATTCATCAAGTTCTAAGGGAACGTGCTCTAACTTTAAGCAATCCAAGGGCTAAAACCATTAATGTACTTTCATGTACGGGAGTGGCCTCTCCCGTGCAACCTTCCCCATGGGGTGCGCGCTAACCGGTCGCCTCGCCGGTCCTGTATCTTAGCCGACCGGCGCATGAACTGCTTCCGGCACGTTAGCGCGGGAACAGGGATTTCGACGCTAAGAGATATGAGCTCTTCCAGCCAACAGAGTCTTTTTGCCCTGCTGCCGAGGGCAAGAAAGCCCTGGGCGGAATTTGTCTTCAGCAGCGGGATACAGGCGCTGATCGTGGCCGCTTTCGTGCTCTTGCGGATGGTTGTGCCCGTGATCTCGCCGATGGAGCGCAGTTTTCACGCGATTGCGCTGGTCAACACGCCGCCTCCCGTCAATCGTCAGCCGCAGCCTTTGCTGCGCCTGAAGCAACTGGCCGTGGTTGAAGTGGATCCGCTGGTGAACGCGCTGCGCCTTACGGCTATGCAACCCAAAGTCGCGCACGCGAGCGCAGAAGACACGCCTGCCCCGGTGGTCAGCATCAGCGCCAGAAGGATTGAGACAGCACCCACGGTTGCGCCGGTGGTGCCGAAGCAGGGAGTGAGCGTCAATGTTTTTTTGACGGGCAGCTCCGCTGTGCCAACACGTGCCAAATATTCCTCGCAGGTACAGACCGGAGGATTCGGCGATCCGAATGGAATTCCGGCTACGGCCGGGCAGGGAAAGGTTGCCAACATCGCCGCGCTGGGGTCGTTTGATCTTCCATCGGGCCCTGGTTACGGCAATGGAACAGCCGGAGCGAAAGGCGTTGCGGCTGTGGTTGTGAGCTCCGGATTTGGGAGTGAGACGGCGCTCCCAGAACATCGGCCACGAGTGCCGCAAGTAGTTCAGACCAGCGGCTTTGGCAATGTCGAAGCTCCCGCGCCCTCGGCCGCGCATGCTCGCCCTCTCGAAGCGGTCAGATTGGTGCCGGCCGAAATTACTGCCAAGCCGGTTCCGCTGTACACGCAGGAAGCGCGCAACCTGCGCATTCAGGGCGAGGTGCTGCTGGAGGTTGTTCTCGAGGCTTCTGGCGGTTTGCGAGTGCTGCGCGTGGTGCGTGGTTTGGGGCATGGGTTGGATGACAATGCGGTGAAGGCGGCGCAACAGATTCGCTTCAAGCCGGCGCTGAGAGATGGCCAGCCGGCCGATTCCACGGTGGTATTGCACGTCATTTTCCAGTTAGCGTAAGTCCGTTGCGAGGTTTCTATGCGCATCTCCCGGTTCAATTCGTTTCTGCTCGTGTTAATCGCATCCCTGGCAGCATCGTCGCAGCAAACGGCGGCGCCTACCCGCGTCCCCGTCATCGAAAATGCTGGGCTGGGCGCCGCTTCGCCCACTTCTTTCAACGACATACTGGATCGCGTCGTGCAGCGGGAGCATTTCTTCGTGGCGCAGATGAGGCACCTGCATCCCATGGTTGAGACCTACATTCAAAACCTCAAAACGGATCGGACCGAAATCGATGTGCCGGTGAGCGACCGCTATTTTCTCGGACGGTTGGACATGAGCGAGGGCCCGGAAGACACCTCGTTTATCGGGCAGCCCGGTTTCGGTCGGCGTATGGTGGACCGGCTCACCTCCGTCTACTCCATGCGTTTTCTGCCGCTGGGTTTTGCGCAGATGGTGCTGCTCGATACCGACTTCCAGAAGAAGAATTACGACTTCACCTTCGTGCGGCGCGAGTTTTTGGGCGAGGTACGCTGCCTCGTGATTGATGTTCAACCCAGGAAGGATGCCTCCGGAGGGCGCTTTATCGGGCGCATCTGGGTTGAGGATCAGGATTACAACATTGTGCGTTTCAATGGAACATACCAATCGAAGCCGGGGTCGAACTTCTATCTGCACTTCGACAGTTGGCGGTTGAACATGCGTCCGGATGCCTGGTTGCCGGCCTATATTTTCAGCGAAGAAACGGACATGAAGTATGGTCTTGGGCGCACCCTGCACTTCCGCGCGCAGACGCGATTGTGGGGATATGACCTGAAAGGCCTGAACAAGAATTCTGAGTTCACCCAGATTATGGTGGATTCGCCGGAAGCTGTGAAAGATGAGAGCGAATCGGCTGCCGATGCCGGGCCGATAGCAGCTGAACGAATGTGGGAGCGGCAGGCGGAAGACAACGCCATCGATCGCATGGAGAAGATCGGTTTGATGGCGCCTCCGGGTGAAGTAGACAAGGTGTTGCAGACGGTGGTGAACAATCTGCTGATCACTAATAACATCGATTTGCAGGATGTGCGGTGCCGGGTGTTGCTTACTTCTCCGCTGGAGTCGTTTACCATCGGCCATACGATTGTGGTGAGCCGCGGGCTGCTCGATGTGCTCCCCGACGAGGCCTCGCTTGCCACGGTGCTGGCGCACGAACTAGGTCACATTGTGCTCGGCCACAAACTCGACACAAGGCTGGCGTTCAACGATCGCATGTTCTTTCCTGATGAAGAGTCGTTCCAGCGCCTTGACTTCAAGCGCAGCACAACTGACGAAGAAGCGGCCGATGCCAAAGCTTTGGAGCTGTTAAAGAATTCTCCCTACAAAGACAAGCTGGGCAGCGCCGGATTGTTTCTGAAAGCTTTGCAGGAGAGCGCCCCTGAATTGCCGAATCTGATTCGTCCCCACCTGGGCAATGCGCTGGCTGAAGGCAAAAGCATCCGCATGTCAACCCTCCTGGCGTCTGCGCCGCAACTGGATTCACAACGCACCGATCAGATTGCTGCCCTGCCGCTCGGCGGGCGCATCAAGCTAGATCCCTGGACCGATCAGGTCGAGATGTCCAAGGCCAAGCCTTTGGCCCTGACTTCGCCCCGAGAGAAGATGCCGTTCGAGCTGACTCCGTTTTTCCCCTACTTGACGCGGATTTCGATTCCAGGCAACGAAAAAGTAGCGGCCAGCGAACTGGGACGGAAGTAAGGAGTCGACTCTCAAGTTGGGTCCCAAGCGCAATCAATAGTGCGAGCTTGCTAAAACCCTGGCGGGCGCTCGCTGGCGACGGCAAACGCACGTTCCAGCGCAATTCCCGCCTCACACAGCGTGCCCTCGTCGAAAAGGCGTCCGATTAGCGTGATGCCGTGCGGCACGCGCCGCGGAGGCGAAAATGTCGGGAGTGGATGATTGGGATCCGGCGCCCAATCGCTGCGGGCTTTTGCGACTTCAACAAATCCTGCGCGCAGGGTGAGCGACGGATGGCCAGTGAAGTTCGTGAGCGTCAGCATCTCGTCGCGCAGCGACGGAACGAGCAGCAAGTCTACATTCGAAAACAGGCGGGCCATTTCTTCGGCGACTTTGCGGCGCAAGCGGTCGGCCTGAACGAAGTCGACTGCGGAAAGAAAACGGGCTTGGCGGAAAAGATTAGGCCATGCGTCAGGCACCTGAGCTTTCAGCTCATTCAAGCCGCCGCTGAAGGTGAGTTCTTCGAAAG
Source organism: Candidatus Sulfotelmatobacter sp. (assembly GCA_030039165.1). Lineage (GTDB taxonomy): Bacteria > Acidobacteriota > Terriglobia > Terriglobales > Acidobacteriaceae > Sulfotelmatobacter. Next base: position 2,002 of record JASHQM010000124.1, on the reverse strand, counting down.
CTGCGGCCGCTTCTGCGAAAAGAATCAAATCCAACGAATCATAAGGCCAGTCGGGAATCGAGACCTCAACCGGAACCATTCCTACCTTTGCCGCTGTCACAAGCGCAGCACGATCGACGTTTGTCGCGGGACTCTCGTTCATCCACTTGGGAAGATAGCCGACGCGGAGGCCCCGTACACTCGCACCAACGTTGAAGTCGAGTTTGCTTGGCACGCTGGCAATGTCGCTGGCATCGGGGCCGGTAATGGCTTGGAGCACGAGCATCGTATCTTCGACGGTGCGCGCCATGGGGCCGAGCTTGTCAAGAGACCAGCAAAGCGTCATGGCCCCAGTGCGGGCCACACGGCCATAGGTGGGGCGTAGCCCGGTGATGCCGCAACGCATCGACGGGCTGACGATGCTGCCGCCGGTTTCACTGCCGATAGCAAATGCCACCAATCCCGCTGCCGTCGCCGCTCCGGGACCGGCACTCGATCCCGATGAGCCTTCCTCCAACAGCCACGGATTCATCGTCTGCCCGCCGAACCAAACATCATTCAGCGCCAGCGCGCCCAAACTTAGCTTAGCCACCAGCACTGCGCCGCCTTCATGCAGGCGCTTCACCACGACCGCATCTTCAGCAGGAACGCGATTGCGGTAAGGCTCGGCTCCGTAAGTCGTGGGAATGCGGGCCGTGTCGAGAAGATCCTTTGCACCCCACGGAATTCCATGCAGAGGCCCGCGGTAATGGCCGGCGGCGATTTCTTCATCAACTTTCTTAGCCTGAGCGAGAGCGAGATCGCGCGTGAGCGTGATGACGCAGCGTAATTTCGGATCGAAGGTTTCGATGCGCTTTAAATAAATGCGAGTGAGCCGGCCGGAAGTCAGCTGCCCCCGCTCGATCCAGCGCGAAAGCTGCGCAACGGAAGCGAACGCAATGTCTTCGTCGCGTGCCGGCAACGGACCAGGGTCCTCCTGGCTGCGGATGAACCGATTCTGCTGAGGACCTTCGGGTACTCCCGGCAGCACGGGATTCCAGCGCGTCGCCGGTGCGAGGGTGGTTTCAATCGCGACTTTGCGCGGGCCGGCGCGGCGTTCATACAACGCGGCCATCGTCCTGCGCCAGCTTCCGGCAGCGATCTCGCGCTCATGCGGGGTCAGGGAGAACTGAACGAGCTTTCCGGCTTCTGCGAACGTAACCGGTGAAACCTCCGGGCCAATCGCGGGGCCGGCGCCGAATGCGGGAGGCTCTCCGGCCGGCGGAGTTTCCGGCTGCTGCGCGGTGCTGCGAAATGCCGTCGCCGCGGCCAATAGTCCGAGCGAAGTTTGCGTGAGGAAGTCCCGGCGCGATTTAGGCATGAAACCTCCGACAGGCATTGTAATGGCTTATCGGTTGCCGGTTGTCAGAGACGTGCTTCTGCAAAAAGAAACGCCCCGGCTCCCAGCCAGGGCGTTGTATGGCAGAACTGCGACAGGTTAGAACAGATTCCACAAGAATTGGTTGTAAACGTCATGGTGGAACTGCACCTCGGGCGCCTTCACAATCGTTCCCAGCGCGCGGGGGCAGCGGTCGGCGGCAGTTTTTTTCAAATCCGCATAGCGACCTTTGACATCTTCACCGAGCATCTTCGTGGTCCACTCTGATTTTTTAAAGTTGTCGATGGCGTCATAAATATTGTCGGGCAGGTATCGTTTAGCCGAGCGCAAGTTTCCAATCTTGGCGGTTTTGCCTTCCAGGCCGGTGCGGAAAATCGAATACATCACCATGTAGGGATTGGCGTCGGGCGCGACGGCGCGAACTTCGGTTCGCATGCTGCGCTCGTTGCCAATGGGAATGCGCACCATGGCTCCGCGATTGGTTGCAGATGCATTCAGCTGGTTGGGCGCCTCGAAGTGCGGGTCGAGACGGCGGTAGGCGTTGACGCTGGAATTCAGCAGAAGACAGATGTCATTGCCGTGGGTGAGAAGGCGATCGACAAACTCCCAGCCGAGCTTGCTCAGTTTTTCCTCGCCTTTTGGATC
>JASHQM010000123.1 GCA_030039165.1 Candidatus Sulfotelmatobacter sp. | reverse complement strand
GAGATGAGCGCAGCGGGTATTGCGGATGCGGTCGTCAAGGCCACCGAAGACGGAACGTTCGATGTAATTATTGTCAATTTTGCGAATGCGGACATGGTTGGTCACTCTGGCAAGATCGAGCCGACGGTCAAAGCGGTCGAAACCGTTGATGCCTGCCTCGGCCGCATTGAAAAAGCCATTCGCGCGAAGGGCGGGGCGATGCTTATCACGGCCGATCACGGTAACGCGGAGTTGATGATTGACCCGGTGACGGGAGGTCCGCACACCGCGCATACGACAAATCCTGTGCCGTTCATCGTTGTTGCGGAAGATGCGAAGCGGTACACGCTCAGGCCGGATGGCTCGCTGCGCGATATTTCGCCGACGATGCTGGGAATGCTGGGGGTCGATGAGCCGAAGGAGATGACAGGAAGGGATTTGCGTGCGGACCCTCGTTGAAGATTCATCCTTGAGACTCTCGTCTCGGTTTCTGCTGCAACGCCCCTATCGCCAGCGAAATCGAATTGAGGTTTCCACTCTTTAGGATTTCGCAAAACCGGCAAGGGTGGGGCACACAAGTGTCGCCGGCGGCGACAGAGATTATGCATCCAGCAAGGTGCATAGATCCTTCGTGCAGGAACGCACTCAGGATGACAAGATTTTCGGTGCGTGTCTCCCTACGGACAAGCATGTACCACTCCGTAGGCCGTTCGCGGGAAATCCCTCGGCCCGCTCGTAAAAGCGCGAGCCTTCGGGATGACGTTGCAGTTATGGCGGATCGCTGGCCCAACCACTTCTAACCGGCCTTGAGTTCTAGTGAACCGTCTGAATGGTCTCCTTCACTTTCTGAGCGACGCTATCGGGCAATGGGGCGTAGCTCAGGGCGCTGGTCATTTTTTGGCCATCGGTGATCATCCAGTTGAGGAAGTCGGTGATCATTTTGCCTTTGGCAGGATCTTTGGATTGCTGCGGGATCAGCATCCAAGTGAAGCTGGAAATCGGATAAGCGTCTTTGCCAGGAGCGTTGGTGATGGAGACGCGAAAGTCGTCAGGCATGTTGGGTACCGATGCGGCAGCAGCGGTCACGCCATCGAGCGAGCCTTTCAGGAAAGCTCCCGCAGAGTTGCGCACGCTTCCATAGTTAATATTGTTCTGCAAGGCATAGATGAGTTCGATATAGCCGATAGCGCCCTCTTCCTGGCGCACAATGCCGGCCACTCCTTCGTTACCCTTGCCGCCCAGGCCGACCGGCCATTGCACCGACGTGCCACTGCCGACTTTGCTTTTCCACTCCGGACTGACTTTGGAGAGATAGTCGGTCCAGATGAAAGTAGTGCCACTGCCATCGGAGCGGTGAGCCACGATGATGGGCTTGTCGGGAAACTTAATTCCGGGGTTGACGCCGGTGATGGCCTTATCGTTCCACTTGGTGATCTTGCCCAGAAAAATTTCAGCGAGCGCGTCGGGGGTGAACTTGATTTCTCCGGTGACACCGGGGATGTTATAGGCGGGAACGACGGCGCCCAGAACGGTGGGAATGTTGAGAACTTTGGTATTTAGCTTGGACTGCGCCTCGGCGAGCTGGGCGTCGGTCATAGGCATGTCGCTGGCACCGAAGTCGACCGTGCCCTCGGTGACCTGGCGAATGCCTCCGCCGCTGCCGATCGACTGATAGTTAATTTCAATATCGGGATGGAGAGTGTGGTACTCGCTGAACCATTTCGAGTACATGGGGTAAGGGAAGGTGGCGCCGGCGGCGTTGAGACCCATTTTGGTGGGTGCGGGCTTTTCAGATTTCTTGCAGCATGTGATTACGAGAATGGCGCACAGCAGCAGGGTGAGTCGGCGCATGAGTGGAAGAATCCTTTCGTGCGAAAGTATATATTTTTGTTTCTATCGGCGGAGTGTTACAAAACAGTTACAGAAGAGTAAATTTCCGGTGAATGGGTCGCGCGTACTGCGGCATTCGCAGGGGCCGCATCGGGCGCGGTGTCGGCAGAGCGGATACTTCTCGAGTTGGCGAAAAGGACAAGAATGCCAGTGAGCGGATCGGCGCGAGATCCCTCGGCCCGCTGGTGAAAACGCGGGCCTTCGGGATGACGCCGTTAGACCGGCCGGAAAATTGCGGCAGATCGCGTCGGCCAAACAGCCTTATTCAGGATGGCATTTCACCTCATGCAGGCTTTCACTCAGTGGGCGGATTGCAGGCGGGCGATTTCGTGAGCAAATAGAGTGTTTGCGGGAAATTGGGTCCGCAGTCCATTCAAGACGTCAAGGGCTCGGGCTTTATCTTTGTCGCGAACGTAAGCGATTGCGAGCAGAATGCGAGCGAAGGGCGCCAGGTAGCGGCCATGTGCGGCGGTGGCCTGGAGATCGGCAATGCCGGCCTGTTTATCGCCGGGCAGCCCACCCATGCGCAACACCCAGCGCACCGGCGCGGACATGCTGCCGATAATGTATTTGCTGAAGCCGGTGGCGACGAAGGCGTCGGCGCAATCGTGGCAGATAGAGAGAAGTTGCTGCGCCCAGGCGGCCGCCTGCTTCGTGTAGTGCAGAGAAGCGAGATTGCGCTTTTCAATCAGCGCGGAGTAGTCAGCCTGCAGGCCATAGGCTAGCGTTAGAGCAAACAGCGCGTCGGGATCTTTCGAGTCTTTTTGAAGGCGGCTGCGGGCGAGGGTCTGAGTTTGATCGAGAGCGTTCTCGAACTGATTTTTCACCGTGGGATCGGGGCTGAGTTTTGTTCGCGCGGCGAAATCAGCGTCACTATCAAAGAATTGCATTTCCAGCACGCCCAGGCGGTGGAATTCCGAGAAAAGATATCCGGCGGCTTCGCTCACGGGGCCGATGGGATCATCAGGATGTTGCGCCTGGTAGGAAGAAAAATCTTTTTGCGCGGCGGCGAAGTCGAGATTGTAGAGGCCGGAAAAACCGCGGTCGAGTGGCGTGTTCAGATCGGCAGGCGGAGCAGCATACGCGGAGAGGCAGAAGCTCAGCCAAAGAGCGATTAGAATAGCGGCCGGCGAGATGAGTTTGGGAGGGACTGGCTGCGCCATGGGCCTCTGGGTACCTTCTTAAATTATCGTCAAGTTTGGGAGACGCGCAAGATTGCAACTCGCGCTTCGTGCCTTCTTTCTATGTTGGATGCGACCAAACGGGCGCGTGGCCATCTGATTTGTCAAGGGTTTGTAAAAACGCTGCGGCCCGTTTCATTTTAGTATTGGAGTTCTTGACGCCGAACCGGAAGAACTTTTTACCGCCAAGTTCGCAAGGCAAGGCCGCAAAGGCCGCCAAGAAGAATTCATGACATTATAGGAATCATATTTTCATGAGCGATTCGCCTGTTCGTTACGCACCCGGATGGCCGGGAATTCCGCCGCGCTGGACATCGAGCGCCAAAACCGGCGTGGGAACGGCTCTCAACCAGCACAGCAAGGTGTGGTTCACTATCAGCCACGGTATTTTGAACGAGGTTTATTTTCCGCGCGTGGATCAAGCCTGCACGCGGGATTTTGGTTTCATCGTGACCGATGGGAAGTCGTTTTTTTCCGAAGAGAAGCGGCATTGCACGTTTGAGAACCGGCCGTCGGAGCCGGGCATTCCGCTTTATCTGCTGACCAACACGGCAGTGGACGGCCGGTATCGGATTTACAAGGAAGTGCTGACCGATCCGTATCGCAACGTGGTGCTGCAGAAAGTTCGATTCGAGCCGCTGAAGGGCGCATTGGCGGATTATCGCCTGTACGCGCTGCTGGCGCCGCACCTGGCGAATTGCGGGTACCACAATACAGGATGGGTTGGCGATTATAAGGGTCTGCCCATGTTTCTAGCCGAGCACCATGGAACGGCGCTGGCGCTGGGCTGTTCGGCGAACTGGAAGAAGATGTCGGTGGGATTTGTGGGCACGTCAGATGGATGGCAGGATCTGAATTCGCATTTTCAGATGGAGTGGGAATACACGCGCGCGGAAAACGGAAATATTGCCTTGACGGGCGAGATCGATTTGGCGGCGTGCAAGGGCGAGTTCTTAATGGCGCTGGGATTTGGGGGGCTCTGGACAGAGGCCGGACAGCATACCCGGTCGACTTTGTTCGAGGAGTACGATGAGCTACGCCAGCATTATGTCTTTCACTGGCGCAACTGGCAAAGCACGCTGATCAAGCTGGATCAGCCGGAGCGAGAGGCCGATTTATACCGTTCCTCGACCGCGGTGCTGCGCACGCACGAGTCGAAGGATTTCCTGGGCGGGATTATTGCGAGCCTGTCGATCCCGTGGGGATTCAACAAAGGCGATGAAGACCTGGGCGGGTATCACCTAGTATGGCCGCGCGATCTGGTGGAAACGGCGGGGGCGTTGCTGGCGGCGGGAGCGCCGCAGGATGCGGTAAGAGTGCTTCGTTATCTAGAGGCCACGCAGGAGGCCGAGGGGAACTGGGCGCAGAATCTGTGGCTGGATGGGCGCTCGTACTGGAGCGGCGTGCAGATGGACGAGACGGCGTTTCCCATTCTGCTTTTCGATTTGCTGCGCCGCGAAAATGCGCCGGGATTGGGAAAGCTGGAGCGCTGGTGGCCGATGGTGAAGAGCGCCGCGGGGTATATCGTGCGCAATGGGCCGGTGACACAGCAGGATCGCTGGGAAGAAGATGCGGGATATTCTCCATTCACGCTCGCGGTCGAAATCGCAGCGCTGCTGGCGGCGGCGGAAATTGCCGAACTCGCTGGCCACGGCGACGCTGCCGCGACCATGCGCGATGTTGCCGACGCGTGGAACGACAATATCGAGCGGTGGACGTATGCGGTGGGCGGCGATCTGGCGCAGCAACTGGGCGTGGAAGGCTACTATGTTCGAATTGCTCCGCCGCCGACGGAGACGGCCGCTTCTCCGACGCAAGGGTTTGTGCCAATCAAAAACCGGCCGCCCGGCGAGAATAATGTCGAGCGTGCGACGCATCTGGTTAGCCCCGATTGCCTTGCGCTGGTGCGGTTTGGATTACGGGCGCCGGACGATCCCCGAATTCTGAACACGATTCGGGTGATCGACGCGCTACTGCGCGTGCAATTGCCGGAAGGGCCGTGCTGGTATCGCTACAACGGAGATGGCTACGGCGAGCATAAGGATGGTTCGCCGTTTGATGGCACGGGCATTGGGCGTCCGTGGCCGCTACTGGCAGGGGAACGGGCGCATTATGAACTCGCCGCCGGCCGGCCGAAGGAGGCCGAAGCGTTGCTGGCCATGATGGAGCAGTGCCCCACCGGCCAGAGCCGCGCACTACCCGAGCAGGTCTGGGACACCGAGGATATTCCTGCTTTGGAGTTGTTCAAGGGAAAGCCCTCAGGCTCGGCTTGTCCGCTGGTGTGGGCGCATTCGGAATATGTGAAGCTGCGGCGCTCGCTGCGCGATGGAACAATTTTTGATCAGCCTGCGCAGACTGTGAAGCGCTATCAGTTTGAGAGGGCGGTGCGCCGCACCTATGGATGGAGATTCAACAACAAAGCGCGCAGGATACCACACGGTAAAACGCTGCGGCTGATGCTGCCTAAACCAGTAATGGTGCACTGGAGCCTCGATGCCTGGAAAAGCTCGCAAGATACCAATGCGCGCGACACCGGCCTGGGCATTTACCGGCTCGACCTGCCGACGGCTTCGTTGCCCGCAGGGAGCGAGGTGGTGTTCACGTTTTACTGGCCGCAGGAAAGCCGATGGGAGGGCAAAGATTACTCAGTAAGGGTGGAGTAACCCGCTCTACGAAAAATCTCCATGCACTACCATACCCGGCAGGCATTGACCGGCATCATGGGTTGGCCGGCTTTGCAGCCGAACGCCTGGCCAAATTCCAGCATGTTTTGCACGACGCCGTTTACGCGGAACTTTCGCGCCGAGTGCTCGTCGGTCTCGGCCTGCAAGCGCAATTGTTCCGGCCGGGTTTCGCCGCACCAATCCTGCCCAAAGCCGAGAAAGAATTGCTGAATCGCGTTAAAGCCGCCCTGGTTGGCGTTTAAGTCGATGTTCTTGCGCCTGGCGTCAGCGAGAAATGCGATGTATGCGAGGCGCAGGCCGCCGTTGTCGGCAGTATTTTCACCAAGCGTAAGCTTGCCGTTGATCTTCACGTCGTCGGTTACCACGAAGTTGCCGTATTCCTTCACTTCACAATCGGTTTTCTCTTCGAACTTCGTGGCATCCCCGGAGGTCCACCAATCCTGCAGATTTCCGTTGCCATCAAACTTGCGGCCTTCATCGTCGAAGCCGTGAGTAAGCTCGTGTCCGACGACTGCACCGATGTGCCCGTAGTTTTCTGCATCGGTAGCATTCGGGTCGTACAGCGGCGCCTGAAGAATGCCGGCGGGGAAATTGATATCGTTCATGCTGGAATTGTAGTAGGCATCAACGGTGGAGGGGCTCATGCCCCATTCGCCGCGATCGACCGGCTTGCCAATCTTATTAAGCTGGCGGCGGCTTTCAAATTCAGCGGCTCGCTGCGCGTTGCCAAAGGCATCACCGCGCACGATTGTGAGCCTGGAATAATCGCGCCAGTGATCGGGATAGCCGATTTTATCGGCGACCGCGTGCAGTTTGACGCGGGCACGAGCTTTGGTTTCCGGGCTCATCCAGTCGAGCGTGTTTAAGTCCTGATCCATGGCGGCTTCGATATCGTGCACCATCTGCAGAGTAGCTTGCTTGCTGGACGGGGGAAACTCCTGGGCGACGTAAACCTGGCCGAGAGCTTCGCCGATGGCGCCGTCGGTAGCGTCCACACAGCGTTTCCAGCGGGCTCGTTGCTCGGGTTGCCCAGCCAGTTTGTGGCGGTTGAAATCGAATTGCTCGTCATCGAAAGCCTTGGGAAGAACTGTGCCGTCGGTGGAGTTGACCAGTTGCCAGCGCAAATACGTCTTGATGGTTTCCAGGTCGGTAGCGGCAAGCAGGGCATTCAAGCCTTTGAAAAAGTCGGGAACGGTTACATTCAATTCGCCGACTGGCGGCGTGCCGGCATCGGCGAGGAATCGGCTCCAGGAAAAATTCGGAGTGAGCGCCTGCAATTCGGAAACAGGCATCATGTGGTAGACGTTGCTGGGTTCACGCCGCGAGGTGACGTCGAGGGAGACTTTGGCGAGTGCGGTTTCGAGCGCCATGATTTTCTTTGCGTCGGCAGCGGCCAGAGCATCCGATTCGCCAAGAAGTTTTAGGGTGTTGAGGATGTGCTGGACGTACTGGACGCGAGTTTTTTCGGCAACCTCGCCCTGGCGAAAATAAAAGTCCCGTTCGGGAAGACCCAGCCCTCCCTGATCTGCGACAGCGATTTGCTTGCGCGCATCCTTGAAATCCTGCTGCTCGCCGAATCCCAGGAATGCGTTGACATTGATAAGTTGAAAATGGGCCAGCAGGCTGGGGAGATCGTCCTTGGTTTTGAGCGCGGCGATGAGGTCCAAGTCCTCCTGGAAGGGCGTCAGGCCCTTCTTGTCGATGGCGGCCGCGTCCATACAGGAGGCGTAAAAGTCGCCGATTTTTTGTTCGTTGGGAGTGCGATTTGCCGCAGAAGCGGCGGCTTTTTCCAGCATCACGCGCAGAACATTTTCCGTGTATTCATAAATGATAGACCCGATACCTAGGCCGGAGCGGTCACTCGGAATGGGATACAGTTTGCCGAAATTGCCGCACGCATATTGGAAAAAGTCGACACAAGGGTCAGCGGCCTTGTCGATGAGTTGGGTGTCGAGGCCGGGTAAGAGGCTGTAGGTTTTCTCTGCCGGCGATGAGGAGTGATCCTGTGCGAACAGGCTGCTGACCGAGACAAGGAGCAACACAGGGACCAGGATGGCAATTGTGCACTTCTGGTTTTTCACGTTCTGCCTCTCGTAGTTGTCGTTAATCACGGAGAATCAAGCGCAGGGAACTGAAACTATTGTTAAGCGTTAGCTGGGGACGAGTAAAGTATCTCCACTACCGTGCAATCGTCGCTCAAAGGATTTCCGGCACAGAATTCCGTGACCGCAGAAAAGATTCCTTCCAAAGTCGGAGACTTGGCGGCGGCCGCTTCCAGGCGCGAGTCTTCGAAGAAGTCGCCTTTGGGGTTTTCTGCCTCGGTGACTCCGTCGGTGACCAGGATGAAACGGTCGCCAGATTTCATCTGGCAGGAAGCGCTTTCGAAGGTGGCATCGGGCAGCAATCCGACGGGAACGTTTCCGTGCGGGGGGCGGATGATCTCGGAGCCACAGACCAGCAGAGGCTGCACATGGCCGCAATTCACGTATTCAAGCTCGCCATCCTTGCGCAGGCGAGCGAGCAGAACCGTAGCGTATTTTTCTCCCACCAGTTTCTGTGTGAAGAAGTGGTTGACAGCCGTAACCACCTCGAGCAGCGGCATGCCCGAGCTGAGATGAGAGTAGATCATGCCTTGCAGCGTGGAAGCGAGCAGAGCGGCGGAGACTCCCTTGCCGCTGACGTCGGCGAGCACGATGGCGAGGCCCTCCTTGGTGTTGACAGCGTCGAAGAAATCCCCGCCGATTTCTTTGCAGGAAAGATTTCTACCGCGCAGTTTGGCAAAGGGAACCTCGGGAATCTTCACTTGCATGAGGCGTTGCTGGATGCTAGCGGCAATGCTGAGCTCCTGCTGATAGCGGCGGGCTTCTTCTTCGGCCTGCACCAGGCGGGCGTTTTCAATGAGCGACGCGGCCTCGGTCGCGATGGCGCGCAGAATATCGTGACCGACACCGGAAAATTCGCGCGAGGCAAAACGGGAATCGACGTAGAGAACGCCGGTGACTTCCGAAGAATTGGCGTTGGGCGCAGGGGTGGCATCGCGCGTGGCCTGGACCTGGCGCTTGCGCAGCGGGATGCAGATCACGGTGCGAAGATCGTAGGCGACGATGCTCTGGCGCTGAGCCATATCCATGGAACTGCCGGTATCGGTAAGCAGGAATTCGGAGTTCGAACGAAGAGATTCGTCGAGCGCGGAATGCGAAATGGTTTTGTCGTCGAGAAGAGGTTCGCCTTTATTATTGCGGCCGGCGGCTAGGCGAAGCGTGCCATCGTCCTCCTTCAGAAATACGTAGCCGCGCTCGGCGCGAGTCAGGCGCAAGGTAACCTCGAGCATGGTCATCAGGATCTCATCGAGAACGCCAGCGGTGTTGAGCTTGCGGGCAGCTTCAAGAAACAGGGTGAGCTTTTCGAGGTCGGTGGCTTCCTGGGAAATCTGAATGCCGGAAATCTGGCTGAGAAATTCGCGGGCGGTGTTCGAGGTGCCATGGGCAGGATTGAAAATGGCATAGGTTGTGTCACGAGCGCCGAACTCGAGGCGATCGTTGCGCTCCAGCTTTTGCCGTTGAACGCGCTCTCCGTTGACGAAAGTGCCGTGCTTGCTGCCCTGATCGACGAGGAAAAAGCCTTCCGGCTCGAGCACGATCATGGCGTGATCGCGGGAGACGCGGGGATCGGCGATGACCAGGTCTTTGTCGACCTTGCGGCCTACGCTGAAAGGCGTGCGGTTCAGAACGAGATTCTTCTGCTCGTTGCCCTGCACCAGGACGAGCATGGGGAAAACTCCCGAGCCGGTACTGGGTGGAGTTCTAAGGGTATTGAGGACCATGGCAGTGGTGCGTCCTTATGCTAAGCCTGAAGGCCACACCGACACAAATAATGACAGGAATCAGGGGCTAACGGGAAGAGGGCTTGGGCAGCCTGCGCGTTTTTGTAGTGGTGGTGGTGGTCAGGACATCAAAAATCGGCGTGGCGGTCATGGCCCTGGTTCGATAGACTGCGGCGCGTGCCAGTTGAGGGAGCAAGTCGGAGACGGAAGGCGCCTTTGAAAACGGTTATCTTTGCCGGATTCGTAGTGGCGGCTGGAATTTTCGCGGGCGCACATTTTTCCCGAGCCGTTCAGGGAACGGATTTCCCCCAGTTTTACTGCGCCGCGCGCATGCTGGGTGAAGGAAGTGGCCGGGAATTGTACGACTTGGCCGTACAAGAGCAGTATCAGGCCCGGTACGCGGGCAGAGCAGGAACGCCTTACACCCACCCACCATTTGAAGCTGCAGCTTACGGGGTGGTGGCGTGGTTGCCACTGCGGCAGGGCTACATTTTGTGGTTTCTCCTGAACCTGGGGTTTGTGGCGATGGCTGCGCAGCGGCTGGCACGAGATGCTCCAGGGTGGCTAGGGAACTGGCGGTTGTTGTTTGCGGCCTCGCTGATGTTCGTGCCTGTATTGCTGTGCCTGCAGCAAGCGCAGGATTCAGTGCTGTTGCTGATGCTGGCAATCCTGGCTTTGGAAATGCTGAAGCGCGGCAGAGGTTTTTCCGCGGGGTGCTGGCTGGGACTGGCTCTATTCAAGTTTCAGATTGCGCTGCCCCTCGCACTGGTGCTGGTTTTGGAAGCAGGTGCAGAACAACGGGGGAGATTGGCAAGAGGATTTGCGTGCGTGGGCCTGGTTCTCGCCGCAGTTTCGGCCTTTTTGTGTGGATGGCGGGTGTTTATCGAATACCCCAGATTTGTTATCGGGTTCGGGAGCCAGCCATATGCGGGGATGCATCCTGAAGCGATGGCAAATTTCCGAGGCCTGACGAGCCTGATGCTTGGGCGCGAATATTCCACGTGGGGCATGATTATGGTTTGCGGCCTTTCGTTTGCGGCGCTCCTGTGGACAGTATCGGTAGGGAGACGAGCGATTGGCAGAGCCGGAGCGGGAGTAATTCCCGCGCGGGAGTTTGATTCTGTTTTCTGCAGCGCGGTGCTGTTTGCGCTGCTTGCAAGCTATCACCTCAATCCTCATGATCTGAGCCTGGCCCTGTTGCCGATGTTTCTGATGTTGAAGCAAAGCTGCCCGTGGGCGGGCGGGGGAAGAAATTGGTTATTGGCGATAGGGATAGCGGCTCTGCTCGTTCCGGCGTTGGGCGTTTGGGCGCTGAGGACGGGAGTGTACGGTTTGATGGTGATTCCCGTGACGGGGCTGTTTCTGTTGGGCGTGACTGGGAGCAGTGAGAGCCGAGCCGATTCGAAACCGCGCCACCTCTGAAAAGCTCGATCCCCGGCGGTAGCTTGGCGATTCGCGGTTCAACGGCGATAATCGCGACATGGGAACGACGGCGGATTACTCGCTCACGGCGATGCGCGCGGAGAAGCGCGCCGTGGCCAGAAATTCGGTGATCGCCGCGCTGCTGGTTACTGCGGGGAAAATTGTTGTTGGCATCTCCACCGGCAGCCTGGGAATTCTTTCGGAAGCAGCTCATTCAGCGCTCGATCTGATCGCGGCCACGCTGACATTTTTTTCGGTTGGAGTCTCCGATAAGCCGGCGGACGCTGATCACCAGTATGGCCACGGCAAAGTCGAAAATTTTTCTGCCTTCGTGGAAACCGGACTGCTTCTCATCACTTGCGCATGGGTGATCTACGAAGCATTCTTACGCCTGTTTTTCCGCCGGGTGGAGGTCGAGCCGACGGTTTGGGCCTTTGTTGTGATGCTGATCTCGATGGGGATCGATTACTGGCGGTCGCGCCGCCTGGGGCGGATCGCGGCCAAATATGACAGCCAGGCTCTGGAAGCCGACGCGCTGCATTTTTCCACCGACGTTTGGTCGGCGGGAGTTGTGGTTCTCGGCCTGGTGCTGATCCTGGTTGGCCGGAGCTATCACATCGAGTGGCTGAGCAAGGCCGATCCTATCGCAGCCTTGTTTGTGGCGGGAGTGATAGTCAGCGTAAGTTGGCGGCTGGCGCGACGCACGATTGATGCCCTGCTTGATGCTGCACCAGCCGGCGTTCGCAATCAGATCATGGACGCGGTCTCGAATGTCGATGGAGTACTGGAGATTGGACGTGTGCGCATCCGCCGCGCCGGCAACCGCTACTTTGCCGACCTCGCCGTCGGGTTTGCCCGTACGTTAACCTTTCAGCGGTCACAGCAGTTGGTTGCGGCAGTGACAGAGGCGGTTCAGAGCATTCTGCCGGACGCGGACGTGACCGTGCAGCCGCTGCCGCGCGCGCAGCGGTCAGAGAATATTTTTGACCGCATTCGCGCCGCAGCCACCCGCCACAATCTCAACGTTCACGACATCAGCGTGCAGGATCTGGCCGGGAGACGGCACGTGGAACAACATATCGAACTCGACGAACGCATGACGCTCAAACGAGCGCACGATCAAGTCACGGAGCTCGAAGCCGATATACGCCGCGAGGTGCCGGAAATCGACGACATCCTCACGCATATTGAGAGTGAACCGGCGACGATCGAAATGGGAGACGAACTGATCGCCGACGCCAGGCTGGAAAAGAAATTGAAATCGATCGCGGCGGAGTTTCCCGAGATTCTTGACATGCACGAGATCGAGATCAAGAGGGTGCGCGGTCGGCTTTATGTCTCCTGCCACTGCACTTTCTCCGACGAGCTCTCGCTGGCCCAGGTGCATGACATCCAGACCGAACTCGAAATTCGCATCAAGCAAGCTGCCCCGGAACTTTTCCGCGTATTAATTCATCCTGAACCGGGCACGGATAACCGAAGGTAGGAGGCGAAGTGAACATGACCAATGCTCGCGCTACCTGGATCGAAAAACAACGTTTCGACGGCATCGCTGACAGCGGTCACAAGATTGTAGTTGACGGCGATAAGACCGCGGGCACCAGCCCGATGGAGCTTGTGCTTATCGGGCTATGCGGATGCACAGGATATGACGTCGTTTCGATTCTGCAAAAGAAACGCGAGCCGTTCACCAGCCTGGAAGTGCGCGCGGAAGCGGAGCGTGCGCCGAATCCGCCTTCGGTTTATACGCAAATCAAGCTGATCTATCGCGTGGGAGGTAGGGTAACGCGTAAGGCAGTCGAAGACGCGGTGCGGCTTTCGAAGGAAAAGTACTGCTCAGTCTCGGCTATGCTCGAAAAGACGGCAAAAATCACCGCTGAGATCGAATATATAGATGCCTGACGTCGCAATCTTGACCGCCTTTCCTGCGCTCCGCGATCATCGGGAACGTTGAGGATTGCCATCGCAAACGCATATTCAGCAGACTCGCGCTCCCACCCCCTGCGGGGCTATTTCTTTATAGGCTCGGCGGCGTTTCTGTGGGGAGTGTCGGCTGCACTGGGCCGCGCGGTGTTCACCGGAAGGCTGCCATTATGCGCAACAGGGGTGCGTCTCATCGATCCGCTGATTCTTTCGCAAACCCGCACCACGTTTTCTCTGCTGGTGCTTTTTCCCGTTCTCGTTGTCTTTCAAGGTTGGCAGCGGATCAGGCTTCCGCGGCGCGACCTGGCAGCGTGCCTTGTGTTGGGCATGCTGGGCGTGGCGGCGTCGAATTATTTCTATTATGTCGCGATCCAGCGGACGAACGTAGCGACCGCCATTATTCTGCAGTACACCGCTCCGGTGTGGGTGCTATTGTACGTTGTGGCGCGAGGCCAGCAGAAGATTTCGCTGCAAAAAGTGATGGCTGTGGCGCTGGCGGTTGGGGGAATCGCATTGGTCATTGGCATTGTAGGAATTGGCAATGGCACCGGTTTCCGTCTTGATTCCTACGGTTTGTTCGCGGCGATGCTGGCCTCATTCTCATTCGCGTTTTACAACGTCGGTGGGCATCGCATCCTGGCGCGTCACGACCGCTGGCGGGTGCTGGTGTGGACCCTGGCAGCTGCTTCGATTTTCTGGCTGGCGGTGAATCCACCGTGGAAAATAGCTGCGGCGCATTATTCCGGCGGGCAGTGGCTGTTTCTTTTCGTGTTTTCGATGATTTCGGTGCTGGGAGCGTTTTCACTCTATTTTCTGGGGCTGCAATACCTGGAACCCACGCGGGCGATCATCGCGAGCTGTCTCGAGCCGGTGTTTTCGATACTTCTCGCGGCGCTTTTGCTGGGAGAAATTTTGCGGCCGATTCAGACGCTGGGGATCGTGTTCGTTCTGGCGGCGATTGTAATTGTGCAGCGGCCGGACCGGAGGGTCGCAGGAGAGACCCTGGTGGTCGATCCGATTGAATGAAGTTCACGAGAGCGAGTCTTGTTCAGTGATAGCTCGGAGGTTCACGCGATGTTTTTGCCGCGTGTCTCGGGTAATTGCGTGGCAATAGCGGCGGCCAGCAGATATCCCGCGACGCAGAGATAGAAAGCCCAGCCCAAACCTTTCGCCTGGCCGACACGGCCAATGACCAGCGGCGCTACAGCACTCATGGCGCGCGCGCCATTGTAGGTAAGGCCGAGCGCGCGTGCGCGCAAGGCGGTGGGAAAGATTTCGCTGCCCAGGATTCCCGAGCCGGAAAAGATTCCAGTGCCGAAGAAGGCGACGATGGTTCCGAGGACCATCAAGGAGAAAGGCGATCGCGCGGCGGCATAAAACGGTATCAGCAGCGCGGCCATCAGGCTGTAAATCAGGAATGCAGTGCGGCGCCCCAGGTGGTCGGCCACCCAGCCGAAGCTGACGTAGCCGGGGAACATCCCGAACAGGTTCAGAATCACGAGCAGACTGGTCGCGTCAACTACACCGAAGCCACGACCGCCTTCAGAGATGGGAAGCGCGAGATATGGCGGCATCCAGGTGAACAAGCCCCACCAGGCGAACAGGCAAAAGAAGTTAAACAGGAGCAGGGCGACGGTGTGCTTTGCGTAGGGCGCGCGAAAAAGCAGCGACAAATTGTGCATTCGCGGTTCGCGCACTTTGGCCGCGGCGCGGGCGCGATCGATTGGACTCGCGCCCGGCGCAGTCTCAGACGAGGTACTCTCTTGCCACATCTCCGACTCCGGCACGCTTTTGCGAATCCACAAGGTCACCAGCGCGGGCAGGATTCCAACGAAGAACACGGAGCGCCATCCGAAGTAGCGAGCGACTGGGCCAGCTACCAGAGCCGCAGCGGCAAAACCGAAGGCCCACGAACTCTGCACCAGGGAGAGCGCTTTGGCGCGGGTTTCGGTGGGCCAGGTTTCAGCGACGAGGGTTGCGCCTATGTTCCATTCTCCGCCCATGCCGAGGCCCAGGACGAAGCGCGCGACCGCAAGCATGGTGATTGTGGTTGCGAGCCCGGAAGCGAAGGAGCACACCGAATAGGTCAAGATGCTGGCGATCAGCGTGCGCTTGCGCCCGATGCGATCGGCGAAAAATCCGAACAGCACGCCGCCAATGCCCGAGGCTAGAAGGGTGAGGGTGCCCAGTAGTCCCGCGATGGTTTTGGTCATCCCCAGATCGCGCATCAACAGCGCGAGAACCAGGGCGTAGACCATGGCATCGAAGGCGTCGAGCGCCCAGCCGAGAGCCGCGGCGAGCAGAGTACGGCGCTGGGCCGGCGTTGCCTGAAGAATGAGTTTGATGGGGCCAATGGCCATGTCGCGGGGATTGTAGCAGGGCTATTTTCCCTGTTATCGCCCCAGAAGGTATGTTTTCTTCCTTGGTACTATGGTCACCGTTTGACAATGTTTTTACTTCTCTGGCGGAAAATCTTCGCTAGGCTCGTGGATAGGCAGAAAGTCCAGACGCTTCATATGAGGATGTGAGTATGCGATTTCAGCGCCTCGCCACGCTTGGGTTTTTCCTTCTGACGTTTCTTACCCCCTGCTTCGCGCACCACATGGCCGTGGTGGTCAACAAAGACAACAACATAGGGAACGTTACCGCCATTCATTTGGGCAAGATATTTCGCTGCGACGTGAAGAAGTGGCCTGATGGGAAGTCAGTGACTGTGGTTCTGCACAGGGATTCTGCGGGAGAAATCGAGACTCTGGAGCACCTGGTCAAAATCAACGCCGAGGAACTAAAGGCCTTGGAAGCAGCGCACAAGGATTCGATTATCCTTGTCGACTCTGATGCCGACGTGCTGAAGATGGTGGAATCTATGCCGGGTGCGATTGGGCTGGTGGAACTGCACTCAATTGATAACACGATCAATGTGGTGCACGTGGATGGAAAACTGCCGACGGAGTCAGGATATTTGCCGCACTAGAACGCTGCCGGCTTAGCGCGGCATGGCGTTCGACCCACGCGGCATCAAATGAAAATATCTTCTTGCCTTCCTCACATCACGCGCGATCTGCTCGCGCAGGGCTTCGACTGAAGGGAACTTGATCTCATCGCGAAGCCGCTGAAGGAAGCAAATTTCCACTTCGCTCTCGGGCGTCAGCTCGATAGGATGAAAATTCAGCAGATGGGTTTCGATGGCGAATGAGTCCGCTCCGAAGGTTGGGCGATTGCCAATGTTTGTGACCGACTCGAACTGCTCGCTGGCTACGCGGGTGCAGGTGATATAGACACCGTCTTTGGGAACCAGTTCTTCGTATCGTGCCAGGTTGATGGTGGGCACGGTGTATTTCGAACCCAGGCCGCGGCCACGGCCGGGATTGCCCAGGATGCAAAAAGGGCGAGCCAGCAGATGGCGGGCGCGGCTTACGCGTCCTTGGGCAATGACTTTTCGAATGTGGCTGCTGGAAACAGTTTCGCCGCGCAGTTTTTCTTCCGAGTAGACCTTTACCTCAAATCCCATCTCGCGGCCAAGTTGGGCGAGCAGATTGACGTCGCCGGCGGCCTTGTGTCCAAAGCGGAAGTTGTAGCCTTCATGAACTTCGCGGGCGTGCAGCTTTTTTTTCAGGATGCGCTCGGAGAACTGGCGCGGCGTCATAAGCGAGAGATCGCGACCGAAGGGCAGAACGAGAATGGCATCGATGCCTGTGGCCTCGAGGAGGCGCAACTTTTCCGCAGAGGGAGTCAGCAGCTTGAGGCCGGAATCGGGCCGCAGAATTCTTGCCGGATGCGGTTCGAAGGTCACAGCGACAGCCTTCACGCCGTACTGCCGAGCGCGTTGCACGATTTCGCTTAGAACGTGCGCGTGCGCGCGGTGTACGCCATCAAAGTTGCCCACGCTGACCAGCGATGGCCCGAAGCCTGCGGGAATGTCGTCGAGTTTGTGAAAGATTTGCATGAATCAGGGGCCAGGGTCCGGCAGGGGTCGGTAGGGTTTACTGATTGCCGATCCCCGACCTCTGGCCCCTGATCCCTGCCTCAAATTTCAAATTCCAGCTTCAACCCGTCATATGCCAGCCGCACGTGCGGAGGCAACGTCGCATTCGTTGCCTCATGCGGGAGGTCATGGCAGATATGGGTGAAGAAAGCGCGCCTGGCTTTTACCCGCTCAACGATGCGCAAGGAATTCGCTACCGTCGAATGCGTCGGATGCGGCTTATGGCGCAGCGCGTCGAGAAAAAGAATGTCGAGATGTTCTAACTGATGGAATGACGCCTGGGGAATCTCGCTGTGGTCGGTAAGATAGGCGGCCTTCCCGAAGCGGAAGCCGTAGATCTCGGTTTCTCCGTGTAAGAGGCGAACAGGCTCAAAGCGAGCGCCGAACAGTTCGACCGGGCCATCGATGGGGCGCAATTCGAGTTGCGGCAGACCGCCGTATTTGTAGTCGGCGTCAAAGATATAGGCAAACATGCGTCTAAGGAAGGCAGCAGCATCAGGGCGCGCGTAGAGCGGCAGCTTGTTCGGCTTGTGCTTGTAGCTGAGCGGGCGAAGGTCGTCGATGCCCAGAATGTGGTCGGCGTGGGTATGGGTGTAGAACACGGCGTCGACGCGCGTGATGTGCTCGCGGACCGCCTGCGCGTAAAAGTCGGGAGAGGTATCGATGAGGACGACCTTGCCGGCGTACTCGATCATCACCGATGGCCGGCTGCGGCGGTCATGCGGATCGCTGGAGTGGCATACCGCGCAATCGCAACCGAGGGTTGGCACGCCCATGGAGGTGCCACTGCCGAGCACGGTCAAGGTCGCCTTCATGCGCGGCCTCTCTTGCCTGAACGTACCGGCGGCAGCTTCATCGTCCGCCAGTTCCCGTTGCGGCCCCGGGTTGCGGCGGACGTGACAGAGCGTTCGTTACTTCCACATAGGCCATGCGTAGTTCGTAAAGGCTGTTTTGCAGGAAATTCTCTTCCGTGCGGGTGAGATTGCCTTTCGTCTTTTCCCCCAGCAAGGAGAGCGTGTCGATGGTCTGGCGCGCGCCAATGATATCGACGTGCGGCTGGCCGCCCTGCTCATGCATCAATCCCAACTGCAGCATCGCGGTCATGTAGAGCGATGCGAGAAAGCGCTCGAAGCTCATCTCAAAATCTTTGGCCGAGCCGCCGCTAAGTTCGACGCGGGAGTCCAGGTCTTTCGAGGACTGGCGGTAGGCGTCGGCTTGCGCCTGTTGGTCGTCGGGGGAGGGTGCCGGAGGCACATCGTGAGCCACGGAGCCGCCATCTCCCGCCGAATGAATGGTGGAAACATTGGAGGGAGCAGCATTTTGGGCGGGCGTTGCAGTGGTCGATGTCTTCGACACTTGGTCGACATCTTTATCTTTATCTTTGCGCAGCTCGCCGTCTTCGGTGAACATGCGCCGATCGGTAACGGTGAAACCAGTGTCGTGTTTCTTTTCAGCCATAGCTTTTGTCCGTGAGGCTGATTGCCTTTCAGATTTCTAGACTCTTTGTACCTCGGCATGATCCAATTTCTCGATCGCCGATAGCCGGATCGGCAGCTGAACAACCTTGGCCCTCGCGGCTCCTACGGTCACGTCGTATCCCGGAATTCCTATTTCACGCCGGATATACCCGAGGGCGACAACACGATTACCAAACGAGGTTGGAATTAATGCGCTGCTGGTAATTTCGCCGACTTCTTTCTCGCCAGCAATGATCCTAATTCCAGCCGCGATTGTGGCATCGCCTTCAGCCAGGAAGCCGGTAAACTTTCGATGCACATTACCGCGAGAACGAATCCGCTCAACAATTTCCTGACCGATAAAGCAGCCTTTATTGAAGTTGAGAGCGCGTATCTGTTCGGTCTCCTGGGGAAGGTCGCGCTCGCGAATGTCAACACCGTAAAGGGGAATGCCGCTTACGATGCGATACATTTCCAAAGCTTCGCAACCGACCGGAGCTGCGCCTGCTTCGAGCAGGGCGCGCCACAGGTTGTAAACATCTTTTGGAGCGAGCCAAATCTCGTAGGATTCCCGCACAGGATCGTCACCCCGCACGATAGTGCATGCGACACAGCCGCAGTCGCAGTCGCATTGCAGAGCCACAGTTTGGAGGGGCTGAAGCTCGGGAACCCGGGATCCGGCAGCGTTCAAAAGCGAGCGCGCATTGGCGCCCGACACACCCAAAGCCGTTTGCTGACCGCTGAGGTCCGTTAACTGTACGTCATCCATGATGATGTAGTGGTCGAAAATAGCGGATACTTTCTCGATCTGGCTTCGGTCGGTTTCAACCAGCAGTTTTTCTCCCTCGTTGAAGACGAATACGTCGCCGAGAATGTGGCCCTGCGCGTTGAGCAGGAAGGCATATACACCGTGGCCCGGGGAAAGATCGCGCGTGTTGTTTGTGACCATGCCGTTCATCCAGCGCGTTCGGTCATTGCCCGCGATGGAAAGGCGCGCGCGAAAGCCGAGATCGTAAACCGCGCCCCCGTTTTGCAAGGCGGTAAATTCCCGGTCGCGATCGGAGAAGCGGAGCGCGGCAGTTGCTCCGCGATAGTCGGCCACGGCGAGCGCTTGCTGGCTCTCCGCGTGCGCGCGCAACGCTTCTTGAAGGGCGGTGTAAGGCATCAGAATATTCGATTATAAGCGAAGGGAAAGTAACTTCTGAAAAAGCTAGGCTTGGGTAGTCGGCTGTGCTTGGAGTTTGGAAGGATTGGTGGGATCATTCAACGACAAGGAGGGATAAGCGGCCACATGAGACGGCTGGCGTGCTCGCTGCTGCTGATGGGGGTGGTCTGTCGGGGTCGGAATTTGGCTCTTGGTAAGGAAAAGGATGAAATCTAAAACAGCCCACTTCTAAACGTTTGCGATTTGGGGTCCGAAGTCTACTGTCAACAATTCTCCCAAACCACGCTATAATCGCCGCATGCCTGCCGTACCCGGTGCCACCAAAGCTGTCGGGATGGTTCCCGACGAACTCAAGTCTGAACCCAGGTCCAAGGGCCTCACCACGCCACGTAAGAAGAAGCCGAAAGAGCTTGCGGTCATCACAGAGTGCTGCACTGGGTGCGCGGGTTCGCCCGCGTGCGTCGAGTATTGCCCTGTGGAAGATTGCATGTTTTGGGTGCCGGACGAGGATCATCCACCGTTTGGCCGCATCCAAATTGACCCCATCCTTTGCATCGGGTGCAAGAAGTGCCTCAGCAAAGGGCCTGACGGCTGCTTCCTCGATGGTTGTCCTTGGGACGCCATCGTGATGGTCGATACCATTGAAGTGGAAAAAGAAGTGGGAGCGATGGCGATCTAGAGTAAGGGCGATATTGCAGGAGCAATCCCCAATTTTTTTGGATTCTTCCTGACTACTTAGCTTTCCTCTGCGGCTCACCCGAATGCTCCGGATTTTCTCCCGGCTCGGGGAAATCAGTATCCGCCCCCTTAATCAGGGGATCCTCATCGCGATGACCGAGTTGCTCGGAGAGGGCCAGATTACCGTCGTGTTGATGTTCCTCAGCATCGACCGCACCTTTGCCGCGGTCGGGATCGTTCTTAAGAGGGTTGTTGGGCATGACGAAACCTCCTACTCCAGGAAAACTACATATAGGTAAGGCCTATTCGCCGGACCGGCTGGTCACACCGAGCTTGCGCAGGCGCTCGCGCGCTTGCAGGGCCTCATTCGACTTGGGATAGCGTT
>JASHQM010000122.1 GCA_030039165.1 Candidatus Sulfotelmatobacter sp. | reverse complement strand
AATCCCAACCGCGTTGACGCCCGCGGTAGCTGGCGTGCTCACCCTACATAATTTCCTGAAGAAGCCGCAGGTTCTCTTTTCCAAGAAGCCGATAGCGGCGAAAGTGCAGTCCGGCAAGCGGCCTGCTATTACTTTTAGCGACGGTTCGCATGGCATCGCGCCGCTGGATTTCGCCAAGATTTACAACAGCTCCTTTGCCTTCATTGGCGGGACTGACGGCAGTGGTGTGACCATTGGCATCATTGGGCGCAGCAACTTGTACAGCGTAGACTCGCCGGCGGAAGACATCACCGACTTTCGCTCATCGGAGATCTTCAATGTCTGCTGCGGTAATTTTTCCGTCATTCTTAACGGCCCGGACCCTGGAGATCTGGGTGGCAGCAATGAGGTTGAGGCCACTCTGGATTCCACATGGTCGGGCGCGGTCGCTCCCGGAGCGAACGTCGATCTTGTGGTCTCCGCTTCGACTAATACAGCCGACGGGGTTGACCTTTCCGAGGTCTATATCATCGAAAACAATCTCGCCGACATCATGACTGAAAGCTTCGGCACGTGCGAAGCGGGCGATAGCAGCGAAGCCGCGGGCATTTCTGCGTTAGCGGAGCAGGCCGCGGCGCAGGGAATCACTTTCTTCGTTTCCACCGGCGACAGCGGCGCCGAAGGTTGCGACGACCCTGATACGGAAACCGTCGCCACCGGTCCGATTTCCGTGAATTTGCTGGCATCCACCGCCTTCAACATCGCGGCTGGAGGAACGGTTTTCGACGATACCAGCGAACCCACCAAGTATTGGAGGGGCACCAATGCGAATCAGGAAAGCGCCATCTCTTATATTCCGGAAGACGTCTGGAATGATAGCTGTCCCTCTTCAAGCTGCGGCAGCAGCGCCAACATCTACGCCAGCGGCGGGGGACAAAGCGCAATCGTCGCGAAACCGGCGTGGCAATTGACGACGGTGACGGGAATGCAAAACGATGACACACGCGACTTACCGGACGTGTCCCTGTCCGCGTCGCTTCACGACGGATATGTACTATGCCTCGAAGGTTCTTGCGTGCCCAATTCTCAAGGCGAGTTTTCTCTTTATCTTGTCGGCGGCACGTCGGCTGTGGCGCCGTCCTTCGCCGGCATCATGGCGCTGATCGGTGAGCAGTTCCTGAACGCCAATCCGTCGCTCGGACCACGGCAGGGTATAGCCAACTACACGCTCTACAATCTCGCAGCCTCTGAAACGTTTGCCAATTGCAACGGCTCCAGCACTACCGCTTTTCCCCCTAGCACATGCATTTTTAATGATGTAACGGTGGGCAACAATGCTGTTCCGGGAGAGACAAACTACGGGTCAGCGAACGCGCTATACCAGGCGGGCGTGGGCTATGACATGGCCACCGGCCTGGGTTCGGTCGACATCAAAACCCTAGTCAATAACTGGGCGACTAGCTTCACGGCTTCCACAACGACCCTCACCCTCGCGCCGACGACCGGGATTACTCACGGGCAATCGGTGACTGCGAACATCACCGTAGCGCCCACATCTGGAACGGGCGCGGCTCCAACAGGAGACGTTTCCTTAATCGCTGCCACTCCTGCCACGAACTCCAAGGGGACCTCGCTGACAGAGTTCACTCTAACTACTAGCGGGAGCAATGGAACCGTTACCAACGCATCCATCACTGATCTTCCCGGCGGCACCTACGACGTGACTGCCTACTATCAAGGGAACCCAACATATAGTGCGAGTACCTCCGCTCCCGTCTCAGTCACCGTTACCCCTGAATCGAGCACCACTACTCTCTCGGTGCTGACCGCCAATGCCCAAGGCATCGCCGTTCCATTCACCGGCGGCGCCTTCGGCAGCTTCGTCTACCTGCGCGCTGACATTGCTGGAGCCTCAAGTCACGGCACGCCCACCGGAACTGTGAACTTCACTGACACTTTCGGCACGATTCCCGGAGGCACCAGCACTGGCCTCAGCCTCGCATTGAATTCCGGCGACAACTTTCAGAGCGGGGCCAACACCGCAACCCCCAACGGAATTCTGAACTTCGACACTGGTACGCACACCATCTCAGCCAGCTACAGCGGCGATGCCAGCTTCAATGCCAGCAGCAGCGCAACGCAGTCTTTCACCATCACCCCTGGCTTCTACGTCTCAACCGCTTCCAACGCCACTGTGACGGTTTCGGCGCCGGGCGCATCGGGAACCGTTTCTTACTCGGTGCTTAATTCCTCCGGCTTCAGTGGAACCATCTCGCTTGCCTGCTCCAAGCTACCCTCGGGAGCTGGCTGTTCCTTCAGCCCGGCGAACGTCACGGCGAATGGCACCGCGGCAACTACCAATGGCACGATTACCGTGACGACGACTGCCGCTACTATGGCTGCGCTGCAGAAGCCAGACCACCGTGTGTTTCCGGGTTGGCTGGCGATCGGCAGCTTCGCCTTTTTCTCGATTCTGCTTATCGGCGTCCCCAGCAGCCGCCGAGCGCCGCTGTTGCTCGCACTTCTGCTGACGCTCGCGATGCTTCTACCCGCGTGCGGAGGTGGTGGAGGCTCAAGCAGCAGTTCACCACCACCGCCGCCTTCCACTTCCGCCGGGACCTACAGCGTTGTGGTGACCGCCACCAGCGGCTCGACAACCTCAACCACTGGGTTCACGCTGGTCGTGGAATAGCCGGCGGGAACATAAGGGTCGGTGGTGGCTCTTGAAGGCGCACGATTCTGGGGGCGTAAGGCCCGCGCTTTCGCCAGCGGGGGCGGAATCTCCTGCTCCAACGATCCACATGCAAGAAGATTTTCTGTTTCGCCTGAAGAACAGCTACGCTGAGGATGACGCCAGGCACTGAAGACTAGTCGAACTTCTCAAACTGAGCCACAACTCGACGATTCTCCGCACTCTGTGAATGCCCCACACTGGTGTACGATCTATTCGTCTCATCATTCCCATGAAACTCTCGCGCATCGTTTCTGCCCTGAAGGCGCGCCTCGACGGCGGCTCGCCCGACGCCGAAATCACAGGAATCAATGGCATCGAACAAGCTGGTTCCTCCGAACTCACCTTCGTCGCTAATCCCAAATACGCTGAAGCCGCTCAGCGCACTAAAGCTGCGGCTGTCATCGTGGCTGAGAACTTTCCCGAGATTCCCGCGGCCACGATTCGCGTCGACGACCCTTATCTTTCCTTCGCCCGCGCCCTGGAGTTATTCCATAAGCCGCTCGCATACCCTCCTGGAATTCATCCCACGGCGGTGATTCATTCTTCCGCCAAAATTGGCGCCCACGCCCACATCGGTCCTTATGTCGCCATCGATGAGAACGTCAAGATCGGCGCTAACGCCGTTCTGCTCGCCCACGTGGTCATCTATCGTAGAGTGGAAATTGGCGATCACTTTTTCGCCCATGCACATGCGGTCGTGCGCGAGAACTGCCGCATCGGCAACAACGTCCTGCTACAGAACGGAGTCGTCATCGGCTCCGATGGCTTCGGCTTTGCCAAGACACCGAACGGAAGATGGCACAAGATTCCCCAGCCTGCTCCGGTGGTGATCGAAGATGACGTGGAGATTCAGGCCAACTCCTGCATCGACCGCGCCAGTGTAGGTGAAACTCGCATCCGCCGCGGTGTCAAAATCGACAACCTGGTACAGATCGGCCACGGATCGCAGGTGGGCGAAGACGCGCTGCTGGCCGCGCAGGTCGGCCTTGCAGGCTCGACCCAGATCGGGAAGCGCGCGATTCTCACCGGGCAGGTCGGGGTTGTCGGCCATTGCAAAGTGGGAGACGGCGCAATCGTGACTCCGCAAAGCGGAGTCGCCGCTGACATTCCCCCGGGCGCGCTGGTCAGCGGAGCTCCAGCTGTCGATCACCGGGCGTGGTTAAAGTATTCCGCTGTGCTGCCGAAACTGCCGGAGATCGCGCGCGCGTTGCGAGCGAAGATGAAGCCACCAGGAAAATGAAGTCATTCTCGGCGGCAGCGATTTCGCCGTCTACGCAAAATCCTCGACAAAGACCCTTTCAAAGAGGCGAACAATTTCGCGCAGCACCTTGCAAGAGATTGTCAAGCCTAACCACACCAACCATGGGAACTGCCATCCTGGAAGAAGTGGTCCAAATAGCATCCAGGCAATCAGCAGCGGCGCCGCAGTTCCAACGAACCAGAAAAAAGGTATCTCCAGACGTTGAAGCAGGCGACCGGAAGCGGCACAAGCAAAGGCAACCAATGGCAGCGCCGCGTGCTGAGGGATCAGCCAAGCGAATACAGCGGCAAGCCACAAACCCGAGGTGATGCTTGGCAAAAGCGCCCTCACTCGCGAGGCCGGAAAGAAACGCTCGCCAGCGTACAGACTGCAGTAGCCCGCCGCAATGGCTGCAAAGCCAAAGACCTCGCGATGGATATCCCGAAAAGTGGATAGGATCGACTGAGCTGTACACATCGCAGCCACGGACTGCACGGTGCTGATCACAACCACCACGGCTAGAATTGAGGCGGTCAACAAAATAGCCGACTGAAGAATGCGCCTGGCCCACCGCTCTGGCGCGTAAACAGAAGCGAATGCCGCGGCGATTTTGTCCGGCTCGCCGAACCGCATACTGGCCATCCGCGCAGCGGCCTCATGATCATAGCCCTGAGATCGCATCTCCTCCGCAAGATCATCCAGATGAGCCCGCAACTCCTTCGCCACTTCGCCCCGATGCTTCCCGCCAGGAAGCTTAGCCAGCACAATGACTCGGGAAACGATGTGATCAAGCTGTGTCATGAGTTGGCCTTCGAGAGCATGGCATTTACAACTTTGGTGAAAGAAAGCCACTCTTGTTCGCTGCGACGAGCAGCTAATCGGCCAGCGGCGGTCAAACCATAATACTTCCGCTGTTTCCCGCTCTCTCCCGTGCGCCACTCCGAGCGGAGGTATCCACGTTTGTGCAGTTGATGGAGGGCCGGGTACAGCGTGCCTTCTTTGAATTCAAATGCATCTTCGCTGCGGCGCACCGATTCCTGGATGATCTCATATCCGTACATGTCGCGTTCGGACAGGAGCTTAAGGAGCAAGAGCGCGATGCTGCCCTTCAGCAATTCTCGATCAAACGCCATTCCCATGCACCTCGAACATCAATTACATCGGCTAATAAAGTATTATAGTCCGCCACGATCTCAGAAGACAAGAGATGCATTCTGCGTGTACCCGCTAGCACAGAGGAAATTGCTGCCAGTTTGACATGATCCGCTGTCCGGCGTTACTATACATCGTATAGCGATGTATAAAAATGAAGGAGAGAAGGAATCATGAAAACTCAAACTGCGCTGGGCGTAGCGCTTGGCCTCGTCATTGTGCAACAAGTATTGGAGAACGTAATCGGCACGATGAACCGCACGTTAGTAGAAATGCCCGCCTGGCGACATCTCGGGGTCGAGGCCTGGGCCGCATTCAGCCGAGGCGCTGATCTCGGAAATGGAAGGATTATTTACCCGATAGCGGGCATCGGTGGACTTGCGTTGATCTTGGCCGCCGCGATCGTCTTTCGCCTCGGCTCTCGACGGCCGTGGTTTGTGGCCATTCCCGTTTATGGCTCTGCCCTAATGGCCATCTGCGTCATGCTTACTACTACGCAAGCCGCCCCTGTTATGTTGAGTTTGCATCGAATCGGGAATGATCCTCGCGCACTGCAGCAAGCCTTTGACGGTTTTTATCGATGGGATTCGATCCGCGCTATCGTTGGCACGCTGGAAGGCTGCCTGGAAATATGGGCGCTGGTGGCGCTTGGTTCCTTGGCCTTGGACAAGAAAACTCCCTTGCAAGCCAATGGCGGCGCTTCGAGATAATCATGGGCTGAAACGGTGCGTCTTGTAAAAAGGCGATGTTCGTCCCATGAAACGCAAGGAATTGAGCAGTCGCACATCCACCGCGAGCCCATAGTTTCAACCATCGCGGACCCCACAGCGCCACCTCCAATCCAAACGCCGACGAGACAGTCATACGCGGATGCGATATGTGCCACACTTCCAGCTCCCGCCACCTACATCAGCATCTACGGCTCTTTTCCATCGCGATGGCGCGCGGAAACAGAATGTTGTTTTCGAGATGAATGTGCTGATGAAGATCTGTTTCGAACGCTGCCAGAGCTTTGTACAACGTCTGGTAGCTGATGCATGCGTCTGCCGGGGCAGCAAAATCATGGCTCGACTTGCGCATGGCGCGCAGCGCATTACCCGCCGAATCGTGCTCGTGAACCATCATGGCGACTGGATTTTCAACCGTGCCGAAAGGGGCGGGAACCACTGGCTCTTTCTGAATCACCGCTTCTTCCATTCTCGCGATGTAAGGAAAGAGCACCATTTCTTCTTTCATTAAGTGCGTGGCCAGTTCCTGTGCGAGGCCGCTGAAGGTGGACTGGATCTCAAGCAACTCCGGATGGTTCTTTCCGTGTACCGAGCAGACCTTCTGCAGCAATGCGGTGAGGCGGATAATTTCCTCGCGGGTGTACTTATGGTGCGTATTCCTGATGTGCGCAATGAGCTCGCTGAGCGGCTCGCTCTGCCAATCGCGGATTTGCTGAGCCGCCGCCCGCGCGGTTTCTTCTTCCATCTGGAGCGTGCCCAGAACGGCATCGACTGGAACGCCGGCTTTTTCGCAAGCCTGCTCCAATCCCTGGTTGCCCCCGCAGCAGTAGTCGATTCCAAACCGCTCAAAAACCCTTGTTGCGGCTGGACTCTCCACCGCCACTTCGCGCACCGTCTTTGCTGTCAATACTGTCATCGTTATTCTCCTTGCCGGCTATCGCCATTGATATTCGAAGGTATCGAAGGACGGGAGAGGCGCCGATGACTTATGTCACAGCAAGAGGAAAAATGCGAATTAGAACGGAAGTTACTCGCCTGATTCGAGTTCGGATTCCAAAGCTCTTAGGTCCGTAATGGTAATATTACGGCCTTCGATCTGGAGCATCCCTTCCGCCTGAAAACGGGAAAGATTCCGCGAAACCAGTTCGCGAACAGTACCAAGCTGCGAGGCTAATTCCTGATTATTGGCGGGCAATGTAATTTCAATACCGTCGCTGGCACGCCTGCCGGAGGTCTTTGCCAATCTCACAAGGAAGGCCGCCAGCCGGTGGCGTACCGTCGTAAAGGACAATTCTTCGATGATGCCGACTAGACGCCGCAAGCGTGTGCCGACGACTCGCAATACCTTGAGAGAAACCTGCGGATGCGCCAGGCAGAGAGATTGAAAATCCTGCTTGCTGAGAAACAGAAGTATCGCATCGTCAATCGCAGACACCGAGGCCGGATAATCGCCGCCATCGAAGACCGGCAGCTCGGCGACGGAACTGCCAGGGCCCTCGATGGCAAGCACATGCTCTCTTCCGCCGGCGGAACTCTTGAAGATTCGCACATGGCCCGACTCGACCACATAGAGGCCAGTGCAAGCCTCGCCTTCCGCGAAGACCGCCTCGCCCGCGGAGAACCGGCGTGGTACAGTGCGTTGCGCCAGGAAGGCGAGTTCAGCTTCGTTAAGCCCGGAAAAGATAGGGACGCGAGTCAGCGTCAGACTACGATTTACTTTTGCCTCGGGCATGTCGGACATTCTAGCGAACAACAAGTGAGGTTTGGCGACACATTCACACCCGTGCCGCTGCGTCAAAATTCCCAATGTACTCGCGTTCCGAAAACACAGACCGGGCCGCGAGCGCGATTAAACGCGGGGTCGTCGATGAACTGGTAATCGAGAGCGGCGTTTAAGCTCTTAGAAACCTTGAAATCGTAGTAAGTTTCCAGAACCTTTTCGCTGCCATAGCTTAAATTGCCGTCGCCGTCGAGAATGCCGGTGCCTCCGGCAGCCAGAAATTCCTGATTTACGCGCGAAATGCCGCTCATCACAGCCGCCACGCCGAATGTGTCGCCGCGGCGACTCCATGCTTCACCCTTGACGCTTACGCCCATCGATGCCGAATGATTTATATCGGTGAACATCCACGCCTCGCGCTGACCATCGTTCCAGCCGAAGCGTGAAAATAGCCCGATGTTCTTACTGACTTCTTGTTCCCAGTTCAGTCCAAAGCCATACTTACTGCGATAGACACGAGTCTGGGAAATGTCCGCTCCCGGAACTGCCATTGCGGCTTGATAACTGCCGAAACGTCCGTGGTTCAGATAGCCCAGAAAGCGAATCGTTCCGGGATGAGCTCCGCTGTAGTAGTGGTGCTCGAATTCCGATACTATTCCCCAAGCCCGCCAAAATGCTCCATCGCCGGCACCGCTGTACGCTGGCCAGGTAAAAAACTGGTCTTCGGATGTCCAAGCATTTCGCAAACGATCGATCTGGAAAAATCCCCCCCGCAGCGCCCATTTCGGTTGGTTTAGTTCAATAGCAGCTCCGGTCGTGTATCCCAGTGCATCGGATGGGTAATCCCAGGCCGCATTGGCCATCAATGCCCAATTCATGAATTGTTTGCGCGGATCGTTGGCGTAGGCGTTGTTGTCAAAAATGTCTTTGACGCTGAAGCGGCCGAGGGTGAATGTGACCCGGGATGCGTCCTGTTTATTCGCAAGTATCAGTGGGTCGCCGGCCACGAAATCCTGATGCTGGCCGTCGAGACCGATGGTTTGCCGAATGAACAGGCGGGCAATGTTAGAACGGGGGAAGGATGTGCCTGCCTTATATGCTTCTCCGTTGGGAAAAGCTTCGATGCCGAGGGTGTCGTTTAGCCCAAAACCCTGCCAAGTCAACACATCAAAATGTGTTTCCGCCCTGTTCCACAGCCGCAAACCGCCATATATATCCATCGAGAGCGTCTCGCGAGCTTCTCCGCGAGTTGGCAGGCTATTGAGACCACTGTAGATCGCCGGTAATCCGGGATATCCCTGGACAATCGCGGTGCTTTGAGCGTGCCAGTTCCATGTCTGGCTCGGCCCTTCGACAGATTCCGTTGGTTCAGGGTAGGAGTAGGGCCGAGGCGGCACCGAAACCGAATTGCCAGAAACTTCGGTTGCAGCATCGTCTGTTTGCTTCCGTTCGTCGATCAGCAGAGCGTCCACAGTCCCTCCGCTTCTAGTAGGCCATTGCGCCTGGACCGGTTGGTCGTTTTGAGCGCGCAAAGGAACAGTCCACATGCAAAGAAAAATGGTGACAAACAATGCACCGGCGCGTGAAATTGTCGTGCGATTCATGAAGCCTTCCCTGGCGGGCGCCGCTGGTCCATGGCATAGATCTTCTTCCCAACTGCATCACGTCAAATAATGCGAAATAAAATGGCGGCATCCGCGAATCCAAAATGAAATTGAATTTCATTTTCATAATCGCAGGCCCTGCTCTGGGAGTCTGTGACTGACATCACACCCGCGTGTGTCCCGCGCTGGTCTAGCGGTTGCAAACTCCATGGGCACATAATTAAAGCCTCGAAAAAATCCGGGAATCAGACAAGAAATCAGGCGTAGAGGGAAGTGGCGGTAAGAAAAACACGGGATCCCGACGGATGATGCACTCAATACCGGTTTTGGTTGAGCGGGGATGTTCAACGGTCCAAATCTAGACCCTCAGGCACCCACGGAAGCCCCTGGCCGCGTAGTAGGAGTCCGCACCGTTGTGATAAACGAAAACTGTATCGAAGCGGCGATCGCAAAAGAGTGCGCCGCCGAGTTTTCTGATTTTCGAAGGGGTTTTCACCCAGCTCGACGTTTTTGGGTCGAACACTCCAAGCTTCTGCAGCTCTCGATACTGCTCTTCAGTTAAGAGCTCAATGCCCATGGCGGTGGCCATATCAATCGCGCTGCCTTTTGGTTTATTTTCTTTCCTCGATTGCAGCGCTTCACCGTCGTAGCAAAGACTTCTGCGGCCGTGCGGACTTTCCGCTGAGCAGTCATAAAAAATGTATTCGCCCGACTTTTTCTCGTGGCCAACAACATCCGGCTCACCGCCCGTTCTTTCCATTTCGTTGAGTGAAAACAGTTTTTGGGCATCGGCTCCCAGTTTTGCCTGAACCTGAGTCCATTCAAGACCTCTGTGGCGCTCCATGTTTTGCTCAAAACGATCTTTCAATGCTTTGAGTAATTCTTCAAGCTGTTTCTTGGGAAGAGTCACGTTTGCCATAATTGTTACGCAGCCGCGTTGCCCTCTGATCTTTTCGAAAAAAGCCTCCGAACGATGTGCCCTTTCCACATCCAAAGCCCCGAAAGGAGCAGTACAGGAAGAAAGAAATATCTGACACTGGGAGCGTAGTTGTGAGTGTCCGAAGGCGAATCATAAATGTAACCCAGTATTGGAATGCCACAGACGATGTGAATCCAGCGAAAGATCGTGCGTGCGACGCCGGGGCGTGCCTTGCTTTTGTTCATCAGGTTTGCTGCATGAGCGATTGTTGCCATGATGTTACTCCTTGGAGTTGATGTTCCGTCTCTGGTTCCCTATACGTTTTTCCTTGATATATGCAGGATTCCGATCAGCCGTAGAAGGCATCCTTTCGACAGGCGGAGGGACGCCGTGGCTACTGTCCCGCCGTGGGCGGTCACTTGGGCGCCTCGATGCCGAACTGTTTAGAGTACTCGGCAACCAATCGCTGCCAGCCGAACTTCATCGCATCAGGGCCGGCGATGCGGCCGATGGGATTTCCGCTAAGCAAGCGATCCAGAACGTCAAGAGAGATGTGCCAACCCGCGGCGCCCCAGGAGATAAAGCGGCGATCGATTTGATGCCAGAGCGTGAGACGGGTTCCAGGGCCGACGGCTTCGAGTTCCCACCGCATATCGCCGTACTCAAGCAGCTTAGGGGCGTCGGATCGGGTTACTGTTGTTTCGATAGGCTTGGGATTTCCGACCCAAGTGAGATTCACCGCTCCAACCGTCCCCAGGTTTCCATCGGTCACAAAAGGAGCCCACTCGCGCAAATGCGCCGGGTCGGTCAGTGCCTGCCAGACATTCTCCGGCGAGTGGCGCAGCTCTCGGACGAGAATGAGCGTCCACTTGTCGCCATCTTTTCGTACTTGCGCAGCGTTTGCCGGACCCGGTTCGTATTGCTCGTGAACGTTCATCTCTCGTCTCCTCGTCCTACCAGCGCTTCAGCTCGGTGACCTGAATCAGGTTGCCGCAAGTGTCTTTCAACATAGCGATAGTGGAGCCCGTTACGTCCGTGGGTGGCATGGTAAATTCGGCGCCGCGGGCCTTGATCCGCTCGTAATCGCCTTTGACGTTGTCAGTGAAGAACATGGCCGCAGGCTGGTTCTGTTGAAAAATCGCCTGCTGATACGCTTTCGCCGCGGGGTTGTCGTTCCGGGCCAACTGCAGCTCCGTGCCGTCGGGTTCGTCAGCCGAGGCCACAGTCAACCAGCGATATGGCCCGTTGCTGAAATCGGCCTTCTTCACGAAACCTAGCACTTGGGTGTAGAAGCGGAGGGCCTTCTCCTGATCATCCACATATACGCTGGTCAACTTGATCTTCATTTATCTTCTCCTTTGTCACTTCAGGGTTTGGGTTGGGTCGTCTTCTTAGTTGTTTTTCCCTTCGTTGGCGTTGATTTATTCATACGGTCGAGGTGGCGCTCAAGTGCATCGACGTGAGCGGACCAGAAGCGGCGGAACTGTGCCAGCCAGTTGTCGACCTCTTTAAAGGGTTCAGGTTTCAGACGATAGAGGCGGCGCTGGGCGTCCACCGTGGATTCCACGAAACCGGATTCGCGCAGCACTCGCAGATGCTTTGAGACCATCGGCTGCGGCATACGAAGCTGGCGCTCAATCTCTCCCACCGACTGTTGCGAGGTGGCCAGCAGGCTCAATATCGCGCGGCGGTTCGGCTCAGCAATGATTTCGAAGGCGGAGTCCATGCTTCTAATATACCCTAACTGGCATATACGTGTCAAGGCATATTTAGGCAGGAATCCAGCGTTATGCTTTTGCGGGCTTTGGGCTGCCGAAAGCCGCGAATTGGCTAATTGGTTTCGTTCTTCTTGACGGCCCGACGCGCTCCCCATCCTTTCAAGGAATCGCGAATCACCAGTTTCCACCCGGCAGTAGTGTTGTGTGTTTCCGCTTTAGTGGCTGGCCCACGCGAGGCCGTCAGGTCCCTGCCCGGCTTCGATGCGGCCTACAACTTCGAGCGAATGCAGATCGATTACCGCGACGTATCCATCAGGCGAGCAGGCTACGTAGGCGCGCGAACCGTCGGGTTGCATAAGAATGCCGGCAGCACCATCTCCCACTTTGATACGTTTCACTTCTTTTCTGGTGACTCGGTCGAAAACGGCGACATCGGGCTTGCTAAGGCTCGAAATAAACGCAAGCTTGCCATCTGGGGTAAACTTCAGCCGGTTCGCTCCCTTGACGTTGGCGGCAAGAGTGTCGATGACCTTCTTGCTGGCCAGATCAATGATCGAGACTGTTCCGTCAACTGCGTTGGCGACCCAGATTTGCTTGCCCTCGGGAGAAACGTCAAATCCCTCTGATCCGCGACCGACGGCGACGACGGTTTCCTTCCAGTCTCCATTGGACGGCCCCGTGGCAGCAGCACCGCCGATCTTTTCCATGA
Source organism: Candidatus Sulfotelmatobacter sp. (assembly GCA_030039165.1). Lineage (GTDB taxonomy): Bacteria > Acidobacteriota > Terriglobia > Terriglobales > Acidobacteriaceae > Sulfotelmatobacter. The sequence goes on along the minus strand of JASHQM010000122.1, from coordinate 28,968 downwards.
TGCTGACGCTGGCGGAACTGACGTTCGTGGTGACAATCTGGTTGAGGCCGGGAGAAACGTAGATCATGTGGGTACGATTTTGGCCAGTGCCCATGATCCAATCGACATTCTTTGTGGCGGGATCGTAGCTGCCGATGGCCTTGGCAGCCTCAGCCGTAAACCATACTCTGCCGCCCGCGTAGGCCAGTCCATGCGGCCCACGCAGAGCGCCGAGATCGATGACGGGCAAAACTTTTCTTGCAGCCAGATCAACCACGGTGAGCGTGTTGTATGCGCCGCCGCCGTAGTTAGAGATGTAGGCAGTGGTACCGTCGGGCGAAGCGATCACCTCGTGCGGATCAGGACCGACCGGCAATTTGGCCGTCACTTTCAGGCTGGCAGGATCGACGATAACAAGTGCGTTATCCTCTTTGGCCAGGATCAGCAAGGCGCTGTGCGGAGCAGTTTGTGCATCGAGACCAGTCGTCCCCAGCAACAAAACAGCGAGAATGAATAGCAAGGCCCTAAGCTTCATGACGTAACATCCTTTCGGAGTCGCCGATTTTCCGAATTCGTCGCACACGAATCGGAGTTAGCTGCAATAAGAACGTTGGTTGCGAATGCAAAGCCGAACAAAAGGGCGAGAATGGCGGATTTCGCCGCGCTGCACTTGTGAATCGGGCTTAATCTGTTCATGGAAACTCCTCGAATCATCACAGCTGCTCGGTTTCACTTCCGATTCATGTTTTGACCGGTGATATCAATGGCCGTCGAGCACGGAATCGGAATGCCTGCGCGTTCTTCTGCACCTCCAACACTTCGAAGCCGGCGCTCTGCAATCGTCCGCCGAAAGTATCGGGATTCACCGGAACAAGCGTGTCGCCGATATGAATGAGCCTCATAAACCAGCCCTGAAGGCTGTCGCAGCCCGCGAAAAACCCACCCGGGTTCAAAACCCGGAGCACTTCCGCGAGCACCCTGTTTTGCAGTTCGCGGGAAGGAACGTGATGCAACATGGTGAAGGAAACTGCAGCCGAAAACTCCGCGTCTGCAAAAGGCATTCGGGTCGCATCCCCTTCGATGATCCGGACGTTGCTTCCTTTCAGGCGCGAACTCAGAGCAGCTGCCAATATCGGATCGATCTCCAGTGCAGTAAGGCGAGGCACTGAGGTTCGCAGAAAGTCTGTCGTAAGCCCCGGGCCAGGGCCGATTTCCAGAACGTTCGGGCCTAAATCCGTGTTACCGATTGCCCAGGGAAGTCTCTGTGCGACGGTGCTGCGCCAGCGCTCAGAACGGCACAGCCATTGATGTAAGCGATTCATGTTCCCCACAAAACCGTGAAAGTTGAACCCAGTTTACCGATTGCCAGTTATGCGTGCTTTCGAAAGAGAGAAATCAAGCTGGAGCGGCGCGCCGTTCCTTACCGGCAAGCGCGAGCACAGGCAGCGACAGAAGTTGCAGGCTCATCGAGAACGCAACTACGGCGATTATGGACTTGTCGTACAGCAGGCCCATGATTGCGCTGCCGGCAAACCAGGCGATGCCGAACCCGGTATCGAAAACCCCATAGGCTGTGCTGCGCGTTTGTGAGGCCACGACTGAAGCCAGTGTCGCCTTCAGGCAAGCGTCCTGCGCGCCCATGCCAAAACCCCAGAGAATCATGCCGGCGAGTTCCAGATTTTGTCCGAACAAGAAAACCAGCGGCGCGAAGAAAGCCGGAATACCAAAGGCAAAGTAGAGAACCGGCTGGCCGATTTTGTCGAGCAGCTTGCCGAGGATGGGTGCGGTGATGGCCCCGGTCGCCATAGCGATCGCGTAAAAGACGGGAATCAAGCCTTGGGGGACGGTTGCATTTTTCTGGAAATGAAAGGCGATCAGGGAGAAGTCGGCAAATCCGGCGGCGATCAGCGCTCCCGCTGCCAGGTAGAGCCAATAGGCGTGCGAGAATGTTCGGTCGCTCGCTTCGCGCGCTGCTTCCGCTTCCAGATCCTGCGGCCGGCGATAGAGAATCCACGCGACAGCCAGAGTGGCAAGGCAGAGCAGAGCGGAAATCAACAGCACAGCGAAGGCATGGGGATATCCGCCGCGGCGGTAGAGCACCCATGCGGTGATCAGCGGACCAAGCGTGGCGCCGGTCTGATCTAACGCTTCGTTCAGGCCGAAGACCCATCCGTGGCCGATGGAGTGGCCGGCATGAGAGAGCATGGAGTCGACGGCGGGCCTACGGATGGCTTTTCCCGTTCTTTCCGCGATGATCAGCGCCGCCGCCATCGGCCAGTTGCCCGCGAGCGCCAGCGCCGGCACCGCGAGCATATTCACCGCATAGCCGATGAAGGTGATGGCCCAGTATTTGTGAGTTCTGTCGGCAAAGTAGCCGGAGGCCGAACGCAGGCCGTAGCCGACCATCTCGCCGAATCCGGCGACGAAGCCCACGATGGTCGCGCTGGCCCCGAGCGAGCCCAGAAACGGGCCGATGATGCTGCGCCCGCCTTCATATGTCATGTCGGCGAAGAGGTTGACGATGCCGATGATCAGCACGAAGCGGAAGGCGAGTTTCGCGACGTCAGGGACGGCTGCTGTAGCGGCTTTAGTAGACATTCAATCGTCGCGATCAGGTGAGTGACGAAGTAGCCTCAAATAATCTTACTCGAATGCTGGGCGGCTAGAGGAGCGGACGCTGCCGGAAAAGCATTTGGCGTCGCTCCTCTATAATTCCGTAAGCCATGCCAGCATTCTCCATCGGGGTCGATCTCGGCGGCACCAACCTGCGCATCGCGGCGGTCACGAGCGAAGGCCAATTGCTCGAGAAAATTACGCTTGGCACCCAGGTGATTCGAGGCCGCGACCAAGTCATCCAGGAGATGTGCGATGCCATTCAGCAACTGTCGGGCAAATACAGGAGTAGCGGAAGATTTCTAGGTGCGGGCATCGGGGTGCCGGGCATCATCGACATGGCTACGGGCATGCTGCGCAAATCGGCGAATTTGCCGGGATGGGAAGAATACCCCGTGCGGGCGGAAATCGAGCGCCGCTTAGGAGCGCCGGTTGTTCTAGAAAACGATGCAAATGTGGCCGCGCTTGGTGAGCAGTGGCTGGGAGCGGCCCGGGATGTGCCGAACATGGCAGTGATCACACTAGGAACGGGCATCGGAGGCGGCATCGTAATCAAGGGAAAAATCTGGCACGGTATGAACGGCATGGCGGGCGAATTCGGCCACGTGACGGTCGAACCCGAAGGCTATCCCTGCGGTTGCGGCAATCGCGGATGCGCCGAGCAATATGCCTCCGCCAGTTCAATCTTGCGCATGGCGCGCGAGGCCATCGCCGGCGGAAAAGCGCCCGGGTTGGCGCGGGCTGCATCCTCCGATCCTGAGTTTGGAGCGAAGTCAGTCTACAACCTTGCGATTCAAGGAGACCAACCTGCCCGCCACATCTTTCGCAGCTTCGGACGCTATCTTGGCATTCTTCTCGCGGGCCTGGTCAACGTGCTGAACCTCGACATGTACGTGATCGGCGGAGGTGTTTCCAGCGCATGGGACGCTTTTGCAGCGAACATGTTCGCAGAGTTGCGTGAGCGCTCCCTCGTCTACGCGGTCACCGCGCCGCATGATCCTCTCACGACCGATGTCCCCGGAGGCAAACGAAGCTCCACCGAAACCGACGATGTTAGTCAGCGAGTCACGATCGTTACGCGAGCCTTGTTGGGAAGCGACGCTGGGCTCTACGGAGCCGCCGTGCTTGCTAGTCAGAACTCACCAGATAGATGACTATGTTTCCGCCGTTAACAAGATTCTGGCATCCGCAGGAACGCAAACATAAATCAAATCAACCCGGCGGGAATGGGACGGCAACGTGTATACTCTCTGCGCCTCAAGTGACAAATAGGACTTGAGCGGAAAGTTCACATACCATTCCCATTGATTGATGGAGCAATCGCATGACCAGAGCGTGTCTGCTCGCAGTGGCATTCACTGTAGCCGGAGCAATTGTGCTAGCTATGGGCCAAAAGCCGGAGCAGGCGCCTCTATTCACCAATGAACAGGTGGTCCAGGGCAAGACGCTCTATGCCGCCAAGTGTGCAACATGCCACGGCGACAAGTTGCAGGGCGGTGCGGCGGGTCCCCTAGCCGGGCCTGCGTTTGCGGCCCGATGGAAATCGGGCTGGGCCGATTCGCAGTTGACCGTGGATGATCTCGACTTCATCATCCGCACTACCATGCCAAAGGCGTCGCCGGGAACGATGGCGGCCGGGCAATACACAGCAGTGCTCACTTATATCCTTCAGCAGAACGGATACGAAGCAGGTACGGCCGAGCCTCTTGTGGCAGGCTCGGCGCGAATGAAGGCACGCTTGCAATTCGGAATGGCGAAAGAATCGGCGGCGCCGCCTCCCTTGCGTGTAGCCGGCGACCCCGCGGCGGTTCCGAAAACGGGAGCCGGGCCGACTCAGGAGGAACTGAATCGGGCTGTCGATTCGACCCGCGATTGGCTTTACCACACGCACGACTACTCCGGGGCGAGGTATGTGGCCCTGGATCAGATCAACGCACAAAATGCCAACCGGCTCACGCCGGTCTGTGTTTTCCAGGTGGGTGACGAGGGAAATTTTCAGACAGGTCCGATTGTGTATCAAGGAACCATGTACATCACCACCAACAAAAGCACAGTCGCGTTGAACGCGACCGACTGCCGCCCGAAGTGGCGCTACACATGGGAACCTCGCGCCTCGGAGGTATGGCGGAACAACCGCGGCGTGGCCATCAAGGACGGCTATCTAGTTCGGGGAACGTCGGACGGATACTTATTGGCGCTGAATGCCGAAACCGGTGCGTTGGTGTGGGCCGTCAAGGCCGCAGATGCCGCACAGGGCGAAACCTTCACCATGGCGCCTCTGTTATTTGAAGATTTGGTGTTGATCGGTCCGGCGGGTAGCGAAAACGGCATTCCCGGTTGGGTGGGCGCTTTCCGCTTAGAAGATGGTTCACCAGTATGGAAGTTTCAGACGGTAGCAGAAGCAACGCTCGCCGGATCAAACTCGTGGGGTAATCCTCAACGCATCAAGCTGGGAGGCGGAGCGGTGTGGACTCCGCTCACTCTTGATGCGGAGAAAGGCGAACTGTTCGTGGCTGTCACCAACCCTGCGCCAGACCTACCCGCGAACCTGCGGCCTGGAGATAACCGTTACTCGAATTCGGTGGTCGTATTGGACGTCCGTTCAGGCAAACTGCTCTGGTATCGTCAGATGGTTCCGAACGATTCCCACGATTGGGATTTGACCCAGGTGAGTCCTCTTTTTCAAACAAACATTGACGGGCGGGAAACTTCGCTGCTGACCACCGTGGGAAAAGACGGAATCCTGCGCACACTCAATCGGGAGAATCATGAAGTCGTCTATTCCACTCCGGTTACAACCATCAAGAACGCTGACGTGCCGATCTCTAACAAAGGTGTAGAGGCGTGTCCGGGGGCGCTCGGGGGAGTGGAATGGAACGGACCGGCGCTCGATCGCGAACTGAACATGCTTTACGTAAACGCAGTGGACTGGTGCATGACATTCTCGCCCGCAGAAAAAGTACGTTACATTCCCGGGCGAATGTATATGGGCGGCACGGTTAAATTCGCCGACGAATCACAGGGATGGCTGACCGCGATCGATGCTTCGACGGGCGTGGTCCAATGGAAGTATCAATCGAAGCGGCCTATGGTGGCCGCCGTATCCTCCACCAAGGGCAACGTTGTGTTCACCGGCGAGTTGACCGGCGACTTTTTGACCCTGGATGCGCGGAGCGGGAAAGTGCTGTACCGGTTTAACACGGGCGGAGGCATCGGAGGTGGGGTGATCACCTACGAGGAGAGTGGAAAGCAGTACGTCGCGGTCATGTCCGGTAAGCCCTCAAACTTTTGGGTAAGCGAGATCGCGGGTGCACCGACGGTTTTTCTGTTTGCCTTGCCATGATCTGTTTCTCACAGTGCAAGAGCTTGTCCGGAAAGGACAAGCGAGAACAGAGGGCAAAGATAACCTCTTCCGCAAACGCCGCATCGTAGGGCCTAAGTCGTGATAATCTCTGGCTGATAAGTGTTCTTTGGGAGGTGCCGATGCGCGGACTGCTAACATTCATGCTGCTTTCAGGGATCGCACTTGGGCAGGGGGCAGATGCGCCAAAAGTCTCGCCCCCACCAGGGCAGAGCAGTGCAGCCACGCTGGCCGCACCCACACAAGGCGCTCCGTCCCCTCAGCAATCCCCGGCTGCCTCCGCGGCGCCCACACCCAAAGCTGACGCCAATTCAATCACTATCCCCACGGGGACGAAAATTCCTCTCTCCCTCGCTCAGGCCATTTCGACAAAAAATGCTCGCGAGGGCGACGCGGTGTACGCCACCACCGCGTTTCCGTTCGTCATGAATGAACGCATCATTATCCCTGCGGGATCGTATGTTCAGGGAATGATTGCCCATGTCGAGCGCGCCGGTCACGGCCGCGGACGCTCCGAAATCCTTATGCACTTCACTTCGATCATTTTTCCAAGCGGCTACACGGTGATGTTGCCGGGTTCCGTGCAAAACACGCCCGGCGCCGACAATAAATCGGTAACCGATGAGGAAGGCACCATCCAGCAGGATAAAGATACGGGCAAGCGTGTCGAAGACGCGGCCAAGAACGGCGTGTACGGAACCATGGGCGGGGCAACTGCCGGGGGATTGGCCACCGGCGGCCTGAACGGCGCGCGGGTGGGCGCGGGCGTGGGAGCCGCGGCCGGCATTGCATGGGCGTTGCTGAAACGCGGCCCCGATGTGAAGCTGGAAGTCGGAACCTCTATCGAGATGGAAATTCAGCGGCCGATCGCCATCGACGCCAACCGGATCACGGTAGCCAAGGCGGGGTCTTAACCATTGGGCACGTCATTTTCTGGCCGTATCTGCGGAAAAGTGGGATTACTCTTGCCCGCTTTGCCCCGCCTCACTTCAACGTAAACATCGCGCTTACGCGCGCGCCCACGCTCTCATTTTGCGGAGTGAACTCTTCTGTCGGGGCGGGCGCGGCTGGAGCTGCGGTCGCCATCGCCCGCATATGCGGCACGGGAATATGCGGGTTCTCGTAAGTATCAATGGAAGCGTAGGAAAGCTCTCCGATGGTGCGGCCGCTAGCGCGGGCAATCGCCTCCGCCTCGTTGCGGGCGCGCCGGTAGCCATCTTCCACCGCTTTATCCTTCGCTTCGTCCATGTTTTCCAGAATGTAGTTCAGCGTCTGGCTTTCGCTTACGTTGGCGTCCGCCAGCTGTTGCGTGATCGGCCCGATTTTCGAGAAATCTTTCAGCTTGAGCGTGACGTTCGTAGTCACGCGGTAGCCGATCAGCTTCTGTTTGCCGGTCTTCCATTCGTAAACCGGTTGCACGCCGAAAAATCCAATGTTCGCCATTTTAGGATCGAGTTCATTGTTGCGCAGCACTTGCCGCACCTGTTCGACCTCTTTGGAGGCCTGATCGTAGGCTTTCTGCGCGGTGTCCTCCTGCACGGATACGTTGAACTGAATTACCGCGGTATCAGGAGGAGCCTCGAACTTGCCTTCGGCGACCACATACACCGTATTCGGCAGCGCAGTGACCGCCGGATGCTCCTGCGCCCAGGCACTGCCCCCGAGAATGACGAGGATGAAAATAGAAAGAAAATCACAAGCGAGTTTCATCTTTCCCTCACAGTTCAATTGTGAAGAATCGATCTTGAAATGTCACTCTCTAGAACGAAAAAAATGAGCGGAGCTTGCCGCCATGAAGCTGAGGATTGTGAGTTGAGTCTAAGAATTCCTCAGTGAGGAAATGTAGTCCAAGCGCCCGCCGCAGTTGGGTGTTCCGGTCCTAGTTTGCCTTCGCGCTCGCCGAGTAGCTGAAGGGATAACTCTGCCCGTTAATCTCGCGGCGCAGATCCTCGAATACGTCGTCCGGCATCCTCTGAAAAACCTCCACGACTTCCGGATCGAACTGTCGTCCGGACCATGCCGCGATCTCTATCCGGGCCTCGGCCAGCGATCTCGCCGGACGATAAGGCCGGTCCGAAATGATGGCATCAAGCGTGTCAGCGACCGAGAAGATTCGCGCCCCCAGCGGAATCTCCGCTCCTTTTAGCCCACGCGGGTATCCACTGCCATCAAAGTGTTCCTGGTGCGAATAAACAATGTCGCAGGCATCCGTGAGAAAAGGGATTTTCTTGAGCATCTGGTAACCGTGGTAGCAGTGCTCGCGCATGATGGTACGTTCTTTCTCATCCAGCTTGCCGGGCTTGCGCAGGATACTGTCGGGAATTGCCATCTTGCCGATGTCATGCAGAAAGGCGCCGCGGGCGATCACCAGAATTTGCTCCCGAGGCACGCCCATGGCGCGCGCAATCGCAATCGTAAATGCGGTTACGCGGCGCGAATGGCCCTCCGTCTCGGCATCTTTCAGGTCGAGCGCGTCGCCTAACGCCTGCAAGGTAATGTCGTAGGAGCGCTCGAGATCTGCCATCGCTTCTTGCAGCTGATTGGTGCGAGCTTCCACCAGCGACTCGAGATTCGTCTGGTAGGTGCGGTTTTCCATCTTCAGGCGCCGGTTTTCCAGCGCCCGCCCTACGGCATTCAACAACTGTTCCCGCTCAAAGGGCTTGAGCAGATAGTCATACGCTCCATTGCGAATGGCCTGAAGCGCCACGGAAATATCGTGGACGGCCGTTACCATCACCACCGGCATGTCGGGAAATTTTTCTTTTGTGCGTTCCAGCAATCCGATGCCATCGAGGTCGGCCATCATCAAATCCGACAACATCAACTCGAATTGCTCGCCGGAGTTCAGCAGAGCCAGCGCCTCCATGCCCGAGCTGGCCTGCTTCCAGGCGAAGCCCGCCGCCGAAAGAATGGCGCAAACGATCTCGCGAATAGCTTCTTCGTCGTCGACCACCAGAATGCGTTCCGGCATAAGGGTTTGGCGCGAACACCCACGCTTGGCTGGGGCGCCCGGAGCGATGCTTGTCAGTATACTCTCGACAAATCTACCCTCCCGGAACAGGTACCAAAAGTAACCATTGAGGTCCGAAATTGCGTCGATAAAGGCTCCTCGCATGATATTCAACAACCAGGCATTGTTACGTCTGCGGACGGCTCGGCCGCTTCACGCCCGTCCGGACTGAACCAAAACGATGAACGCTTCCCTGTGGACAATCTGGAGCACGGTGCAACCCGCGCTGGCGTCTCTGAAAGCCGCGGAATGGGCCCTCGTCATCGTGTTGGCTGCTTTCGTTGTGCTGTGCGTTACCCTACGTCGGCGCCAGCTTTTTATTTGGGCCACCGGCTGGACGCTGCTAGCAGCTTCGCGGCTCGTCGTCCTGCATGGCATGGCGATGCGGATTGCGCCGCGTTATCTTCCCGGGGTTGAGCAGGCCGCGTTCGTTGCCGCTCTCGGATTCTTCGCCGCCGGAATTTTCTTATATGTAGGAGCACGAAATCTCCAGGCGCCCATGGCGGCAATCACTGCCACTGTGGCCGGATTTGCCGTCGCCCGGGTCGCGTTCTGGCCGGATTCGCTTCCGTTGCGCGTCGCATTCGAATTCTCCTGCCTCCTCATTCAGATCATCGCAGCCGTCGCTTTATTGCGCGCCCGCCGCGGACGCTGGGACGCCGCAGCCTGGCTGCTGGGAGTCTGTCTGCTCGCTCAGCGCTCTGTTTGGCCTATTTCTGCCGGCCAGATTCCCGCGGGAAGCTTCGTCGCCATCGATGTTCTGCTGGGAGTTGGGATGTTACTGAGCGCCCTCATCGACGCACGCGGCCGCAGCGAACGGGCGAACGCCTTGCAGGCCATCGTCGAAAGCATCGTGCTGGCGCAGCAGCAGGGCGGCATGATGGAAGACGCGCTGCGCCAGTTGAAAGCCGTCACCCATAGCCGAGCGGCATGGTTCCGCTTGATCGAGGGAGGAAATCTGGTTGCCACCCATGCCGTCGGAGTTTCCCGCGATTTTCTGCGCGACGCCGGATTCGCCGAACTGAGCGAACGCATCTCGCAGATGCTGGAGCGTGGCCAGCCGCTGGTTTCGCATCGCGCCGCCGCAACCCCGGAAGATGCAGCCCTGCTCAAGCAGGAGAAGTTGCAGTACGTTTTGACCTTGCCAGTGCGTGGCAAGAAATCGCCGATCGGCCTGGTGGTTCTCGGCAATCGCTACGAACGCAAACTATCCGGCGAAGAACTGGAATTTCTTGAAACGTGCGGGCGTCAGTTGGGAATCGCCATTGAAAACTTCCGCCTGCTCGAACAAACTCTGCGCTCACAGCGCCAGTGGCGCAACACCTTCGATTCTGTTCACGACATCATCGTGGCCCACGATGCCGAGTTCCGCATCATCAAAGCCAATCAAACTCTGCTGGAAGAGTTGCAACTCGCCTCGGCTGACGTGATCGGCAGCACCTGTGAATCAGTACTGCCGCACACCCACGGCGAATGGACCGGCTGCCCTTACTGCGCACGCGGCAGCGAGGAAATCACTGAAGGTCCCGACCCGTGCTTCGGCGGATTCTCCACCGTATCCAGCTCTTCTTATTCCGAACAGGGCAGCAAGCAGAAGGGAACGATTCACATTGTCCGCGACATTACCGAGCGGCGTTCGGCGGAAGAAAAATACCGGTTGTTGCTTGAACAGGTGCAGGAAGGCGTCTATGTAGCGACGCCCGGAGGCCAGTTGCTCGACTGCAACGATGCTTTTGTTCAAATGCTGGGTTACGAAAAACGCGAAGAACTTCTGGCTTTGAATTTGGATGAAGACATTCGCGTCGATGCTGCCCAGCGCGAAGCATTCCGCAAAGGCATCGAGCAACTGAGCTATGTCCGCAATTTTGAAGTGACCATGCGCCGCAAGAACGGGACGTTGTTGCTGGCCGCCGAGAGCAGCTTCGCCACGCGCGACGCGGCCGGCCGCGTCGATCGCTATCAGGGATTCGTGCTCGACGTCACCGAAAAGCGCCGCGCCGAGGACGAAATGCGCCGCCGCAATCGCGAACTCAACGCCCTAAACGCGATGGCGGTTGTCGCCACTCAGTCTTTCGACCTCGACGAAATCCTGAACCTTACCCTGCGGCAGGTAGTTTCGTTGTTCGGCGCTGAGAGCGGAGCCGTGTATCTTTCCGATTCCGATGCCCCAACCTTCCGCCGCCGCGCTGCATGGGGGCCGCGCAGCCGTGACAAATCTCGTCCCGCAGAAGTCAATTTCACTGACGGCTTTGGTGATCTCGTGATGCGTTCGCGCGCCGAAGTCATCACCGCCGAATACATTCCCCATCTTAGCCCGGCTGTCGCCGAGTTTATCCGCTCTGATAGCGATGGCGCCTGGATTTGGGTTTTGTTCTGGGGCAAGGATAGCCCCATCGGCATGATGGGCCTTCGCAGCCAGGCCGAGTACCAATACTCCAGCGGCGAAGAAAATCTGATGGTCGCCATCAGTCGCCAGTTGGCGACAACTATCGAAAAAGTGCGTCTCTATGAGGAAACATGCAAGGCGTACGAAGACCTTCGCCGCACTCAGGAACAGCTTTTGCAAAGCGAAAAGATGTCAGCGGTCGGCCAGTTGATCGCCGGTGTGGCGCACGAGTTGAACAATCCCCTGACCGCAATTCTCGGCTATGCGCAACTGCTCGAAAGCGAAGGCTTGAACGAGCGCGCTCAGGATTACGTAGGCAAAATGTTCAAGCAGGCGCAGCGCACTCATCGTGTGGTGCAGAATTTGCTTTCCTTCGCGCGGCAGAGAAAGCCCGAGAGGCTGGAAGTGGATATCCGCAAGGTAATGGAGGAAACCCTCGCGTTGCGCGACTACGATCTCAAGGTCAACAACATTGCGCTGGAAAAAGATCTTTGCAGCGATCCTGCCATCGTTGTTGCCGATTCGCATCAGATCGAGCAGGTCTTTCTCAATATCATTAACAATGCCGTCGATGCAATTCTTGAAACCGGCCGCGCCGGCAAGCTCAGAATCCGCGTGCATTGCGAGCGCGGTGAGGTTTGCGCGCAATTCGCCGATGATGGCAGCGGAATTAAAGATCCCAAAAGAATTTTCGATCCGTTCTACACCACTAAGAGCGTAGGGAAGGGAACTGGCCTCGGCTTGAGCATCTGCTACGGTATTGTCAAAGAGCACGGCGGCGATATTACCGCCCACAATGCCGCCGAAGGCGGAGCCGTGATCGAAGTCCGGCTGCCAGTGGCTGCGTCGGCAGGAGCGGCGCCTGAATCGGTTGCAGTTGCACAACCCAGGCGCGAAGGGGCAATTCAAGGGCGAATTCTGCTGGTGGAGGAAGAAGAGTCCGTAATCGAGTTCGAGCGCGACGTGTTAGCTGGGGCCGGCGCGAGCGTCATCACCGCGACTCGCAGCGAGGACGTAAAGACACGTTTGCTCTCTGAGCCCTTCGATGCGCTTATCATGCAAGGCAAACTGCCCGCCGACTGGGACGCGAAAGAAGCTTATCTGTGGATCAAGCAGAATTGCTCGAACATGGAAAAGCACGTTCTCTTCACCTTCTCGAACGGGGTCGAGCACGGCGAGCAGCGCTCATTCCTCCAGGAAAACAATGTGCCCTATCTGGTGAAACCCTTCGAAGTGGCGGAACTGATTTCCAAAACTCGTCACTTGTTGCAAAAAGCCCAGGCCGCAGCCGCATCTTCTACCTAGCTCACTTCTTGACGATGGGGTTATACCCGTCATTAATCAGTCGCGAACGGGTTGCCTCCGCCGCTTTGATATCCCCGAACGGTCCAACCTGCACGCGAAACAGGTTGTCGGCCGGGTTTGCCACGAACGCCGCATACTGTTTCTTTTTGAGAGCATCCACTAACGCATCGGCGTCTTCCTGCTTGCTGACCGCGGCGACCTGGACGAAATATGCCGACGGCGGCATCGCCATCGGATCGGGTGGAGTGGCCGATTCCGGCGTCGGCGGTGCTGGCGAGGAGCCCTCACCCGCTTGCGCAGAGGCATTTGCGGGGTTGGCTGGCGTATCGGTCGACACTGGAGTCAACTGCGTATTGGCGTCTTTCTGCTCTACCGATTTGTAGAAGGTCAATGGCTGCGCAGGATGCGCCCCTGACACGTCGGTTGGCGCGCTTTTCGCAACCGGAGCTGCCGCCACGCTTCGCGACAAGCCGAGGTCCGGCCCCGATTTTCGCCCCAAGGTGTAACCCAGCGAAAAGAAAACCGCGCAGATGACCACCAGGCCGAAAAACAAGACCAGGAGTTTGCCCGTGCCTAACGTGATTTCGGTATCTTGTGAAGAATCCATCTCAAATTATCTGCCTTCCAAACCCGCAACTCATTACGCCGGTTTCGCGGCAGGCTCAATATCCTCCCCGGCTCTTGCGATCAGCTTTTGTAATCCAGAGAAAACGTCCACCGGCACCGGGAAAATCACGGTCGTATTTTTCTCCACGCCGATCTCGGTGAGCGTTTGCAGATATCGCAGTTGCACGCTCACCGGCTCGGTGGCCAGCAAATGCGCCGCGTCGACCAGGCGCTGTGCGGCTGAGAATTCGCCTTCTGCGTGAATAATCTTCGATCGCTTCTCGCGCTCTGCCTCGGCCTGCTTCGCCATGGCGCGCAGCATCGATTCCGGCAAATCGACCTGTTTTACCTCGACGCTCGCCACTTTCACTCCCCACGGCGAAGTGTGTTGGTCAAGTATGGTCTGCAAGCGCAGATTGATCTTGTCACGGTGCGCGAGCAACTCATCAAGTTCGAGTTCGCCGAGCACAGAGCGCAGCGTAGTCTGCGCGAACTGGGAAGTTTGATAAATATAGTTGGAAACTTCCACCACTGCCTTGTTGGGCTCGATTACCCGCAGGAAAATCACCGCGTTCACCTTCAAGGTGACGTTATCGCGCGTGATGATGTCTTGCGGGGGAACTTCGAGCGCCTCCTGGCGCAGTGAAACCCGCACCATGCGGTCGATCGGGCTGAACACGAGAATCACGCCGGGACCCTTTGGCGCTCTCAAGAGATGTCCTAGTCGGAAAATGACGCCGCGCTCATACTCGGCAAGAATTTTGATCGAACTGAGCAGGTACAGGGCGATGATGATGATGACGATGCCAGTAAATCCAATTCCGAAACCTTCCATCTTCGCCTCCGTTCTGGACTGGAGTGAGCAGCGCTCCTATCGCGGATTGTAACGCACCAGCAAGCAGCCAAAGCGGAATTCGATGCCAGGGTAGTGGTTTGATTAACCGCAACCAATGTGGCACGGACGAACGGCATAACCTTTACGCCCTGGGTGGTGCTCGTCTTTGAAGGTTCCTATCTGGAAGGTGCCGAAAAGACGGCGGACTCCGTTGCCGCCTGCGGATCTACATGCAGAAGAAACCCTTCTACCTGCCGCACCACCACTCTTTGCCCGGCAGAAACATCAGCCGACGAAAGCGCATCCCACAATTCGCCGTGAACGAAAATTTTTCCCCGTGGCGCCAGCGGGGTTTGCGTGATTCCGGTTTCGCCAATCAATCCCTGTGCACCGGAAACTCGTTTATTTCGCGTCGCCTTGAGAGCAATTGTCATCAGAAACGCCGTAATCAATCCTAGCGGTATGCTTACCGCCAGCGCCGTGAACAGGTGCACGCGCATCTCTGGAATCGGCGAATCCACCAGCAGCAATCCTCCCAGAGTCAGTAGAACGATTCCACCAATAGTCAGCACGCCATGTGTGGCGAATTTCGCCTCTGCTGCAAAAAGCGCGAACGCGCCCAGTATCAAAACCAGCGCGGCGAAGCGCGTGGGCAGAAGGTTCAGGGCAAACGCCGCCAGCAGTATGAACACCACGCCCACTGTTCCCGGAATCACCGCCCCCGGATGGTTGAACTCCGCATAAAGCGCCAGCGCGCCGACGGCCAGCAAAATAAAGGCGACGTTGGGATCCATGAGATAGTTCAGGACTTCTTCCTTCAGCGTCATCCCGAAAGGCGTCACCTGCTGCCCTGTGAGATTAAGAGTGACTTCGTCTCCGTTGAAACGCTTGACCGGTTTCCCTTCCATCTGGTGGAAAAGATCGTTCTCGCTGCCGGCGATGTAATCGATAAGATGTTGCGAAAGCGCCTCCTGATCGGTAAACGACTTCGATTCCCGCACTGCGCCCTCAGCCAGCGCCACATTGCGGCCACGCCGGGAAACCACCGAGCGCATCAGCGCAGCCGCATCGTTCTCGATCTTCCTCCCCATTTCGTCGTCCGGTTTCACCGATGTGGGGCCGAACAGCATTACCGGGTGCGCAGCGCCTGCGTTGGTTCCCGGCGCCATCGCGGCCACATCGGCCGCCTCCAGAATGAAAATTCCCGCCGATCCCGCCCGGGCGCCGCTGGGCGCAACATAAATAATGACCGGAACTTTTGAGGTTGTGATCTTTTCGATGATGTGCCGTGTGGAATCGAGTAGCCCTCCCGGCGTATTCATCTCGATCAATACCGCCTGGTCGTCGCGCCGCGCTGCCTCATCAATCGCGCGGTCAATATATTCCTGGGTAATCGGCTGGATTGTGTCATCCACTGTGATCTTCAGAACCTCGGCCTGTGCGGTCGAGGAGACCGACAGGAATACCAATATGGCAGAAAAAGCTAGCCCAATCGTTTTCATAAACGCCCCGAGGCCCCCAAATCTTGCAGACGCTATTTTCGCTCTTATTTGTGAGCCCCCGCAGAGATTTCTTGCTCCTCCGCTTCACCTTGCTCTCCGAGTCTGCTGCTGTTCCACCCCGGCAGGTTCGTGCTTCCCGTGATCAGGCGCGCGCTCCGTTCGTAAGTAAAGTATGACCACGCCCACTGGACAAATACCAGCACGCGATTCTGGAAGCCAATGAGAAAGAAAATATGAACAAATAGCCATGTCAGCCAGGCGATGTATCCGGAAATATGAATCTTGCCGAAGTCCGCGACGGCAGCCGCCCGCCCAATCGTTGCCAGGCTACCCTTATCGTGATAGTGAAAAGTTCCGCGCGGGCGCCCCACTTTTGTCGCGGTTTGAGAGACAGGGTGGAGACCTTGACGTTCCCACTCAAGTTCCCTGCGAATTATCTTTGCCACCCATCTGCCTTCCTGGATCGCCACCTGCGCGACCCCGGGCAGCAATTTCCCGGATGCATCCTTCAATGCCGCAAGATCTCCGATCACAAACACCTCTGGATGTCCCGGCACACTGAGGTCGCTCTCCACCGGCACGCGCCCGGCGCGATCGGCAGCCACACCCAATTTCCTTCCCAGAGGCGAAGCCGCCACGCCCGCGGCCCACAAAATTACGGCTGCTTCCATTCTCGCTTCGCCCATATAGATGGCGCCTGGCTCAACCTTTGTGACCATGGTGGAAGTAAGCACCTCCACGCCCAGCCGGTTGAGTTGCTCAAGCGCACTGCGCGACAAATCTTGCGGATACGAGGGCAGCACATGTTCTCCGCCCTCGATCAGATGAATCCGCGCCCGCCGTGGATCAATCGTTCGAAAATCATCCGCGAGAGCATGGCGGCAAATCTCCGCCAGCGTGCCGGCGAGCTCCACCCCCGTCGGCCCCGCACCCACGACAATGAAATTCAGCGGCACCGGCGGCCCGCCGGCCGCGGCGCGGCGCTCCGCAAGCTCGAACGCCAGAAGTATCCTCCGTCGAATTTCCAGCGCATCTTCCACGCTCTTCAGCCCAGGCGCAAATGCCTCCCATTCGTCATGCCCGAAATAGGCATGGCTCGCCCCGGCCGCGAGAATCAGGAAGTCATAAGCAATCTCCTGAGCAGTCTCCTGATCCGCAGTCTTCACGACTTTTCGCGCCAGGTCAAACTCGGTCACCTCCGCCATCAACACTTCAACATTTTTATGCCGACGCAAGATCGAGCGGATCGACGAAGCGATCTCTCCGGGCGAGAGTCCCGCAGTAGCCACCTGATAAAGAAGAGGCTGGAATGTGTGATGATTGCTGCGGTCGATGACCGTAATCGCCGCCGCTGCGCCCCCCAGAGTCTGAGCCGCGGTCAGCCCCCCAAATCCGGCGCCCACGATGACTACCCGCGGCAAAGTTTTCATTTCGGAGTGTGCAGCCTTGCCCTTCATAGCTTCTCTTTATAAGATTCACCGCGATGGCAATCGGCTCACCGGAATCGCACGAGCAGTCCGTTTGGGTGCATTGGTTCATCCCCTCGGTCACTGACGTACTATTTGTGGCCCTGCTCGTTCTCCTGGCGTTTACATCGCTTTCCATGCGCCTGCTCGGCGATGCCGGCATCGGATGGCACATCCGCACCGGCCAATTGATCCTGGCAGCGCATGCAATTCCTCACACCGATCCATTTTCTTCCAGCATGGCCGGTCATCCCTGGTTTGCCTGGGAGTGGCTCTACGATATCGCTGTCGGGTGGCTCGACAGGGTCGCTGGGCTGAACGGAGTCGTATCGTTCACCGCGGTGATTATCGCCGGTACGTTTGCCTGGACTTTTCGACTGCTTCTTCGCCGCGGCACGAACCTGTTGCTCGCAGTTATCCTGACATTGCTGGCGATCTCAGCCGCGATGATCCATTTCCAGGCAAGGCCGCATGTGGTGAGCTGGCTATTTGCCCTGATCTGGTTCTGGATTCTCGATTCTTCTAACAGATCCGAATCAGATCAAGTCCGATCCCGCCGCATCGTGCGAACTCCCGACCGCAGCTTGTGGCTTCTGCCTCCTTTAATGCTTCTCTGGGTCAACCTGCACGGGGGATTTCTGACCGGCTTCGCGCTGCTCGCAATCTATTGGCTGAGCGGCGCATGGAGTTCCATCAAAACAAGGCAAGATCGATTCGCAGATATTTTGCAGAAGATCCGGGCAAAACATCGCCTTCGCACGCTGACCCTGATTGGCCTTCTCAGCGCGCTTGCCACCTTCGCCAACCCATACGGCTACAAACTCCATGTTCATATCTACGAATATCTTTCCAACCGTTTCCTCATGGATCACATCGACGAGTTTCAATCCCCCAACTTCCACTATGTGGCGCAAAAGTGTTTTGCGGTGTTACTGCTTCTAGCGCTGGTCGCGCTTGCGGCACAAGGGCGCAAGGTCAGCGCGAGCCATGGATTGGTCATGCTGTTCGCGGTCTATTCCGGACTCTATGCTTCGCGGAACATACCAGTGTCCTCGTTGCTCCTGGTTGTGATCATCGGACCTTGGTTGTCCGAAGCGATAGAACGATATTCGAACCTGCGTGTGGCCGCGGTGCAATCGCCCGATAATTCGTCCTCAAATTTTCTCGAACGCATGCGGGCAATCGAACTGAGTCTGCGCGGTCACGTCTGGGCGGTCGCAGCCACCCTGCTGACCGGCTGGATCGCCTTGCATGGCGGCAACTTTCCCGCAACTCCCCTAATGGACGCCCATTTCGACACGAGTCGTTTTCCAGTCGCCGGGGTGGAGTATCTCGAAAGCCGGACCCTGCAAGGCCCGATTCTGGCTCCCGATTACTGGGGTGGATACTTGATTTATCGGCTGTACCCGCGCGCCAGAGTCGTCGTCGACGACCGGCACGATTTCTACGGAGAGCCATTCTTAAAGTCTTACTTGAAGATGGTTCACGTCGAACCCGGCTGGCAGGACTTTCTCAACCAGCATCCGGCGCAGTTTGTTCTTGTGCCCAAAGGCTCGGCTTTGCGAAATATCCTGCTGGAAACTCGCCAGTGGGGTCTGGTCTATACCGACGACGTAACGGCCATCTTTTGCCCAATCCCATAGGGAAAACTTTCGACACCAGTTCGTGCGGTGTGCGCCCAGTGCGCAAACGATTCACATTGACATTCCACAACCAACCACGCTATCGTCGCGGACGCGGTGCCCGCTGCCGCTTTTCGTGAATACCCTGCCATTCTTTAACTTCGTGATCCCAGTTACCGCATTTCGAGGACAAGCGCGATGAATCGCAATCTCTTTTTCTGCTCTGTTCTAACCCTGGTCTGCCTCTGCATTCTCCATCTCTCGCCAGCCGCGTTCACCCAGGAGAAGCCCAGCGTTACGCTCGCCACCATCAGCACCGACCCGTTCACCGTTCCTCCAGGCCAACACGCCACGGAGGTCGAGCCCCACGTGCTCGCCAACGGCTCGACGCTGGTCGCAGCTTTTCAGACCGGGCGAATTGCCCCCGGCGGCGCGACCGCCATCGGCTGGGCTACCTCCACCGACGGTGGTACCACCTGGAGCCACGGCTTTCTTCCCGGCCTTACCACCGGCAATGGCGGAGGACCCTACAGCGCAGCCAGCGATCCCGCCGTCGCTTATGATCCCAAACACGACGTGTGGATGATTGCCACCTTGCCCATTGCCAACTCCGGCGAAACTCCAGCGGTCGCCGTCAGCCGCTCTACCGATGGCGGCTTTACCTGGGAGAACCCGGTCAGCGTCGGCGGTAACGTCGTCAGCTCCGACAAGAACTGGATCGTATGCGACAGCACGTCCAACAGCCCGTTTTACGGCAACTGCTATGTCGAGTGGGACAACCCTGCCAACGGAGACGAAATTCTGATGAGCACTTCCACCGACGGCGGTCTAAAGTGGGGTGCGGCTAAAGCAACCGCCAATGAATCTTTCGGCATTGGCGGCCAGCCGCTGGTGCAGCCCAATGGCACCGTCGTAGTTCCGATTGAAACTAACGGGCAGTCTGCCTTCACATCGACGAACGGCGGCGCAAGCTGGTCCGCGCCTGTGACCATTTCCAACATTCAGGTTCACACCGATGCCGGCGGGATCCGCAGCGGCCCGTTGCCTTCGGCTGCTCTCGACGGCGCCGGCAACGTGTGGGTAGTTTGGGAAGATTGCCGCTTTCGTAGCAATTGCTCGACCAACGATCTGGTTTACAGCACTTCGTCCGACGGTGTGCACTGGTCAGCCGTCGCGCGCATTCCCATCGATCCCACCGCCAGCACGGTCGATCACTTCATCCCCGGAATCGGCATCGACCCCACAACTTCCGGCACCAGCTCGCACGTGGCGATTCATTACTATTTCTATCCCAAGAGCAGCTGCACGCAATCGAGCTGCAGGCTCTACGTGGGCTATATTTCTTCGCACAATGGCGGAAAAAGTTGGAGTGCGCATACAACCCTCGCCGGTCCCATGCAACTCGGTTGGCTGCCCAACTCGCAGAATGGACTGATGGTCGGCGACTACATCGCCACCGCGTTCAACAATGGCGTGCCCCACGGCGTTTTCGCCGTTGCGGCCAAGAAATCAGGATCGACCTTCAATGAAGTCACCGACACCGCCGAAGGATTAACCGTGCCCGAAGGCGGTCCGCAGTTCTCTTCGGCTGGAGACAAGCCCCTGCACAATCTCTCTGATCCAATCGAAAAGGAGCAGCCTGAAAAGGGCGTAGTCCCGCCGTCGAAACGAGCGAAGAAGAGCGCGAAGTAGGAGTCGCGCCGGGTTAACGCGTGCCCGCTGATGTTTGTGCGCAGCTTCCCGCGGAGAGAAATCAGAGATAACCTCCCCACGTAACTTGACTTTGCGTTCTGTCCCATCAATACTGAAGTTAGTCAGAGAGCTGCACCACGGTTTCGCACGGCCCCGGATTTCGCGGGGCCGTCGCATTTGGTTAACGCGTCTGCATTTAGAATAGAGTCCCCCTCCATTTTTTCCGCATCCTTGCCGGTTCTGCAAACGTGGGAATTCACTTCGCTTAGTCGAAGACTTCAAGCCGTGATAAAGCCCTTACGATGCATAAGTCGGTGGTTTCGCAGCTCGAAAGCCGCGAAGTGTTGGCCACCCTCCTGCTAAACTTTCTCCGTGCCTCGGCTTACTCATCTCGAATGCACCCGTTGCCACGAGCATTATCCGGCTGATCGCCCGCAAACTGTCTGTGCCAAGGACGGCGGCGTCCTCTATGCGCGCTATGATCTCGCCGCGATCAGAAAAAAATTCACGCCTGCGTCTCTCGTTCCTCTCGCCCCCACCATGTGGCGATACGATGCCGTCCTTCCCGAGGCTTTGCCCGTCACCCTCGGCGAGGGATTTACGCCCATGCTTCGCAGCCGCGAATATCCCAGCGTCCTTATCAAGGACGAAGGCCTCAACCCCACCGCTTCTTTCAAAGCGCGCGGACTCTCGGCCGCCGTGACCATGGCCCGTCACTTCGGCCTGAAAAAACTCGCCATCCCTTCTGCCGGCAACGCCGCCAGCGCCCTCGCCGCCTACGCCGCTGCGGCCAAAATCGAAGCTCACATCTTCATGCCCAAAGACGTGCCGCTCGCCAACCGCGTCGAGTGCGATTACTATGGCGCGCACGTAATTCTTGTCGATGGCCTCATCTCCGACTGCGCCCGCAAAATCGCCGAGTTAAAAGAAAAGCCCCAGTGGTCGCGCGAAGGCTGGTTCGATGTTTCCACCACCAAAGAGCCTTACCGCGTCGAGGGCAAAAAAACCATGGGCTATGAGGTTGCCGAGCAACTCGGATGGAAGCTGCCCGACGGCATTATCTATCCCACCGGTGGCGGTGTTGGTTTGCTCGGCATGTGGAAGGCGTTCGAGGAGTTGGAACAACTCGGCATCATCGGCTCCGAGCGCCCGAACATGATCAGTGTGCAGTCTTCCGGATGTGCTCCCGTTGTGAGAGCCTGGGATGAAAATTGCGGCGCAGTCCAAATGTGGGATCACGCTGCAACCATTGCTGCCGGCCTGCGCGTGCCCAAGCCCTACGCCGATTACCTGATTCTCGATATTCTGAAAAAGAGTGGAGGCCTCGCCATCGCTGTCACCGACTCCGAAATTCTCGACGCTGCCCGCCACTGGGCCAAGGTCGAAGGCATCTTCGCCGCTCCTGAAGGCGCGGCATGTCTGGCCGCCTACCGCAAACTCCGCGCCAGCGAATTTTTCACATCCGACGAAACAGTCGTTTTGTTCAACACCGGCTCCGGCCTGAAATATCTGGACGTGCTGGATAAAGCAGGCATCGAGCGAACGCCCTCGCCAGCATCCCGGGCCATCGCTGGAATCATCGGGCCGTATTAGTTGCGCTCACCGCGCTCCGGCGCTGGCCACCTCGCTGGTGAAAGTAATGTCGGCATTCGATGGAGCGCTGAAATCCAGCGTCACTTTCGAGGTCTTCTTCGGAGCCAGTTCGTTGTCGGTAAGAATGAAGTTGATGTAAGGGCTGCCCGCCGGGGCAAAGCAAACCGTCGTTCCATTGCCGTCCGTAAAACTGGTGGCGCCGGAAAGATTGGCCAGGACCAGCGAGAGCGGTCCTGTGATCGTCTGCGTGCTGGTGTTCTTGACGGTGGCAGTCTGCGACCAAATCCCCGTGCTGGAGTCGTACTTCAGCGTGCCCAGGGTTACGGACACACCGCTTACCATGCTGGCACAAGGCAGGCTCGCCACGTAGATTCCTTCGTCATACCAATAAGGACCACCTTCGGCAGCGAACACGATGCGGCCTCCGTTGACTGCGTCTGTTCCGGGAGGCGAAACCGCGGTCGCACATCCCGGATCATGGACAGCGCCACCACAGGATGCGCCGCTGGGTAGAGGATCAAGAGGAGCCAGCAATACGGAAACGGTGCCGTTGACCGAAGAATCCAGAACAACATCACCGGCAACGCTGTCCGTGACAGGGAAGACGGCGATGCCCCCATTGGCGGCGAGTTGGGTGAAGGAATCGGCGGTGAGAGAGTCGCCATTCGGCTGCGAGTTGCACGTATTCATAATGCTGGTGACCGTCCCACCCTTCGTGCCGACTTCGAAAATGCCTGCGAAGGCGCCGCCAGCGCAGCTTCCCTCATACCAGGGGTCCGAGCCGATAAAGAAGATGTTGTCGCCATCGACCACCGGCCCAACGTAGCCGGAACTCTGGTCCGGACGACTGGGATCGGCTCCCGTGTCACCGGGCAGGATAACGTCGGAAAGCAAAATGGCACCCTTATACGTGTTGACGAACAATCCATCCAACCCGAGACCGTTCGGATCTCCTCCGGTAAACGCGGTTGTGGTTCCTTCAATATTTGCTCCCGCCCACGTACTGACTGTGTAGCATTCGCTTCCGCTGCAACCGCCAGGAAGCGAAGATTGGTAGGTCGTGCCAAAGTCCGCTATACGATGCAGATCGGATTCCGCTGTATTGACCCCTGGCGTCGCCCACCAGACTCCGCTATTGGCAGACTTGCCTGTGGCTACGCCGGTCGCGGAAAATACGATCTTGTCTTGGGTCAGCGACATGCCGAGCAAGCCATTGATGCCGTAACTGGTATTCAATCCGCAGAAATAGCCTCCGTATCCCGGCAGCTTCTGCGTATAATCGACAACCCGGTAAATCGTTCCCCCGCCGGCTGGAACGGTGTAAAGGCCGCCGTAACAGCTGGAATTCGAACCGGCGTCGTACGCATAGAAAAGTACAGTTCCGTTGTACACCTGAAGGTTATCGGTGGACTCGGTGGCAAATGCTTCAAAAGTATAGGTATTCGCAGGCGGTACCAGCGTGCTGGTGTCGGCCAGCATCGTAAATGTATTTGTAATCAGGTTGTACGACCACAAGGATTGCCCATTGCCGGCCGTACAGTTGTCATCTCCGGCATCCACGAAGACCACCCACGGCCCATTGATGGCCGGAAACAAATTCAATGGGTTGAAAAATGCCGTTGCGCTGCATGGCGTCGTGTTATCCACGACTGTGGAAATCGTCCACGTCTGAGCGAAAAGAGCCTGTGCGCATGCAACAACAAAAATCATCGCGATGATGCGTAACTTCATTGTTTTCCCCCGCCGACAGTTGCTTCAGGCCAGCAACTTTGCACCGTGAACCTGCCTCGCAACAAGGAAATTGGGGTATTGTTACGGTATCAAGCCGTGTTATCTTGTATTTGCGCGGACCACCGAATGCGGGGCCCCACTGATCCGCGTCCCCCGAATGGGTCTGTTCTGAAGTTCCCCTTGACTGGAGTAGCTCAGATGGCTGAGCGCGCTGTCCACTTTGGCATCGAGACCCAAACCGAACTGTCGCCCGATCAGATCCGCGCACAACTGCAACGCGTTCTCGCATCCGATCTGTTTCTCAACGCCCAGCGCCCAAGCCAGTTCCTCCGCTTTATCGTAGAGAGTACTCTCGCTGGCAACGACCGCCAGATCAAGGAGTATCTGCTTGGAGTCGAGGTCTTCGGTCGTCCGGTAGCCTACGATCCGAAAGATGATCCCGTAGTACGCATCGAGGCGGGCCGGCTGAGAAAAAAGCTGGCGGACTATTACGCAGGCCCGGGCGCAAATGACCCAGTTGTCATTGACGTACCCAGAGGAGGCTACGTTCCTGCCTTCCGCCAGAAGCCCCGCGAGGCTGACCTCGCGGTCGCGAGCTCTCGAACCCAAAAGTCTGGCCAGCCCGGACGTTCATTCCTGGGAAAAGCGGCAGCCGTAACCCTGGCCGCCGCCCTTATTTTGGCCGGACTCTACTTCGTCAGATTCCGGCATCCCAGCCTCGGCACGCCGACATCGATTGCCGTGCTGCCGTTCCTGAACCTTACCGCCGAACCGGCCCAAGCGTACTTAACCGATGGGATCGCGGAAGAACTCACTACAGGACTTGCGCAATTCAAAGGTCTCCGTGTCGTCGCTGCAACTTCCGCCTTCCAATTTCGGGGCAAAGCCGAAGATGTGCGCAAGATCGGCCGGGCCTTGAATGCAGAGGCACTGCTCGAAGGCAGCATCAGTGAATTGCAGGGAAAGTTGCGCATCGACGCCCAGCTTATCGATGCCAGAAACGGCTTTCATCTCTGGTCAAAGGGCTACGACATCCAGCCCGCCGACCTGGCTGCCTCCGAGCAGGATATTCTTCGGGAAACCGCCCAGGCCCTGCGGATTCCCAACACTGCCAATCTGCGCCCGCTCAAGCGTGACACCGAGAACTCGGAAGCCCACGTTCTCTATCTTCACGGCAGGTACCTCTGGAACACGCGCCAACTTCCCGACATGCTTGAGAGCATCCGCCTTTTCGAACGCGCGATCAAAGACGATCCCAACTACGCTCTCGCATACGCGGGCCTGGCCGACACTTATACAGTAATGACCATTAATACCCAGATGTCGCCGGCCGAAGGCGTTCCCCGGGCCAAGGTCGCTCTGCAACGCGCGCTCGAGCTCGACCCCAACCTCGCCCGCGCCTATGCAACCGAAGGGTTGCTCGAGTCACAATGCGAATGGAACTGGCAGGAAGCCGAACGGCATTTCAGCAAAGCCATTGAACTTGATCCCAACTACGCCCCAGCCCATCACTGGGCCGGACTGAACTACATGGAGCTGGACCAGTTTGCCAAGGCAGACGCAGAGTTCCGCAGAGCCCAAGTCCTCGACCCGCTCTCTCCCATGATCACCGAGGGTTTGGCCGAGAATTTCTACAATGCGCGCCGCTTCGATGACGCCATTTCCACTGTCCTCAACATGCCGGATCAAAAAGTCGGTTGGATTATTCTCGCCAATTCCTACATTTTCAAAAGCCAGTACCAGAAAGCTCTCCAGATTCCCAATATCGCCAACCCCACCGACTTCAATGGATTTCTTGAAAGATCCGTCGCGGTTGCGCGCTCCGGCGATCGTGCGGTCGGTTTGAAGATTCTCGCCGGACTGGAGCGAAATAAGCACAACCCGGGCGCGAGTGGCAACTACTTCCCGCCTGCTTATCTGGCGTGGGCCTACGCCATGGTGGGAGAAAAAGAGCGCTCACTGACGCTTCTTGAAACCGCTTATCAGCAACACGATCCTGCTCTCGCCAACCTGAAAGTCGATCCCGGCTTCGACATCCTGCGCGACGATCCAAGATTTACCGACCTGCTTACTAAAGTGGGATTCAACAAGTGAATTCCGGTGTTCGCCCGGCGCGCTTTAATCGCCTCCCTCAGTGTCCTCTGCATCCTCCGTGTTTAGCCTCAAGCAAAAGCGTTTTACTCTGTGCTCCTCAGTGTCCTCCGTGTTTAGCCTTAAATTAGTCGAAGCAATTCAGCGTGCTGAAAGAACCTAACCCCCGGAATCCTGTGACGCATGCGCCAGATTCTCTGGGCGTCCTAAGTCTCGCCAATAGTATTCATCCGCGCGAAACGCCTCGATCTTTTCTCCCAGGGCGGCAAGCCGCAGATAAGTAGCAATAATCGAAAACGCCCCCACTTCCGTCATTAGCGGAAAAATGCGCGGCGAGATAACATGCACGCCTGAGAACGCTAGCGCTCTCACTCCCGCCAACCCTCGCCCTGCTTCGGGTTCGGCATCACCTGCCGCACGTCGTCCACAAAGCTGTCCTTTCTCATCAAACAGCAGATATCGGGAAGTTTCGCGTTTCTGTACGGCCAGCGTTGCCAATGCCCAATGCTCGCGGTGAAATGCAACCATGCGATTCAGATCGATTGTGCTGATCACATCTACGTTATGCAGAACGAAAGGCTCGTCCCGATCCAGAGAGTCTTCCAGAAAAAAACATCCGGCCTTTTTCAATCCTCCACCCGTATCGAGCAGCTCCTCTTCGCGCGAAATTTCAATCCGCATTCCAAAATTGCCGTTCGCTTTCAAATAATCCACAACCATATCGGCGAAGTGATGCACATTAATAATGACTTCCTGCACTCCGAATTCGCGCAATCTCGCGAGCGTGATTTCCAGCAGCGTCTTTCCGCCCACCTCCACCAGTGCCTTCGGACGATCGTTCGTCAGCGGCCGCAGCCGCGTGCCCAAACCAGCGGCAAGTATCATGGCCTTCATTGCAATGTCATCCTGAGCAAGCCTCTTTTGCGCAGCCAAGGAACCGGGCGAGCCGCGCGAAGCGCCGCGTTTCGTTCGGCGCACCAAAGACGAGCGTTTGGCTCGCATCCCTATTGATATTGATGCGCGCCTTTTTGTGCCACGCTTCCAACCTCCAGCTCCCGATGCCGCACGATCACATCCACTCCATTCCGCTCCCTCAGCCGCTTCGCTAACTGCTCCGCCAAATACACCGACCTATGCTGCCCACCCGTGCATCCGAACGACACCGCCAGACTCTTAAAACCGCGCTGCTGATAGTTCGCTACACTCTGTTCGACCAGCGAAATCACGCTCGCCATGAACTGATGCACGCTTTCCTGCTGATTCAGGTAATCGATCACCGGCACATCTTTTCCCGTGAGCGTCTTGAATCGCTCTTCCCGACCCGGATTCGGTAAGCTCCGTCCATCAAAAACGAACCCTCCGCCGTGCCCGGTTTCATCCTTTGGCAAGCCGCGATGAAAAGAAAAACTCGTAATCCGCACGGTGAGATTGTCGGCTTCTGACGCCAGCGCCTGAAGCTTTTCCGAGCCCAACATGCTGTTGAAAGCTGCCAGTAAGGTGGGCACGGCGATAGGCAGCTTTACATTGTGCAGCAGCCAGCGCAAGTTCTTCAGCGCGTAAGGCACGCTTTGCAAAAAATGCGCCTTGCGTTCGTAAAATCCGCGAAACCCATACGCTCCCAGCGCCTGCAAAATGCGGACGTAAACGAATGCATAATAATGATGCAGGAAAGCGTCGCGATCGAGAGCGGTGTAGGCTGACGCTTCCTTGATATAAAGATCGAGCAACTCCTGCCGCAGCGCCGGAGGCAGGTCCGCCTTGGCATCGTAGAGCAGGGAAGCGACGTCATATTGCAATGCTCCCTTGCGCCCTCCCTGGTAATCCACAAAAAAAGGCCGCCCCTCTGGCAGCATGACGTTGCGCGACTGGAAATCGCGATACAGAAAATAGTCGGAAGGCGCGCTCAGCAGAAAATCCGTCAATGCCGCGAAGTCATCCTCCAGCGCCTGCTCATTGAACGGAATGCCCGCCAAGCGCAGAAAATAATACTTGAAGTAATTCAGGTCCCAGGCAATCGACTGCCGGTCAAAACTTCGCCGCGGATAACATACGTCATAATTCAAATCGCGCCCTGCTTCGATCTGAAATCGGGGCAGCACGGCCACGACCTTGCGATAGGCTTCGATAACTGGCGGTGCGATCACATCACCTGTGCGATTTTGCGAGAGAAAATCGAACAACGTCACATCGCCAAGATCTTCTTCGAGGTAAGCGCCCTGTTCTAACTCCTCGCCATAAATTTCCGGCACCGGCAAGCCATGCCGGCGAAAGTGCCGCGAGAATTCCAGGAAGGCCGCATTTTCCTCGCGCACTCCATACAGAATTCCAATCGCGCTCGCCCGGGCGTTGCTCAGGCGGACGATGTTCCGTCCCGAAGCGCTAAGCTGCCCTTGCAGCGGCTGAATTTTTGTCGCCGGTGCGCCGAAATGCCGCTCAAAGAGCTTTTGCAGAATGTCCATTCAGACTGCGCCACCGCGCAACCTAAAGATACCATCGAAGCCGAATGCAAAAGCATTACCCTGTGCACCTCTGTGCCGTCTGTGCTTAACTCGAGACTCTGACTTGCCAACGCCTGCCGTCATTCTTATTCTTAATCCAGATGACCGACCGCCTCTATTACCGCGACTCATTCCTTTACAACTTCGACGCCGAAGTCCGCGATACCCTGGAAAACCCGCGCCCGGCATTGATTCTCGACCGTACCGCCTTCTATCCCACCAGCGGCGGCCAGATTCATGACACCGGCTGGATCACAGTCGCAACTTCCGGAAACTCCAACTCCCGTCTTCGCGTCACCGAAGTCGCCGAAGGCGAAGACGGCCGCATCGTTCACTACCTCGAAGCTCCAGTTAAAAACGTGCAGCCCGGAACCCGCATCCACGGCGAAATCGATCGCGCCCGCCGCCGCGACCACATGCAGCAACATTCCGCACAACATGTTCTTTCCGCTGCGTTCGTGCGCCTCTTCGATATGCCAACGGTCTCCTTCCACATGGGAGATGATTACTGCTCCATCGATCTTGATACGTCCTCGCTCACCAAGAATCAGGTCGAAGCCGCCGAGAAGCTGGCCAACGAAATCATGATTGAAAATCGCCCCGTCGACGTTCGCTACGTCACGCGCGACGAAGCCACGAGCCTTGGCCTGCGCAAACCTCCGCCCGCCCAGCGCGATC
>JASHQM010000013.1 GCA_030039165.1 Candidatus Sulfotelmatobacter sp. | reverse complement strand
CCCGCACCAAGGGATGGCTGTAAACTCACCATTGCCTTCTTGCACCCAGGAGACTGTTAGCCATAAAAGATCACTCTCCCGCGGCTTCCCGATCCATCGTCAGCAGCCCCACTCGCTCCACGCCCGCTTGGTGCGCTACATCGATCACGTCCGCCACGTACTGAAAATCCACATCGCCGTCCCCGCGCACAAAGACTTGCGGGTTCCCGAAAAGCGCGGCGGTTCCGTTACTCCGCACCGCTTACGGGGATACGGGCAACTCACTTGGCGGAACTCGGAGCGAAGGATAAAGAGCAGCCTGCAAACGCGGATAGCGTCCGGCAAAGAAATAGATGGAATACGCAGGAAAGAAAACGATAGCAGGAACAGAAATAAGGGACACAAGATACAAGAAGCCCGCAAGCAGAATGCATCCGATCACCACCGCCAGGGTAATCGTTTCCGCATTCCAGCTCAGCCCGGCAGCTTTGCCGCTGAGCAGTGCCATCAGGCTTATTGCTGCGGTGGGGATTACATAGATCAAGCTCACGATGACCGCCGCAAACCCAATTAGAATTCCGGCTACGATGGCGAGCACGATCTTCATCACGATGTAAACCGCGTAAGCTCCTTTCTCGACTTGCATCATCGCCCACAAACGCCGCCAGCCTTCCATCACGCTGATATCCTCCAGCGCCATCTGCGGCACAACAAAGTCTTTGGTCAGAACCAGCACCACCGCCGTGACTACAAAGAAGGCGAACAATACGAAAGAAATGACGATTCCGCCCAGTATCAGTGCGGCCAGGTGCTCTTTCGGCTCCTTGTACCATCCGGAAGTGAAGACATAAAGCACCGGAGCGCCCACGACGATTATCAGTCCCGCAAGCGTTAGCAGAATGTAAGCCAGCCTCCAGGCAAAATACCGCCATCCCGGTCCGAGTCTGCGCCGCCATCCTGCCCGAATCTCGCATTCCCTGGTAACGATGCTGTCGAACAGGACGAAGCGCATCACGCTGCCTACATACATAAGAATGATTCCGATGGCGAACGCGGCAAGGATGCCGAGTGCTACAAGAGCAATAATGAGTGCGGTATCGACCCCCAGAGAACCGGGAAGATTCGGGAAATGCGGAAAATGCGGTTGCGTGGTTCCCGTGTGCCGCGGGATATTGAAATTGGAGCGGCTGAATCCGCTGGAGCCGAGCTCTCCCGCCAGCAGCCCGACAAAGGCCAGCTTTGTCCATTCAACAATGCGAAACGGCTTGAACAGTTGCTGCTTGGTGTGTTCAATGGCCGGCGTGATCGAGTCTACAGCTGTAATCGGCACGTGCACCTCGGGCTGCAATCAATAAGCAGCAAGGTACTAAGAATCGCGCCCGCAATCAAGAAACCAGTTTCGCAAGACAGCAGGCGAACTCTGCCAGTAGGTACGCTGAAATGTGCCGGTCGGTTCCTGGGATTGTATGTAGCTTCGCAGTGACTTACTCGTAACGCAGCGCCTCGACCGGATCCAGCTTCGACGCTCTCACTGCCGGTACTAACCCGCTGATCACGCCGACCACGAGCAGCACGACGGTCGAGAGCATCACCGTCATCATGGAGATTTTCAGATGGATATCTCCCTGGCCGGAATTGTCCTCAAACAGCGGTCCCATCATGGGCAGCGTACCCACCGCCCAGGCGATCAGGTAAGAGAGCGCCACTCCGATCACCCCGCCCAGCAACATAATGAGCAAAGTTTCCGCCAGAAACTGCAGTTTGATATGCCGCTTGCGCGCCCCCAACGCCCGCCGCAAGCCGATTTCACGAATGCGCTCATCAACCGAGACCAGCATGATATTCATCACGCCCACCCCGCCGATGCCCAGCGTGAGCGTTCCGATAAAGGTTAGCAGCACCTGCAGGCCGATGGTCAGGGCATCGATGATCGGGCGAAATTCGTCGCGCCCGAACATCTGGAAAGCTTTTGGGTCAGTCGGCGAGAATCCTTGCCGCGTGGCCACGGCCGCCAGCACCTGCGCCATGGCTTTCTTCTCGAATTGCGGCGCAATCGGCTCGAACACCAGAACCGCGGCATAGCGCGTGTTCCATAAATCGCCCGCGGTGGAGTACGGTATCCACGCCGATTCGTCATCGCTTGAGAAATAGTTGCTGAGCTGAATCTTGCGCGCCATCACTCCAATCACCGTGAAGCGCACGCCGGCCACTTCAATGGTTTCGCCGACGGCGGGTCGGCCACTGAAAAGCTGCTCTTTGATCCGCCCACCGAGAAAAATCACGCGGCGGCGCTCAAGTTCATCCGTGGCGTCGATCCACCGGCCTTCCGCCGGCACTTCGTTGCGCATCTCGCCATATTCGGGGCAGACGCCGCGCACGGGCTCGGTTCCCACGGTACGGTCGCCGTAAGAAATCTGCGGGCGCGTCACCGTTTCGCGGCACACATGCTTCACCAGCGGCGCCGTGGCCTTGATCATATCCACGTCCGCCTGTTCAATGACCACCTTCTTGCCGGCGCGTTGCCCCCCGGGTTGCTCGCTGGTTTGCTGCGGCCATGCGATCACTACGCTCTTGCCGAACGCGTCAAATCCATGCACCAGCACGCTGCGGAAGCTGCTGCCGTAGGCGATGAGCAGCGTCACGGTAGCGATTCCCCATACGATTCCCAGCATGGTAAGCGAGCTGCGCGTAAGGTTGCGCTTTAGCGCGATCCAGGCTTCGTGAATGATTTCAATCAGCATGGAAAATCTGTTCCGTTTGTCATCCCCAGCAACTCGCCTTTCGCCTTGCAAGGGACCTGTGCGCGCCGCGCGAATCGCCCCCGCTTTTTGCGGGCCAGAAATAGTCGCATTTGGCGCCCACCTTCACCCTCCCGCCTCATAGCGCAGCGCCTCAATCGGATCAATCGACGCCGCCCGCTTCGCCGGATACATGGCCGCTCCGACCGCAATCGCGCTGAGCAGCCCGGTTGCAACCAGGGCCGACGCCCAATCCGGAATTAAACCGGCGAAGAAGTCCGGCATAGGCAACAAGTTCACCAGCGCGCAAAATCCGAATGCGACTCCCAGGCCGATGCCGCCGCTCACCAGAGCGATGATCAGCGCTTCGATAAAAAATTGGCGCAGAATCACTCGCGACGGCGCGCCAATCGCTTTGCGCACGCCAATTTCGCGCGTGCGCTCGCGCACCGCCACCAGCATCACGTTCATCACTCCTATGCCGCCCAGCAGCAGCGTCACAACCCCCACCGCGCCCAGAAAATATTTCATTCCATCGGTCATGGTCTTGAATGCCTGCGCTTCCTCCACCGTGTCCCAGATGTCGCAGGCTTCTTTGTCGTTGGGATCGTATCGGTGCATCCGTGCCAGCGCCGCGCGCACCTCGCGTTTGCAGGCTTCGTGCTGCTCGACTGATTTCGGCGTCACCAGCAACTGATCGAACGTGGTCGCGGTTCCCGGCGGTTTGTCGGGGAAATCGCGCCGCATGGAGGAAAACGGAATAAAAATCTTGTTCACGTCCCAGCCGTCATAGCTCGAATCCTGCTTCTTGGTTTGCATCACGCCG
Source organism: Candidatus Sulfotelmatobacter sp. (assembly GCA_030039165.1). GTDB lineage: Bacteria > Acidobacteriota > Terriglobia > Terriglobales > Acidobacteriaceae > Sulfotelmatobacter. Next base: position 10,300 of record JASHQM010000013.1, on the reverse strand, counting down.
ATTACAACGAAAGGAAAGTCATTGAGATAAACGTTGTCCCCGACAGGATTGCGGCCAGGGAATAACTGCTTGGCCGCATCCGATCCGAGAAACGCGACTCGCCGCGCCTCGCGCATATCGTTCCAGTCGTAGAATCGGCCCTGGCCTACATCGAGGCTGCGGATATAAGCGAACACCGGATACGATCCGGTCACCGTGAACGATGCGTTGTTGTAATTGCTGTGCGCCAGGACTGTACTCTGCTCCAGTTCCGGAACCGCATATTGGCAATCGGGGGTCTCCGATTGCACGGCAGGTAAGTCCGCATCGTCCCAGTGCACGAGCCGTCCGGCGTGAATACCACCCGCTTGCAGGCTGGTGCGGCCGTGAAATACGATCATCACATCCTTGCCAAGGGTCTTCGATTGCTGTTCTTGTCCTTTCTCTAGGCCCTCCCCGGCCGCTACCATCAGCACAATCGACACGATGCCCCAGGCGATGCCGAACATCGTAAGAAAAGCACGTAACTTGTGTGCCCACAATGTTCTGAAGACGTCGCGAAAGAGGTCAACAAGGCTCATGAAGGCTCTTCAATTTTTGACGGCAAAGGCGAGCGGAAGTGAGCCGGCCGCACCCCTCCTGCCCGCATCATTAGATACGCATCCAGGGCTTCTCTTGTTTCAGGAAAAAGCGGCGACTTGCTCACGGAGTAGAACTGAATAAGGCCGGAGACAAATTTCCCCGGACCGCGGGCTGCCATGGCTACAGCTTCACTGCACTACGATCGTCTCCGTCAGTTTTGCAGCACCGAAGATGTTCTTCACTTCAAACGCAAGCTCGCCGGCAGTCTCAGGTTGGAATTCAAAATCGTATACTTCGCCCGAGTCGATATGTAAGGTGGCATCGCTCTGCTTCGCGAGAGACGGCGGAAGTGTTGCCCCGTCTTTGGCCAGCGCCCGCCATGTCGCAGGATGTTCCTTGGTGCCCAGCCGAATCGACGCCACCAGATCGGGAGCAATGTTGATCACTCGCAGCCGGTACTTGACCCCGCGGTTCAAGACCATCGGGCTGGGCTGTTCGGCGCCGTCCAACGTGAGCCGCTTCGGGAAAAAGCCGGTCTCCCGCGCTCCCACTACCAGCACCTTGTCATGTTCCGCGTCATATTTTTCTCCGGGCTCCAGGGCGATAAGCGGGCCGTAGATTCCTCCGATCAGCTGATCCTCGTCGGCAAAGTGGGTATGGTAGATGAACGTCCCGGCGCGAGTCGGAGTAAAACGGGCGATAAAGCTGGCGCCTGGGGCTATGGCGGGCGTAACGCGTGTCGCGGTGCCGCCGCCGACCACTCCGTCGTAATAGCTATCGAGTTCGAGTCCGTGCCAATGGATGGAGGTCGGCCGGTGGAGGTGGTTCACCACGTTAATCTCGGTCGGCTCGCCACGGGTTACGATGATCGGCGGTCCCATGGTATTCTCTGACGCCACAATCTTCTTTCCCTCGCGCACCGAGCACGAGAAAGTCGGCGTCGTGCCGCCCCCGGCCTCGGGTTCGATAACCAGATCGATCTTGTGCACCGCCGCTGCTTCGACGTACGGCGCGGTTCCAGGTTTGGGTCTCACGTGAATGACGAGCACCAGTCCCGCCATATCCTTCATCGGCATCGTCGCGTCCTGATGTTCGTGCATATCATGCAAAGCCACGTGTTGCGGAGCATTCTTGTTGGGCACTTCTGACGGAATGAAAATTGGAACTCTTTCCTCCACTGAAATATGGCTATTGAAATGGCAGTGGAACAACCACTGGCCCTCATGTTCCGGCTTCCATTCCATCATCATCGTGTGGCCGTCGAGAAGATTCTGGGTCACAACCGACTCCCGCTCGTTCTCCGGATAGAGCGTGTCCGATTCTGAATCGCCCATGCTCATCACCTGATAAAAAGATCCGTGCAAGTGCATCGGGTGCTCGCTCGTGCTGGGATTGATCACTCGCCAGCGAATGGTTTCACCCTCCGTGTATTCCAGTGGCTCGGTGAACGGATAGGATTTGCCGTTGATGCTGACCGTCTCAACAACTTTGTGAATCGCATCCGCGCGCGTGAACATAAGGTTCAGCACCAGGACGCGATCAGGAACTACTGCCCCCGGCGCATCGACGATGAAAGCTCCGTTCAACTGCGCATCCTGCAAATACGGCTCATCCTTTTCAGGGCTGACGGTGCGGGCCCAGTAGTAATACGTTCCCGCGGCGCCGGCCAAAAAGCTGGTTTTCCGGCTTTCACCCGGCGGAATTTCGATTCCCGCCTTCGGATCGCCCGGCCGCGTATTGAATCCAAATACCGTCGCCGGTTTCTTCAGCTTGTTATCGATCGTCACGTCGACAGTAGTGCCCACCGGCATTCGCAGCAGCGGCCCGGGGATCGATGCCGCTTGGCCCGCTTCCGCGAAGGCCTGCACGTAGAGCGGCGGGCCATCTTCGGCTTCGGCGTGCCACGTGCCCTCGCGAATCTCCAGATGAATGGTGAGAAGGCCGTTCACCAATTTGCCCGCCGGGGTGCGGTTCTGATTGGCATAAATCTCGTCCGGCGCTGGCGATTGCGCGTTAACAACTGCTGCCAAAATGAAGACGAGGGCCAGATAAAACAACAGACGACGATAAGGCGCCACTTTTCCTCCACAAGTGCTGGTATGTCGGGTGAATCATTCGCGAACGCCCGCTTCAGACGCCCCATCTTAAAGACCAGGTATTTCCGAGTCAACGAAATATGCTGCGCCTTTGCCCCTATTCAGGTGTTTATAAGGCGAGTTTTACCCAGCTTCTTCTCCATCGTAAACAGTGGCGTCCCGAACAGGTCGCCGGGACTGCCACTTCGGCGGAATCCAAATCGCTCGTATAAACGAATCGCGGAATCGAGGAAGGGCGTAGTGCTAAGAAACAACCTCGCGTGGCCGCCTGCACGTGCCCAGTTCTCGACCTCTTGCAGTAAGCGAGCGCCTGTGCCCGAACCCCGGGTAGCCGGGCCAACCGCCATCCCTCGGACATAGACCGATTCTGCTTTTATCACCGCCGCCACAGTGCCAACAATTTCATTCTGCCTTAGCGCCACCCAAACCGGACCTTCGCTCATGCGCGCCAACACCTGGCTGGCATCGAGTGCCGTCGCCGCAAATCCTCCCTCCGTGTAAAGGGATTTGAACTCCAGGAACGAGACCTTCAGCACATTCGCAACTGCCGGCGCATCCTGCTCAACCGCGCGGCGAATCTCGATTTCATTTTTCGGCAAGGACGTTGCCATCGATTCTTAGGCGCCGCATAATCCGCGCCTCGCAACCCGGAACCTTCAATGCGTCGCGGCCAGAGCCGATTCCATCCACTGGTCGAATTCTCTGAGCGCTATCTCGCACTGCCGCTGGTGCCGTTGCTTGCGGTCCCGGATCTTGGCATCCAACGGCGGCAGAAGATCGAATGTGATATTCGCCGGCTGAAAATTCTTCGCGTCGGCATGAGTAATGTAATGGGTCAACGATCCGAACGCCGAAGCTCGCGGCGCTGGGAAAACCTGCTCTCCCCGCGCCAGCGCTGCGCTGTTCACGCCTGCCAGTAATCCCGTGGCCATTGATTCCACGTAACCTTCCACGCCGCAAATTTGCCCGGCAAAAAACACCCGCGGATGCGCTTTCATTTGCAGCGTTTCGTTCAGTAGTGTCGGGCTATTGATATAGGTGTTGCGATGAATCTGCCCGTAGCGCAGGAAGCGCGCGTTTTCGAGGCCCGGAATCATGCGCAGCACGCGCGCCTGCTCGCCAAATTTCAAATGATTCTGAAAGCCGACCAGATTGTAGGAATCCGCTCGCAGATTTTCCTGCCGCAATTGCACCACCGCATACGGCATTCTGCCGGAGCGCGGATCTTTCAACCCCACCGGCTTCATCGGCCCGAATCGCAAGGTGTCGCGTCCCCGCCGCGCAATTTCTTCAATCGGTAAGCAGCTCTCGAAGTAATTCAACTTCTCCCAATCGTGTTCCTCGACCGATTGCCCCGCCAACAGCGCATCGTAAAACGTGTCGTATTCCTCCCGCGTCATGGGGCAGTTGATGTAATCCGCCGAGCCTTTTTCATACCGCGCCGCCATGTACACACGCGACATGTCGATCGAGTCAGCTTCTACAATGGGGCTGATCGAATCATAAAAATACAAATGTGGCGACGGCACGCCTGCTTGCTGACTGCCTTCGGCGCCCCACGCTTCCGTGGTTTCTGCGGAAGATAGCGAGACACTCAGCCGCCCGATCTCATTGGCCAACGCCTCCGAAGTGAGCGGGCCGCTGGCAATCACCGTTACCTGCTCGCCACTCTCATCGATGCGGCCTGCTTCCTCCCGCCGTATCGTAATCCTCGGCTCGCGCGAAATCACCTCCGTCACCTTCGCGGCAAACGCCACGCGGTCGACCGCCAGCGCATGCCCTGCCGGGACCGCGCACTCCCGCGCGATTTGTAATAGCAGCGAACCTGCCCGCCGCATTTCTTCCTTCAACAACCACGGAGCCGTATTCTCACTATCGGATTTCAGCGAATTCGAACACACCAGTTCGGCGAAATCCCCGGTCTGATGAGCAGGAGTCGAGCTCACGGGCCGCATCTCGAACAATTCAACCTTCACGCCCCGCTGCGCACACTGCCACGCCGCCTCTGAACCGGCAAGCCCCGCGCCGACAATTCGAACCGGAGCACTCATCTGCGTTTTTCCGCATGTCTTTGTTCGGCCAGGCTTTTCTTCGCCAACCGCTGCAGCCCGTCAACGGTTAATAAAACCGATGTCCATTGATCCAGAAACTTTGCGCCCAGCGATTTATACAACTCGATCGCATTGGTGTTCCAATCGAGCACCTCCCAGCGCAGAGCCCGGCAATTCTGCTCTAGAGCGATCCGCGCTACTGTAGCCAGCAATGTGCCTCCAATTTTCTTGCCCCGAAATTCCGGCCGCACAAACAAATCCTCCAAGTAGAGGCCGGGACCTTCCCATGTGGAGTAGTAATTAAAGTAAACGGCGAACCCCGCGGGCTGACGATCCCATTCGGCGATCAGCGCCTGAAATTTGGGATTTGCGCCGAACCCATCGCGCGCCAGGTCCTTTTCCTCAATGAGGCAAAATTCCAGTTCGCGCTCAAACTCCGCAAGTTCGTGGATCATGGTGTGCAGCAGAGGCACATCTTTCGGGGTTGCCGGCCGAATCACAAGCATCGCAAAAAGAATACATCACCGGAAAATGGCTCGACCCGTCACCACTTGAAAAATGATGCTACAAAATCTCTCTCGCGTCTCCCACGCGCCGGGTGACCCGTTCGCGGTCAAGATACTCGAGCAAGGGAATCGCGTACTTTCGCGTGACCCCCGTCATCTCTTTGAAAGCAGCGACATCGATCTTCGCCGACTTGGTCCGGTACGCTGCAACCTGGCGTCGCAAGCTATCGAGCGCCATGCGGTGAAATATCAGTTCGTCTGAAACCTTCACCAGCACGCGGTCGCGCAGCAGCAGAGTCACGATTTTCTGCGCCCGCGTTTTATCCACCTTCAATGCGGCCAGCACTTCTTTCAGAGCCGGTACCTGTAATCCCGCCGACGCGAACGCCTCTTCGATTTCTCTCTTCGACTCCGCCTCTTCGTACTTCATGACCACGCCCTGGCCGGGAAGGCGCAGAGTATCGGCGGCCAACTCAAGTTTTTGATCGTGAATCAGCAGAGAAACTAGCGGTTCGAAGACTTCAGAACTCACTCCAATCTGTTCCCGCAACTCTTCCTTATTAATGCCGCCCACCAGAGGGTTCTTCTTATGAAATGCGCCCACGCAACTTACAACGCGCGACCGCAACTCTTCGACCCCGCGGCCATCCAGAAGGCGTTGGCCCACTTGAACCACTTCGCCGCTCTTCAGCGCCGCCGCAAGATGTTTTTGAATCTGCGTCTGAGTCCACCCCGTTTCTGCAACCAGGTGAGGTATTGAAATTCCTTCCTGCCGCCTTCGCGCCACGCGAGCCCGCAAAATTGCCTCGGCATTCCCGCCCGCTAACGTCTTAAGAAATTCAGCATGACCCGGCATGTGGGGCACGGGCGCTGCATCCAGCACAACCCCGCCGCCTATGGTGACAACAGGTGAGAATTGCCGGATAATAAACCGATCGCCTGGCAAAAGCAGCGCTGCTTCTGACAGCTTCAGCCGCGCAAATGTTTCCCCTCCCGGCAACAACTCCATTTGCGCTGAGCTTGCTGTCTTGCTGCCCGATGGGGCAACGGGCGCTGTTTTCAGCCCTGCCAGCACAATCTGTGCAGTGGTTTCCATCGTGTACGAGTGAAAGTGCACGCGTGCATGATTCTTCAGCGCTCGCGGCGCGGCAGCTAACAGCCTCAATCTCACGTCCGCCCGGCTCGTGGTATTCCACAGCGAACGAGCAGTGAGCGTCATTCCGCGCGACAACTCGTCTTTGCTCACGCCTGAAAGGTTCAATGCAGTCCGCTGGCCGGCTGACGCCGCATCTGCGCTTACGCCGTGCACCTGAACTCCGCGCACGCGCACGCGGCTTCCCGGCGGCAAAACTTCGAGTTCGTCTTCCCGCCGAATCGTGCCGCTGGCCAGCGTTCCCGTGACGACAGTGCCGAATCCTTTCATCGTGAAGACTCGATCGATGGGTAGGCGGGCTATCGCGTGCGAATCGCGCGGCTGCACCTGCCCCGCAGCAGCCACCATGCCACGCTTCAGCTCATCGAGCCCGAAGCCGGTCAGCGAACTAACAGCGATAATCGGCGCAGGACAATCCAGAAATGTGCCACGCAGAAACTCTTCTACCTCCAGGCGCACAACATCCAGGGTCTCGGCATCGACCGTGTCAGACTTAGTCAACACCGTGATTCCATGTTGCACACCCAGCAATTGCAGAATGTCGAAGTGCTCGCGGGTCTGCGGCATGACGCCTTCGTCAGCAGCGATCGCCAGCAAGACAAGATCAATCCCTCCAACTCCTGCCAGCATGTTGCGGACGAAGCGCTCGTGACCCGGAACGTCGACGAAGCCCAGGCGCAGCGTCTCGCCATCGAAAGCAGGCAATTCCATGTGCGCGAAGCCCAGGTCAATCGTGATGCCGCGGCGTTTCTCTTCTTCCAGGCGATCGGCATCGATTCCGGTCAAGGTTTTCACTAACGCGGTTTTCCCGTGATCGATGTGTCCTGCCGTTCCTACGATGATCGATCTCATCTAGGCCGAATCTTACCGGAAACCGGCTCAATGGTTCGAGACTGCCAAGTAACCATTCGCAGTGCGAGGCGCGAATCTGGTTGCGGCTCTGTGGTGAAATAGCTGCTGTGGAACTCAGACAAGCGCTGGCGTCGGCAATCGACCGGCTTAAGAAAGAAAACGTCCCTTCGCCGCGCATGAATGCCGAGTTGCTGCTCATGTTCACGCTCGGCTGCGACCGCGCTTATCTCTACGCGCATCCCGAGCGAGAACTAAGTGCCGATGAGCTACGGCGATACGAGGCAGCTCTTGCCGAGCGCTCGCGCGGCATTCCGGCACAATACATCACCGGGCACCAGGAGTTCTGGGGCATGGATTTGCTCGTGAGTCCTGCGGTGCTCATCCCGCGGCCGGAAACCGAGCATGTGGTTGAGTCTGCACTTGAATGCGCGAGGCAGATGGATTCGACGACTGTGCGCATCGCAGATGTTGGAACTGGTTCCGGCTGCATTGCGCTCGCTCTGGCCCAAGAACTGCCAAAGGCCGAGATTCATGCGATCGATATTTCTGCCGCAGCGCTGGAGATTGCGCGCGCGAACGCATCGCGACATCAGTTCGACTCGCGCATTCGGTTTCATCGCGGCGATCTGCTTGACGGATTTGAGAAGGAGTGGTTCGACGTGATCGTTTCCAATCCACCTTATGTGGGAGATTCGGAGGAAGATCAGGTGCAGCTCGAAGTACGGAAGTTCGAGCCGCGCAATGCGGTGTTTGCCGGACCGAAAGGGACGGAAGTGATTGAGCGTCTGATTCCGCAGTCGCGAGCGAAGCTGAAGCCGAAAGGATGGCTGCTGATGGAAATCAGCGCAACGATTGCGGAAGAAGTAAAGAAGCTGCTCAAGGATTGGGATGAGATTCGGCTTCGCCCGGACTTGCAGTCGATTCCGCGAGTTGCGCAGGCGCGGAAATGAAAGGATGCTGGGCCAGTAATTGGCGGATTAGGAGCTAATCGTAACAAGTTGCGTAGGTCGGAACAGGTTTGCGAAGGATCGCAATATTTCACGGGCGGAAGCATGGCAGGTTGCCTTTTCTGGAATTGGTAAGGCGGCTCTCTGGGGGTATTCATCGTAGGTGCGGCCGTCGAGCAGGCGCCCTTGTTGTTTCTTGCGCACGCCTCCCCATTGCTTGAAAAAGAATGGAACGCCCGATTTGCGGCATTGATCGCGGATGGAGATGACCCATTCTCTTTTCATAGGCCGGGCGCCGGGACCGCTTTCGCCTCCGACGATGGCCCAACTGATTCCCGAAATATCGAAACTGCCGAGGTCCTCAAGCAGCGGCTCAATGGAAAGGAAGCGGACGGCTGCAGGTGCCGCCTGCAGGTCGCGAATACGGGGCAGGCCGTATCTTCGATCTTCGACGCTGACTCCCCACCAGATATGTGATTGTTCGGCGGCAAAGCGCAAGCGCGTGCTCAGCAGTTCTCGCATTCTTTCCGATCTTTTCGTGAGCACCTGGAATGTGTGCCAGTTGGCTTTGACCATGACGTGGCAAACCGCTTCGATGTAGTCATCTGGGACGCCGTCTTGGAATAAATCGCTCATCGAGTTTACGAATACAAGTTTTGGCGACCGCCATGTGAATGGCTCGGTCAGCTTCTCGGGGACGAGGCGCAGATCGAAGCCCTGCTCGTAGGGATGGCCCTTTACGCCGCGAAAACGCTCGGCGAATGTCTCGGCGTAGCAGTGCTTGCAGCCGGGGCTGATCTTCGTGCAGCCGCGGACCGGGTTCCAGGTGGCGTCGGTCCATTCGATGTGCGAGTTCAGGGACATGATCAATCGAAAAGAAACCGCTGATCCGTGCTGTACTTCGACACTTCGCTCCAAAACTTGTATGCGCGTTCGTTCCGCGAGAACAACGCGAGCCGATACAATCGCAAGTTCTCGTACCGCACTTCCTTCATCGTATAAAACTGTGGAGGAATGTAGCCGAGGGTTGCCATGCTTTTCGTGAACTCATCTGCTAAGAATCTAGTAAATTTCACTGCGTCCCACTGCGCCGCGGCCCACCGCTGGCGCCAATCATTCGCGCCCAAGAAATCATCAATTTTTAATCTGTCTTCCCTTATGTAGTGCTCATAATTGCGATTAGCGTCCATCCCGAGCGCGAGCGTAATCAGGAAGTCGACATATCGGCCTTCCGCCAGCCTGCGGATTGTTTCAAACTTGATCCCAATATCGAACGGGTCGACGAAGCAGAGGGAAAGAACCGTGTTGCCCGTCATCCCTTGCGGAATCTCCGCCGAGATCTCATGCACCTTAAGGTCGCACTTGCCCTCGACATAGGCCGCTGCAGCGCTAGGAGCATGGCGAGCTACGCGAACTTTCAGTGCACTAAGCTTGTCAGGTTTTTCCTCGCAGAAAACATATTTGTCGAACGGATCTTTCACCAGCAATGCGTGTAACGGAGATCCGGCGATCAACCTCCCGGATTCGCGGATTCTGGCGTAGCCCGCGCCTGCATACAACTCGACGTAAACGCGGTTATCCCACTTGTCTTTCATTCCCGACGAGAACAAGCTTGCATAAAGAGCGACGAGGCGATGTTTGTCTTCAGCCCAAGCCCCGACCTCCGGCGAAATGAGGCCGTCCTCAGACAACTCCAGCGGTTCTTTCTTCTGAGCCATGAGACGAATTCGCCCACTGGTATTTCGCTTATTATTCGCCCAAGCGATTACTTGAGTTTCCCACAAAAACCGCGCAATTTCAATTAGCAAACGGGGCTACAGCGGAATATTCCCGTGCTTCTTAGGCGGGTTCTTGTCGCGTTTGGTTTCGAGCATGGCCAGCGCCTGGATCAGCTTCTGCCGCGTTTCGTGTGGCTGGATGATGGCGTCGATGTAGCCGCGGTCCGCGGCCACGTATGGGCTGGCGAAGCGGTCGCGGAATTCTTCGATCTTCTTATTACGAACCGCTTCGCGGCTTTGCTCTGCATGGCTTCGTTTTGGCCCATCCGCTTGGCGGTCTCCGTTCTTGCTGCCATTGCCTGCGGCTTCCAGTTCCCGCTTGAAAACAATATCCACCGCGCCTTCAGGACCCATCA